>JBOIFE010000168.1:0-26928 GCA_050741015.1 Burkholderiales bacterium | reverse complement strand
GAGTAGGGCGTTGGCCCACCGTACGGCGGAAGCTATTTGCGCGTACGGTGGGCCAACGGCCCCCCGGACGATCGGTCGGTCGCGGGTACAGTGGGCCTTGGCCCACCTTACGAGACGGTATTGCTGCACTGCACTACCGAAATACGAATTCGCTGCGCGAATGCGCTTCTCTTGCCGCTCGCGGCAGCATAGGATTCCGCCACTAGAACAAGCTGTATCCATACAACAAGGAGGCTTCACCCCATGGCCAGCATCACTGTCAATGGCAAGACCCGCGAGGTCGACGCCGATCCGAGCACGCCGCTGCTTTGGGTCCTGCGCGACACGCTCAGCATGACCGGCACCAAGTTCGGCTGCGGCGCGCAGCTTTGCGGCGCGTGCACCGTTCACCTCGACGGCCACCCGGTGCGCTCCTGCGGCACGCCCCTCTCGGCGGCGATCGGCAAGAAGATCACGACGATCGAAGGCGTGAGCGCGAGCGCCGTCGGCCAAAAGGTGCAGGCGGCCTGGATCGCCCTCGACGTGCCGCAATGCGGCTACTGCCAGTCGGGCCAGATCATGAGCGCGACTGCGCTCCTCGCGGCCAAGCCCCACCCGACCGACGCCGACATCGACGCTGCGATGGCAGGAAACCTCTGCCGCTGCGGCACCTATCCCCGCATCCGTGCCGCGATCCACAAAGCGGCCGGCACCAAGGCAGCCTGACCATGACAACAACTCTCAAGAATCCCGCGCGCCGCGATTTCCTGAAGACCGGCACCGCGCTGGGCGGTGGCCTGGTCATCGGCATCCACCTGCCGCAGGTCTTCGCCAAGGAAGTCATCACGTCGATGCCCAACGCCTGGGTGCGCATCGGCTCCGACAACACGATCACCATCCTGTGCGCCCGCTCCGAGATGGGCCAGGGCGTGGTGATGGCCATGCCGATGCTCGTCGCTGAAGAGCTCGAGGTCGACCTGCACAAGGTCAAGGTCGATTTCGCGCCTCCGGGCGAGGTCTACATCAACGAGATGCTGGGCGGCCAGATCACGGGCGGCTCGACCTCGGTCCGCGACGGCTACGTGAAGCTGCGTGTCGCTGGCGCGCAGGCGCGCATGATGCTCATCCAGGCCGCGGCCGACAAGTGGAAGGTCGACGCGAGCAAATGCCATGCGCACGACGGCCATGTGAGCGGACCCGGCGGCAAGCACGCGACCTACGGGCAGCTCGCCGAGGCGGCCTCCAAGCTCACGCCGCCCAAGGACGTGAAGCTGAAGGACGAGTCCAAGTTCCGCTACGTCGGCAAGCCGCTGCACCGCATGGATACCCCTGACAAGGTGCATGGCCGCACCGTGTACGGGATCGACGTCAAGCTGCCGGGCATGCTGTACGCGTCGCTCGCGCAATGCCCGGTGACGGGCGGCAAGCCCGTGTCGTTCGACGACTCGAAAGCGAAGTCGATGCCCGGGGTGAAGCACGTCGTCAAGATCACCGACGGCGTGGCCGTGGTGGCCGATAGCTGGTGGCAGGCCAAGCAGGCGCGGGATACGCTTACCGTCATCTGGGACGATGGCCCGAACAAGGGGCTCAGCTCCGAGGGCGTGCACCAGCAGCTGACCGAGGCGCTGAAGACGCCGGGCGCGACCATCAAGATGCAGGGCGATGCCGCCGGTGCGCTGAAGGGCGCTGCCAAGACCGTCGACGCGACCTACGAAATGCCGTTCCTCTCGCACTCGCCGCTGGAGCCGATGAACTATACGGCGGACGTGCGTCCGGACTCGGCGCTGCTGATCGGCTCGATCCAATTCCAGCAGGCCGCGCTCGGCATGGCGGCGGCGATCACGGGCCTCAAGCCCGAGCAGATCACCGTCAAGACGACGTTCCTCGGCGGCGGCTTCGGCCGGCGCATCGACCTCGACTACATGGCGCAGGCCGTGGAGATCTCGAAGGCGATCGGCGTTCCCGTGCACCTGGTCTGGACGCGTGAAGACGACATGACGCACGACTTCTACCGGCCCGCGAGCCTGACGCAGATGTCGGGCGGCCTCGACGCGAGCGGCAAGCCCGTCGCGCTGACGCTGAAGATGACCGGACCGTCGGTGACGGCGCGCCTGTTCCCGCCCGTGGTGAAGGACGGCATCGATCCGTTCATGACCGAGGCGATCCTCGTGCCCTACGACATCCCGAACCAGTCGGTGGCCACGGTGATCCACGAGCCTGGGCTGCGAGTCGGCTACCTGCGCTCGGTGTCGCACGCGCTCAACGTCTTCGCCAACGAGACCTTCATCGACGAGATGGCGGCGGCCGCGGGCAAGGACCCGTACCAGTTCCGGCGCAGCCTGCTGGAGAAGAAGCCGCGCTTCACCCACGTGCTCGACGTCGCGGCCAAGAACGCCGGCTGGGGCAAGGCGCTTCCCAAGGGGCATGCCCACGGCATTGCGCTGATGGAGGGCTACGACACTTACATGGCGCAGGTGGCCGAAGTGTCCATTAAGGACGGCAAGCCCGTCCTGCACCGCATCGTCGTCGCCGTCGACCTCGGGCACATGGTCAATCCGAACATCGTGCGCCAGCAGCTGGAGAGCAACGTCATCTTCGGGCTGCAGGCGGCGCTGTACGGCGAGATCACGCTCAAGGACGGCGTGGTGCAGCAGACGAACTTCGACACCTACCTGCTGCCGCGCATGCCGGAGACGCCGAAGATCGACCTGCACATCGTCGCCAGCAAGGAAAAGCCCGGCGGCATCGGCGAGCCGGGCATGGCGCTCCTCGGACCAGCGATGGGCAACGCGCTGTTCGCGCTCACCGGCACGCGGCTGCGCAAGATGCCGTTCCGTCTTGCCTGACGCACGCCGCAACACGCAAAAAGCCCGCCTCGGCGGGCTTTTTGCTTTTATTTCGTTGTGGGCCCTGCTCGCCGCGATTCCGCCCGCCGCGGGCCAGGACTACGAGCGCGAGAAGCGCTGGGCCGACCAGACCGTGCCCGGCATTTTCGTGGGCGACGTCGACTGGCTGCAGCAGAAGAACGGCCACCGCTTCCTCGCGCTGTACACCGTGGCCGCGCACCCGCGCGGCGCGGTCGTAGTCGCGCATGGTCGCGGCTGGAGCCCCGACTACGAGCTCTACGGCCAGTTGCGCACGAAAATCGCCGACGCCGGCTACACGACGCTCTCGATCCAGATGCCGGTGCTGCCGAGCACCGCGATCCTCGGCAAGTACGTGCCGCTCTATCCGGACTCGAGCGAGCGCATCCAGCTGGCGGTGGATTTCCTCAAGGCCAAGGGCTACAAGAAGATCGGCATCGTCTCGCACAGCCTGGGCGCGACGATGGCCAACCAGTACCTGATCCGCACCGACGACGACACGGTCCGCTCCTGGGTCATGATCAGCATCATCCAGGGCCTGCAGGAGATGTTCCGCATCCATATCCCGGTGCTCGACATCTATGGCGGCGACGACTGGAACGTGACGCGCTGGGGTGCGCCCGAGCGCCTGAAGGAAATCGAGAAGGTACCCGGTTCGGAGCAGGTCGCGGTCCCCGGCGCGAAGCACTTCTTCGAGGGCCACGAGGACGAGCTGGTGCGCCTGGTGGTGCGGTTCCTCGACCGCTCCCTCGCTGCGGGCGGCTAGCGCGGCGGCGCCTGGTTGAGCAGCATCCAGTACACGCCGAGCTGCGCCACCGCGGTGGCGAAGGCCGCGAACTCGACAGGCTTGCGCACGTAGCTATTGGCCCCCGATTCATAGCTGCGCAGCATGTCCTCGTCCTCGCTCGAGGACGTCAGCACCACGACCGGGATCAGGCGCGTACGCTCGTCGGCGCGCATGCGCTTGAGCACGTCGATACCGCCCAGTTTGGGCAGCTTAAGGTCGAGCAGCACCACCGTGGGCATCTGCGTCGTGTCGCGGCCGGCGTACTTGCCGGTGCCGAACAGGTACTCGAGCGCCTCGCTGCCGTCGCGCGCCACGCTCACCTCGTTGGCGACGTTGCCCTTGCGCAGCGCGCGCAGCGTGAGCTCCTCGTCGTCAGGATTGTCTTCGACCAGCAGGATCGATTTTATGACCATCGGCGGCGGCTCCTTCAGTGTCGTTGCAGCGGGCCCGACCCGAGCAGCGCCGGGATGGCGTCGCCGCGCATCGGCCGCGAATACAGAAAGCCCTGCACCTCGTCGCAGTGATGCTCCTGGAGGAACTGCGCCTGGCCCGGCGTCTCCACACCCTCGGCGATGACGCGCAGGTTGAGCGAATGCGCGAGCGACACGATGGCCTGCACGATGGCCGTGTCGCGGCCGCGGTCGGCGATGCGGTGCACGAACGAGCGGTCGATCTTCAGGCAGTCGATGGGCAGCCAGGACAGGTAGCTCAGGCTGGAATAGCCGGTGCCGAAGTCGTCCACCGCCACCTGCACGCCCAGCGCCTTGAGGCGCTTCAGGATGCCGATGGCCTCGTCCTGTTTTTCCACCAGCACGCCCTCGGTGAGCTCGATCTCCAGGCGCGCCGGGTCCAGCCCGCTGGTGAGCAGCGCCTGCCCGACCGTGTCCACGAAGTCCACGCTCCTGAACTGGCGCGCCGAGACGTTGACCGCCAGGCGCAGCCCCGCCCCGCCAGCGCCTGTCCACTGCGCGACCTGGCGCATGCCTTCGGACAGCGCGAAGGCGCCCAGATCGTTGATCAAGTCGGATTCTTCGGCGATCGGCATGAACTGCGCGGGCGAAATCCAGCCGCGCTCGGCGTGGTGCCAGCGCATCAGCGCCTCCACGCCCACCACGAGCCCGTCCTCGAGGCGCACCTGGGGCTGGAAGTGCATCTCCAGTTCGGCCTTCTGCATCGCGCGGCGCAGCTCCGCCTCCAGCCGCACGCGGTCGGCGGCCTCGCGGGTCATGTCGGCCGAGTAGAAATGGAAGGCGTTGCGACCCTCGGCCTTGACGCGGTGCACCGCGGCGTCGGCGTTGCGCAGCAGCACGTCGAAGTCCTCGCCGTCGCGCGGGCTGACGCTGGCGCCGATGCTGGCGGTGACATGCACGTCCGCGTCGCCGACGCGGAACGGCGGGCGCAGCACTTGCTGGATCTTGCGCACCACGGCGACCACGTCGTCCACGCGCGCGAGATCGGCCGCCAGCACCGCGAACGCGTCCGCCCCCAGCCGCGCCACCGTGTCTCCCTCGCGCACCACGCGCGGCAGGCGCTCGCCCACGCCGCGCAGCAGCTCGTCGCCCAGGGCGTGGCCGCCGCTGTCGTTCACCAGCTTGAAGCGGTCAAGGTTGAGCACCACCAGCGCCACCGAGCGGCCGAAGCGCCGCGCGTGCGCGACGGCCTGCGCCGTGCGATCACCGAGAAGCGAGCGGTTGGGCAGGTCGGTGAGGGCATCGTAGTTGGCCAGGTGCTGGATGCGCGCTTCATAGGCCTTGCGCTCGCGCATGTCGCGCGCGATGGTCGAATAAAAGCGGATGCCGCCCTCCGCATTGCGGTGCGCGATCACCACCTGCGACACCGGGATCTCGTCGCCTTGCGGATCGAGGATCGCCGTCTCGCCCGACCACAGGCCGTTGCGTTCGGCCTCGGGCTGCGCGTCCTTGATGAGGATGTCGCGCGCCCACGGCGGGTAACTATCGTTGACGTGCCCGCTCAGCGCCTTGCCGCCGTCGATGCCAGTCAGGCGGCGGCCCGCGGCGTTGAGGTAGGTCCGGCGCCCGTCGGGGTCCGACATGCTGACGTAGTCGCTGGTGGCTTCGAGGATCTCGACCAGGCGCGCGCGCTCCTCTTCCGCCGCCATGCTGCGCGCGCGCTCCTCGGCCTCGGCCAGCGCGCGGCGCACGGCGGTGCCCAACCGGCGCATGTTGTTCTTCAGCACGTAGTCGGTAGCGCCCAGCCGGATGGCCTCGATGGCGCGCTCCTCGCCGATGGTGCCCGAGACGAAGATGAACGGCACCAGGGGCGCGATCTCGCGCGCCACGCGCAGCGCGTTGATGCCGTCGAAGCGCGGCATGGAGAAATCCGACAGGATGGCGTGCGGCGGGTCCTCGGCCAGCGCACGGCGCATGTCCGCTTCCAGCTCGACGCGCCGCGCGGCCACGTCGAAGCCCTCCTTCTGTATCGCGCGCGTGGCGAGCTCGACGTCGAGCTCGGAGTCCTCGATGAACAGCAGCTTGATCGCTTCCGGTGTCATGTCGCACCTCCTTGGCCCTGCCTCGGCTCCTTGCGCCTGTCGTCGTGGTACGCCAGCGTAAAGAAGAACACGGCGCCCTTGCCCACCTGCCCGTCCGCCCAGATGCGACCGCCGTGCCGGTTGACGATGCGCTGCACCGTCGCGAGCCCGATGCCGGTGCCGGGGAAATCGTCCACCGCGTGCAGCCGCTGGAACGCGCCGAACAGCTTGTCGGCGTAGGCCATGTCGAAGCCGGCGCCGTTGTCGCGCACGAAATACGTCGAGCGCTCGCCGTCGCGCAGGCAGCCGACCTCGATGCGCGGCGCCGCGGTCTTGGCGGTGAATTTCCAGGCGTTGGCGAGCAGGTTTTCCAGCGCGGCGCGCAGCAGGCGCGGATCGGCTTCGGCCGCCATGCCGTCCCAGATCTGCACTTCGACGCGGCGCTCGGGCTCGCGCTGTTCGATCTCGGCGAGCACCTGGCGCGCCACCTCGCCCACGTCCACCGGGCGCCGCTCCAGTGCACCGCGCGACACGCGCGACAGGTTGAGCAGGTCCTCGATCAGCTGGCCCATGCGCCGCGTGGAGGTCTGGATGCGGTCCAGGTAGCGCCGGCCGCCCTCCGGCACGCTTTCGGAAAAGTCCTCGACCAGCGCCTGGCTGAAGCCGTCGATGGCGCGCAGGGGTGCGCGCAGGTCGTGCGACACCGAGTAGCAGAAGGCCTCCAGCTCCTGGTTCGCCGATTCCAGCTGCGCGGTGCGCTCGCGTACGCGGGCCTCGAGCTCCTGGTTCAGGCGCAGCACCTCCTGCTCGGCACGCGCGCGCTCGGCGACCTCGCTGCCCAGCTTGCGGTTGCTGTCCTGCAGCTCGCTGGTGCGCCGCTCGATCTCGGCCAGCATGCCGTTGAAGGACTCCGCCAGCGTGCCGACTTCATCGCCGCTCTGCTTCCGGGCGCGCTTCGAATAGTCGCGCCGTTCGACCACCTCGCGCGCGACTTGCGCGATGGCGAGCACCGGATCGGTGACCATGCGCTGCAGTGTCTTGGACAGCAGGTAGGCCAGGCACAGCGCCACCGCGAGAACCAGCGAGGCGATGCCCAGGTTCGCCAGCACGCGCTGGCCCATCTCGTAGTCGGCGCGCAGGAACACCGTGCCCAGGATTTCGCCGTCGTTGAGGATGCGCTTGAAGACGAGCACCTGCGCGCCCTCCACGCGCACGCCTTCCGCCTCGGGCAGCCTGGGCGCGGCGGCGTCGCCGCGGCCGCGCAGGTAGGAAGCGAACACCGCGCCGCGCGCCGTGTAGATCGCGGCCGCGCCGACCTGCGGCCGGGAGCGCAGCAGGTCCAGGTTTTCCTTCGCCACGCGCGCGTCGTCGAACGTAAGCGCGGGCGCGATGGTGCGCCCGAGGAGTTCGGCCTGCGTGGTCAGGTCGGCGATGAGCCGCCGGTGGTAGCCCTGCAGCTCGTAGGCGATCATCCCGCCCAGCGCGACCACCAGCGCCGCGAAGGTGGTGAGCATCACCAGCGCGAGCAGCTTCTGGCGCAGCGAGAAAGCGCGCCTCGTCACGAGGTCCCCGCCACGACCTTGCGCGCCACCGCGAGCAGGCGCGCGCTGATCCTCAGCTTGACGGCTTCGGCTGCGGGCAAGGCGACGTCGAAGCGCACCTTGTCGTCCACCAGCACGAAATTGATGATGCTGCCCGGCGCCTGCTCGTCCTCCGATTCGGTGACGGTCAGCGTGGAATGCCCCTTGGCGGCGGCGAGGATTCCCGCCACATGCTCGGCGACGCGGCCGCCGACGAACAGTACCTGCAGGCCCGCCAGGCTGGCGCCGCGCCTGAGCTTGCGCACCTCGACGGGCCGTGCGCCCACGTGTCGGTTCGCCACCACCTGCGCCAGCTCGTCGGCAAGAGCGTCCGCGCCCATCACACCGATCACGAACGGGCTGTCGGCCCGCGCGAAGGACGCCGGCGGCCATTCGATGAAATCGCTGAACTTGTACAGGAACGCGGCCTTGATCCGTACCTCCGTGCTGGTCAGTTCCTGCTGCGCAAGCGCGGGACACTGCGCGGCGCACAGGAGCGCGAGCAGCGTCCAGGCGCGCGCCCTCATAGCCCCCACCGCAACTGCAGCATGGTGCTGCGCGGGATTTCGCTGCGCGTGGCCGGGTCGCCAAATTCGGGGTGCTCGGGATCGAACAGGTTCTGCACGGTCAAGGAGACTTCGACGACGCGGGTGACGTGCCAGGCGTAGCGCAGATCGATCGCCGTGTACGCGGGCACCGCAGGGTCGGGCAGCGCCGCGATGTAGCGCAGGCCGACGTCGAGCTCCTGGCGCGGGGCGATATTGAGCGAGGAGCGCAGCATCCACTGGTAGTCCGCGTCGTCGCCCAGGGCGCTGGGCCCGACGGGGTCGGTGCTGCCGGGCTCGACCTGCAGGTGCTCGCGCAGGGTCGTCAGGCCGGCGCTCAGGCGCCAGGCCGGGGTGGCCTGCCAGGACCCCCAGGCCTCGACGCCGTAAATGCGGCCGTCGATCATGTTCTGGATCTGTGCCGGCGGCGGCTCGCCGCTACGCAGCTTGTCCCAGTCGTACTGGAACGCCGTGACCGAGTACGACAGGCGAGGCGCCGGCTGGGCGCGATAGCCCAGTTCGTAGACCTTGGCCACCTCGGACACGAAGTTCGGACCGCCGTTGATGATGCGAATCGGGCTGGAGGGCGGAAAGAAATAGAAATCGCGGTCCAGGCGTGCAGGCGCGCGCACCGCGCGCGACACCGCCGCCCAGACCAGGTCGTGGTCCGTGCGTTTCCAGGCCAGTCGCAGGCTGGGCAGCGGTTCCGTGCCCGTGTAGTCGTTGTGCTCGAACTTGATGCCCAGCGTGGCGCTGACGCGCGTGCTGAGCGCGATTTCGTCCTGCGCGAAGATGTTCGCCCAGTCCTGCACAGTGGCATCGGGCAGGAAGCCGAAGAACACTCCATCCGCGACCTCGTCGCGCGCGTGGCGGTAGCCGCCACCCCACAGCAGCTTGTGCGCGCCGAACGCCACGGCGTGCTGGACTTCGAGGTCGTAGATGTCGGTAAGGGGGCTGAAGGAAGCGAAGTCCTCGCGATCGGCATGATCGACATAGGCCTGCACGCGCAGGTCGGAATCCGCCGACAATTGCCGCGACCAGCGCGCGAGCAGGTTATAGCCCGAGACCTCGATTCGCCCGAGCGGCATGCCCAGCACCATGCCGCGCTGCTCGGCATTCGCGCTATAGGTATCGCCCTGCAGGGTGAAGGCTCCTTGCGCGAGCCCCCAGTCGCCGCGGAATCCCGCCTGCGCGCGATCCCAGCCGTCCGCCACGGGGGCGCCATTCGCCTGTTGCGTGTTCTGCTGGCGTGAGCCCTTGGCGTAGACGCGAAAGTTGCCGTCCTCGCCGATCGATCCACCGTAGCGCAGGGCCGCCCCGGTTTCCCGGTTCCCGGTGTACGCGACGCCCAGCGCGCCCTGCGTGTCGCCGGACGGGCGCGTGATGACGTTGATGACCCCGTTCACCGCGTTGGTGCCCCAGAGCGTGCCGCCGGGCCCGCTGATGACCTCGATGCGCTCCACGTCCTGCAGCATCACGTCCTGCATGTCCCAGAACACGCCCGAGAACAGCGGCGTGTACACGGTGCGGCCGTCGATCAGGACCAGGAGCTTGTTCGCGATGGAACTGTTGAATCCGCGCGCGCTGATGGCGTACTGTCCGGTGTCCAGGCGCGCCACCTGCAAGTTCGGCGCGAGGCGCAGCACCTCGGGCAGCGTGGTCGCGCCCGAGCGGCGGATGTCCTCTGCGGTGATCACGTAGATCGAAGCCGCGGCGCCCGAGATGGGTTGGGCGCGGCCCGAAACCGAAGTGACTTCGACCTTGCCCAGCTCTTCGAGGCTCAGGTCGGCGAGGTTGGCCGCGGGAGTCTGCGCCAGCGCGTTGCCGGCCGCCAGCAGGGCGCCCGCCGCCACGACGCACCGCACCCGCCCGCCCATCGCGATCGTCCTCCCCATCGGTCCCCGCTTCCGGGAGATCCAGATGGGTCAGCGTAAGGAACTTGCCAGGTTTTCGTCCATCGGGCATTCCCGACAATCGGTGTCAGGAAAACCCTATCTTTCAGGGAGTTCTCATATGAAAAACAATGTCAGGTCGAGGATTAAACCGTAAGCCCATGACGCATCGCGAATTTCACCAATTCCACGGTGTCCGGGACGTTGAGCTTGCGCATGATGCGCGTCCGGTACGTCTCGACGGTCTTCGGCGACAGCGACAGCTTTTGCGCGATCGCGTTATTGGTCTGCCCCTCGACCACCAGTTGCAGCACGTCGCGCTCGCGCAGGCTGAGGCTGTCGAGCGGGCTCACGCGTACGCCATCGCGCAGGAAGTCGTCGATCATCGCCTCGGAGATCTTGTGGCTCAGGTAGCGCTTGCCTGCGTGCACCGCGCGGATCGCCTCGACGACCTCGTCGCCCGCGGACTCCTTGAGCACGTAGCCGTGCGCGCCCGCATTCAGCGCGCGGTAGACGTGCTCCGAACTCAGGTACATGGAAAGCATCAGCACTCGGGTCGAGGCGCACTTTTCCACGATTCGGCGCGCCGCCTCGATGCCGTCCAGCTCAGGCATGGCGACGTCCATCACCACGACGTCGGGCTGCAGGCCCTGCGCCTCCAACACTGCGTCGCGCCCGTTCGCCGCCACGCCGACCACCTCGAATTCCTCGCCCAGTTCGAGCAGCGCGCGCAGCCCGTCGCGTACTACGGCGTGGTCGTCCACGAGCAGCACGCGGATGCGCGTGACGCCGTTCACCCGGGATAATCCACCACGACGCGCGCCCCGCGCTGCGGCGCCGACACGATCGAGAATTTCGCGCCCACCGCCTCGGCGCGCTCGCGCATGATGACCAGCCCCCAGCGCGCCTTGGCGCCGGCGCCGGCTGCCTGCTCGGCGTCGAAGCCGATGCCGTCGTCCTGAAGGGACAGTACCGTGCGCGCGCCGACGCCGCGGCAGGACACCTCGACCGCCGTCGCCCGGGAATGCTTGGCGACATTGTTCAGCGCCTCCTGGGCGATGCGGAACATCGCGAGTTCCACCGTCTTGGGCACATGGTCCGGACGGTCCTCGCCCGCCACGGAGACGTGAATTCCGGTGCGCGCGGCGAACGGGCGCGCGAAGGCGCGAAGCGCCGCCACCAGGCCGTATTCGTCGATCGCCTGCGGACGCAATTCTCCCATCACTCCGCGCATGGCGGCCACCGTCTCTTCGACCAGGTCCATGCATTCCTCCAGCCTGGCGCTCAGTTCCGGCTTCACCTCCGCGGGCACGTCCGCCGCTACCACCTTCAGGTTGAGCCCGAGCGCGGTCAGCGACTGCCCAACGCGGTCGTGCAGCTCGCGCGCGAGCAGCCTGCGCTCCGACTCCTGCACCTCGACCAGTCGGTGCGACACCGCGCGCAGGCGCTCGGCGGTGGTGCGCGCGCGCTCCTCGATCCACTTGCGGTCGGTGATGTCCTGGCAGACGCCGACCAGGCGCACGAGCGCGCCGGCGTCGTCGACCTCGGCGCGACCGCTGGCAAATAGCGTGCGCACGCCGCCGTCCGGGCGCACGATCCGGTAGGGCTTGTCGTAGACGAGTCCCTGCTCCAGCGCGACCGCCGTCGCCCGCGCAAACTCTTCGCGGTCCTCCGGATGCACGAGGGCCATCGACGACTCGACGCCGGGCTGGAAGCCGTCGTCCACACCGAAGATCCGGCGCAGCTCCGGCGACCAGCGAATGTCGCCGGAGGGGATGTCGATCTCCCAGCTGCCGAGGATCGCGAGCTCCTGCGCCGCCTGCAGCTGCATTTCCCGCCTGCGCAGGCGGTCCTCGGTATGCCGCCGGTCGGTGACGTCGCGGGACACCACCACCACCTTGCTCACGCAGCCCGAGGCGTCGCAGATTGTGTTGCCCTGGCTCTCGACGTAGCGCACGGTGCCGTCGGTCAGCTCGAACCGGAATTCGCCGCGCCGCGCCTTGCCGTCGGCGACGGTCTGCTCGAACAGGCGCTCGATCGCCTTGCGATCCTCCGGGTGCACGTCGCCGAAGGACAGCGAGCCCGGGCGCGAGCGCGCCGGCCCGAGCACGCGCGCGAGCGCCGGATTCGCGTACAGGCGCTTGCCGTCCCGGTCGAGCACGGCGATGAAGTCGTCGGCGCTCTCCGCAATGAGCCGGAACCACGAGGCATCGTCGCCGGCTGCAGAGGGTGCCCTGGCTCGTCCGGTCAAGTTCGCTCCCGCGCCGCCTGCATCGCGCCGACTGTACGCCCGGGCTCAGGGACGGCGCAACCGCACGCTCACCCTCGGCACAGCCGCGGCAGCACCTCGCTGATCGACTCGTTGAAGACTGCGTCGGCGACGTCGTCGAAGGCCGTGGGCTCTGCGTTGACGATCACCAGCCGGGCACCCGCCGCCTTGGCGATGGGCACCGCACCCGCCACCGGGTAGACGTGCAGCGTCGTCCCCACCGCGAGCAGCACGTCGCACTGGGCGGCGACCAGCATCGCGCGGTCGATGACCTCGGGCACCAGCGCCTGGCCGAACGAGATCGTGGCGCTCTTCAGGATCCCGCCGCAACTCCGGCACGAGGGATCGGCCTCGCCCGCGCGCACGCGCGCGAGCGCCCGCTCCATCGGCGCGCGCTCGTCGCAGGCCATGCAGACCACCTGGCGCATGGTGCCATGCACTTCGATCACCTTGTCGGGCGAGTTGCCGGCCTGCTGGTGCAGCTGGTCGATGTTCTGCGTGATGAGCGCGTGGAGCTTTCCGCGCCGCTCGAGCTCGACCAGCGCAATGTGCCCGGCGTTGGGCGTCGCCTTCCAGCCCGGATGCTCGAGCCGGCTCTGCCAGGACAGGCGCCGCACCTCGGGGTCCGCCATGTAGTAGCGGATGTCGGAGAGCTTCTCGGCCTTGGGGTTCTTCGTCCACAGGCCCTGCGGGCCGCGGAAGTCGGGGATGCCGGAGTCGGTGGAGATGCCGGCGCCCGTGAGCACGACCACCCGCTTCGCGTCGTCGATCCAGGCGCGCGCGTCTTCCATGCCCCATTGTAGGGTGGGCCTTCGGCCCACCGTACGAATCTAGCGCGGCGCGTCGCCCGCGAGCGTGACCCGGTGCATCACGCGGCGAAAGCCGTGGTAGTCGTTGACGGGATTGTGCTGCGCGCAGCGGTTGTCCCAGAACGCGAGCGACCCCGGCTCCCAGCGAAAGCGACACGTGAACTCGGGCTGCACCTGGTGCGCGAAGAGGTGCTCGAGCAGCGGCCGGCTCTCCGGCGCGGACCAGCCGCGAAAGCGCTCGGTGTGTCCGACATTCACGTAGAGCGCCTTGCGGCCCGTCTCGGGATGCGTGCGCGCCACCGGATGCTCGCCCGAAAGGACCTTCAGCGCCTCGCCCGAAGCGCGCAGCTGGTCCTCGCGCGTCCTCGAAGCAGCCGCATTGGTCGAGGTATTGACGCCGACCAGGCCGTCGAGCGTCCGGCGCAGCCCCTCGGACAACGTCTCGTAGGCGAGGTACTGGTTGGCGAACAGCGTGTCGCCGCCCTTCGGCGGCACTTCCAGCGCATAGAGCATGCTCGCCGTCGGCGGGCGCTCGAGGTAGGTCGTATCGGAATGCCAGATGCCGCCGAAGTTGACCCGGTCGTGCTCGAGCTTGACCACCGGCGTGATCATCGGGCACCCGGGCAGCCCCTTCAGCTGCGGGTATTCTACGGGTTCGCCAAACGCCCGCGCGAAGGCGAGTTGCTGCTGCGGCGTAAGCTTCTGGTCGCGGAAGAACAGCACGAGGTGCTCGAGCCAGGCGGCGCGGATTGCGGCGACCGTGGCGCCGTCCAGCGGCTGCGACAGGTCCACGCCGTGGATCTCGGCCCCGAGCGCCCCGGCGATGGGGCGGATATCCATTGCGCTATTTCTTCTCGCGCGCGGCGCGCAGGTCCTCGGCCTTGAGCTTGCCGGTGAAGTCCAGCTCGTGGCGGATCTTCTCCCGCCCGGCCTGGATGTCCGCGACGCTGAAACTGCCGGTGAAATCGAGCTCGCTGGCGCCGGTCCCGGCGCCGATCGATTTAACCATCTTGCCCTGCTCCAATTCCTTGAGGATTTCATTCAGCGCGGATGCCGAGCAGCCGAGCTTCGCGCAGATGTCCTTCGGGTCGGTCTCCTTGTCCACCAGGCCGAGAACGCGCCGGACCTCGAGCGGAACACGCCCGTCCTGGGCATCCCAGGCCTTCTGCCCGGCGGCGGTACGGCTGTAGAGGCGTTCCATGCCAGCCCATTATTCGCCCGGGCGGCCCCCCGGCGCAAGGGGCTAGAGGACCTGTCTCGCCACGCGCCGCCGGTCCTCCGTCATGTCATCGCCGCGCAATTCGCAGAGCGCGTAGCGCGCGAAGGCCGCGGCGACGTCCTTGCGCCAGTAGAGGTCGAGGTCGGTGTTGTCCAGCGGCTTGGCGCGCGAGGCGATGATCGTCGCGGCCTCCGCGATCGACTCGTCGGTCAGCTTCCGGCCCTTGAGGAACTCGCCCGCCTTCTCGACGAGGAACGGGCGCGACGCGGCGGCGCCGAGCGCGATCCTCGCCGACTCGACCGTGCCGTCCTTCGCCAGCCGTGCGGCGGCGGCGACCCCGAGCACGGGGAAATCGAACGAGCCGCGCCGCCGCAGCTTCCAGTAGCTGCTCGTCCATCCGGCCGGCACCGTGACTTCGGTGAGGATCTCGTCCGGCCGGCGCGTGAGGTAGTCGATGCCGTCGTTGCGGTAGAGGTCCGCGAGCGCCACCTCGCGCTCGCCCTGCGCCGAGACCAGCTTCACTTTCGCGTCGAGCGCGATCAGCGCGGGCGCGGTGTCGGTGGAGGACACGGCCACGCAGCGCTTGCTGGCGGTGGCCACCCAGCAGGTTTCGCCGTCCTTCTTCAGGCAGTAGTCGATCGCCTGGCGCCACTCGTGGCTCTGGTTGTAGTAGTTGCAGCGGGTATCGAGGCAGAGGTTGCCGCCGAGCGTGGCCATGTTGCGCAGGTGCGGCGTGGCGACGAGCGAGGCCGCCTGCCACAGCGCGCGATGGCGCTCCCGGAGCGAGCGGTCGCGCACCAGCGCCGTGAGCGTGACGCCGGCGCCGAAGGCGCCGTTGACTTTGCACAGCTCGTCGATCCCGCGCAGCGACACCAGCACCTGCGGCGCCTGGTGGCGGCGCTTCATGTTCGGGATCAGGTCGGTGCCGCCGGCAACGAGCATCGCGCGCGGCCCCTCGCCCGCCAGGATCTTCGCCGCCTCGCCGACCGTCGCCGGCGCGCGGAACTCAAACCACGGCAGACGCAGCATCGCGCTTGGTCTCGTTGCCGTCGCCGCCCTCCCACGGCGGCAGCACGAACGTGGGCTTCGCGTACGGCACCGACGGGAACGATTCGGGCCCGACGCGCGGCGCCTCGCCCTTCGCCTTCTTCTCCAGCGCGCGCAGCACCTTGTCGGGCGTCACCGGGATCTCGTCGATGCGCACGCCGACCGCGTCGTGGATCGCGTTCGCGAGCGCCGGCATCACCGGCAGCAGCGGCCCCTGCCCCACTTCCTTCGCGCCGTAAGGGCAGTTCGGATCCGGATCCTCGATCAGCGCCACCTCGACCTCGGGCATGTCGAGCGACGTGAGGCTCTTGTAGTCGAGCATCGACGGGTTGCGGTGCACGAGCGCGTTCGAGAGCTTGGGCGGGAGCCGCCGGAACGCCTGCTCCTCCATCAGCGCTTCCGACAGGCCCATGTACACCCCGCCGATGACCTGCCCGCGCGCGAGGACCGGGTTCAGCGCCCGCCCGATGTCGTGCGCGATCCAGATCTTCGGCACGGTCACCCAGCCAGTGGCCGCGTCGACTTCCGACTCGATCACGCAGGCCGAGAAGCTGTACGCCGGCGACGGCCCGACGCCCGCGCCCTTGTACCTGCCGGGCGCCTTGGGCGGCGCGTAGGAGCCGACTGCAGCAATCGTGCCGAACTTCGCCTCCGCGAGCGCGATCGCCTCGATGAAGGTGAGCGTGTTGCCGGGGTTGTCGGCGGCAAACACGTGGTCCTGCGAGAAGACGACGCGGTCGGGCAGCGTGTTCAGCATCTCGGCCACCGCCGCCGCGAGCTGGTCGCGCACGCGGCCCGCGGCCTGCAGCGCGGCGTTGCCCATCATGATCGTGACGCGGCTCGAATACGAGCCGAGGTCGATCGGCGTGAGGCCGGTGTCGCCGGTCACGCAGCGTATCCATCCCGGGTCGATGCCGAGCGCCTCGGCGATCAGCCCGGCAAGCACGTCATCGGAACCCTGGCCGAGCTCCGTCGCGCCGCAGTAGACGGTGACCTGGCCACTGCGGTCGAGCAGCAGCTGCACCGCCGAATGCGGCATCTTGTTCCAGTAAATCGAGACGCCCGCGCCGCACATGTAGGTCGAGCAGGCGAGGCCGAGGCCCCGCCCCGGCCCGAGCTTGCCGCGGCGCTCCTTCCAGCCGGACATCTCCACCACCTTGTGGATGCACTCGGCCAGCCCGGTCGAGCCCACTCGCAGCCAGCTCGCCGTGAGCGAGTCAGGCTTGGTCACCATCTGCAACCGCAGCTCGGCCGGGTCGAGGCCGAGTTTCTCGGCGATCTTGTCGAGCTGCACCTCCTGGCCAAAGCGCGGCTGCGGCGTGCCGTGGCCGCGCTTGGGGCCGCACGCCGGCTTGTTGGTAAAAACCCTGCAGGCCTCGAACTTGAATCGCGGGAGTTCGTAGGTGACCGGCGTCAACACGCCCGTGTAGAACGTGCTCGCGGGCCCGTGCGAGCCGTACGCACCGCCGTCCAGCAGCGTCTGCAAGTGCATGGCCGTGAGGCGCCCATCGCGGCCCACGCCGGTGCGGAGCTTCATCAGCACCGGATGCCGCCCGCGATGCTGGTAGAAGACCTCTTCGCGCGTCAGGCAGACCTTCACCGGGCGTCCCAGCATCAGCGCCGCCTTCGCGACGACGAACTCGTGGTTGCCCGGGTCGCACTTGCCGCCAAAGGCGCCGCCGTTCGGCGTAGCGATGACGCGGATCTTCGCCGCCGGCATCTGCAGCACGCGCGCAAGCTGCCGGTGCAGGTAGTGGGGATTCTGGGTGCTGGTCTGCAGCAGGAGCTTGCCGTCGCCCTCGATCGAGGCGAGCGAGGCCTGCTGCTCCATCGGCAGGTGCGTGTTGCCCTCGTAGAAGAAGACGTCCTCGAAGACGTGGGGCGATTTCGCGAGCGCGTCCTCGACGTCGCCGAACTCGTAGGACTGGTTGCGATGGATGTTGCCCTGTTCGCCGTAGTCGTGGATGCGCGGCTCGGGATGCGCCAGCCCCTCTTCAGGGGAGCCGATGGTGGGCAAGGACTGGTAGGTCACGTCGATCAGCCGGGCCGCCTCGGTCGCGGTGTGCTCGTCCGATGCGATGACCGCGGCCACCGGATCGCCGACGAAGCGGACCTTGCCGCGCGCGAGTGCGTGCTCGTCCTGCGCCACCGGCATGATGCCGTAGGGGATCGGGAAGACGTCGCCCGTCAGGACGAGGTGCACGCCGGGGTAAGCCTCGGCCCGCGAGGAATCGATCGAGACGATACTGGCGTGCGGGTGCGGAGAGCGCAGCAGTCTGCAGTGCAGCATCCTCGGCAGCGAAAGGTCGTCGGCGAACTTGAGCTGGCCGATCGCCTTCGCGCGGCCGTCGACCCGCCGCCGAGGCTTGCCGATGGTGTCGAACTTCGTCTTGCCCCTGGGTCTGTCCGGCGCGTTCATGCCTTGGCCTCCCGCATCGCCTTCGCCGCCGCCTCGACCGATTCCCAGATCTGCTGGTAGCCGGTGCAGCGGCAGATGTTTCCCGACAGCGCCTCCCGGATGCGATCGCGCGAGGGCGACGGCTCCCGGTCGAGCAGCGCCTTCGCCGTCATCAGCATGCCGGCGGTGCAGTAGCCGCACTGCGAGCCGCCGTGGTCGGCAAAAGCCGCCTGCAGCGGATGCAGCTCGGTCCCGTTCGCGAGCCCTTCGACCGTCTGCACCTCGCGCCCCTCGCAGCGCACCGCGAGCTCGAGGCACGACAGCACCGGCTCGCCGTCCACCAGCACGGCGCAGGCGCCGCACTCGCCGAGCTCGCAGCCGTGCTTGGTGCCGGTGAGCCCGAGCTCCTCGCGCAGCACCTCGAGCAGCGTCTTGTAGGAATGGAACAGCACCTCCTGCGCCTCGCCGTTCACGCGCAGGGCCATGCGCACGCGCTTCATGCGAGTCCCTTCACCAGGTAGTCCGCCAGCGTGTCCGCGATCTCGTCCGGCGCCTGCGCGCCTTCCGGCCGGTACCAGCGCGCCGTCCAGTTCACCGCGCCGAGCATCGCCCGCGTGAGCAGCGCCGCGTCGCCGCGCGGCATCGCCTCGGCGACGATCTCGCGCACCGCGTGCTCGTAGGCGTCGCGCTTCTCGATCATCGGCGCACGCAGGCGCTTGGGCAACGCCTCGACGTCGAGGTGCGCGGTTGCGCCCTCGAGCTCGTCGAGCATGCAATGCACGTGCACGCGCAGGATGTCGCGCAACTTGTCCTCGGGCGTGCCGCGCGCCTCGTCGACCGCGGCCCGCATGCGCGCCAGCGTCCGCTCCTGGCAGAACACCAGGATCTCGTCCTTGCCCGAGAAATAGTGATACAGGTTGCCGGGCGAGATCTCGGCCTCGGCTGCGATCTCCCGCATGCCCGCGGCAGCCACGCCGTGCCGGCGGAAAACGCGCGCCGCCGCGTGCAGGATGCGCAGCCGGCGGGCCTCGTTCCGCTCGCGCATGCGCGCCGAGGGGCGACGTTCCGAACTTACGTTCAAGATTTGAACCACGGTTCGGATTCTAATCCTAAGCTATTGCCGGTCAAGTACTTTTTCGACCCTGGCCATGAACGCCGGGGCGATCGATCGGAGCCGCTCATCGCTCATTCGGCCGCTTCGGGTCATGTAGTCGTGGGCCAGCCCGAGCGCGTCGTGGCGACCCATGCGCGCGGGGAAATCCTCGTACCACTCCGAGCTCGCCCCCGCCGCCGCGAAGAGCTTTTCCACGACCGGCCGGCGTTCGCGCTCGAAGGCGGCGAGCGCCGCCGGCACGTCGTCCCCTGTTTCCGCGAACGCGCGGTCGAGCGCGATCGCGTCCTCGAACGCGAGCCGCGTGCCCGAGCCGATGGAGAAATGCATGCTGCGCAGGGCATCCCCGATCAGCACGCGATTTCCCGCGTGCCACCGGCGGTTGGACAGCAGCGGGAACTGCCGCCAGGCGGACTTGTTGGATACGAGCGCGCACCCGCCCAGGTCCGCCGCGAAGACGCGCTCGCAGTAGGCGCGCGAGGCCGCGTCGTCCAGGCGGTCAAGGCCCGCCCGGCGCCACGTGGCCTCGTCGCACTCGACGATGAACGTGCTCATGTCCGGCGCATACCGGTAGTGGTGCGCGACGAAGGCGCCCTCGGTGCTCTCCCGGAAGGTGAGCGTGAGGCACTCGAAGGGCTGGCGTGTGCCGTACCAGACGAACCGGTTGCCGAGCCAGCGCAGCTCCGGCGCAAAGCCCCCCGTCTCGCGTACCACGGAGTTCAACCCGTCGGCACCCACCACGAGGTCGGCGTCGGGCGGCGCCTCGAGGCGCTCGCCGAAGTGCAGCGCCACGCCGGCGTCCCGGCACCGCTGCTGCAGGAAGCCGAGCAGGTCCATGCGCGCGATCGCGGAGAACCCGTTGCCGTCCACGTCCACGGCCTGGCCGCGATGCACGATGCGCTGCATCGGCCAGGATTCCATTCGCGCGGCGAGCGCGGCGTGCAGGTCGGGCGCATCGCGCGCGAGGAACTCGAGCGCGCCCCGCGAGAACACGACGCCGAACCCGAAGGTCGCGTCCGGCGGATTCTGCTCGACGACCTCGATCGACCAGGCCGTCCTGCGACGCTTGGCGAGCAGCGCGAAGAGCAGCCCCGCCGGGCCGGCGCCGAGCACGCTGATGCGCATGCGCCGAAGCTTAAACGTACGGTGGGCCGGCGCGTACGGTGGGCCAACGGCCCACCCTACGGCAGCTGGATCTTTCCGCCGCCGCCCATGCCGCCCGCCGGCGGCATCCCACCCTGCGGCACGACGATCGAGGAGGCCTGCTGGCGGCGCAACTCCTGCAATTCCCGCATCGTGCGCTCGATCGCCTCCTTGGCAAGGTCGCCGAACTTCTTTGCGGCGTCCTCCAGCGTCGAGGCCGGGATCTCGAACGCGATCGGCAGCGTGCCGACCTGCGTCATCACCTGCGTCTCGCCGACGTAGACCACCGGGCGCGCGACGTCGGTCGTCGCGTCGGGCTTGACCGGCGTCAGGCGCCGGATGGTGCCGATGCGCCGGTCGGTGAACACTTCCTCGAGATAGAGCGTGGCGGCGTCCATCTTCGGATCGCTGCCGCGCCGTTCGTCGTTCGTCGCCATGGCCTTCCTTCTATCGGAACATTTCCCGCAGCTTAACCTTCCAGAACTTTCCGGTCGAGGTGCGCGGGATCGCGTCGATGAATTCGTATCGGTCGGGCAGCTGCCATTTCGCGAATGCCCCGGCGAGGTGCGCGCGCAGCTCGTCCGCGCTCGCCTTCCTTCCCGGCTTCACGACCACGCAGGCGAGCGGCCGCTCGCCCCACTTCGCGTCGGCGATCGCAATCACGGCCGCCTCCAGCACCGCATCGTGGCCCATCAGCGCGTTCTCCATGTCGACCGAGCTGATCCATTCGCCGCCCGACTTGATCAGGTCCTTGGTGCGGTCGGCGATGCGAATGTAGCCGTGCGAGTCTATGGCCGCGACGTCGCCCGTGCGCAGCCAGCCGTCGGCGGTGAATTTTTCGGGCTCGGGCTGTACGTCGTGGTAGCTGCCAGTGATGAACGGCCCGCGCACCTGGATTTCGCCCGTGCTCTTGCCGTCCCAGGGCTGCTCCTTGCCGTCGTTGCCGATCAGGCGTAAACCCACCAGCGGCACCGGCACGCCCGCGGTCGCTGCGAGGCGGAACCTCTCGTCGTCGCCGACGCCGAGCAGCTCGGGCTTGAGATAGGAGACGCTGCCGAGCGGGCTCGTCTCGGTCATGCCCCAGCCCTGCGTCACGGACGCGCCGTGCTTCGCGTAGATTCGGATCAGCGACTCGGGCATCGCCGCGCCGCCGACCAGCATGCGCACGCCGGGCGGCAGCCTGTATTTCTTCGGGTCGGACTCCAGCAGCTGCGCCATGCCCATCCAGATCGTCGGCACGCCGAGCACGTAGCTCGGCTTTTCCTTCGCCATCAGGTCGAGCAGGTCCTCCGGATGCAGGTGCGGCCCAGGAAAGATCATCCGCACGCCGAGCATCACGCAGGCGTACGGGATGCCCCAGCAGTTGGCGTGGAACATCGGCGTCGCGGGCATCACGCTGCTCGCGGCCGACAGGCCCCAGTAGTCGGGCATCGCACCGACCAGCGTGTGGATGATCGTCGAGCGGTGCGAGTAGGCCACGCCCTTGGGACGGCCGGTGGTGCCCGAGGTGTAGCACATCGACACCGGGTCGTTTTCGTCGTGCGGCGCGTAGTCGAACTTCTCCGGCGCACCGGCGAGGAAGGCTTCGTAGTCCGTGAATTCCCGCGGCACGGGCTTGCCGCTGAACGCAAAGACGATGACCTTCTCGAACTTCGCCTTGGCGCGGATTTGCTCGTAGAGCGGCAGCAGGATGTCGTCCACGATCAGGAAGCGATCCTGCGCGTGGTTCGCGATCCAGGCGATGTCGTCGGGCGACAGGCGCAGGTTCAGCGTATGCATCACGCCGCCCGCGGCCGGGATGCCGAAATAGCATTCGAGGTGGGCGTGGTGGTTCCAGCACAGCGTCGCCACGCGCTCGCCCAGCTTCAGGCCGGCCGCGCGCAGCGCCGAGGCGAGCTGCCGCGTGCGGCGGTAGTACTCGGCGTAGGTGTGCCGCCGCAACGACTTGTCCGGCAGGCGGCTGACGATCTCCGACGCCGGATAGAGCTTGCCGGCGCGCTCGAGCAGGTCGTTGAGCGACAGCCCGTCGCGCATCATGGTCGAGCGCATGGTCCTTTCCTCCTCGACGGCTAGTTTACTTCGCGTGCCGCGGCGAGCGTGAGCTCGATCAGCCGACGCTGCGCGCGGCTGCCGCCGATGCGCTCGTGCTCGGCCAGGTGCGACTCGATCAGCGCGACGGCCTTCTGGAAATCCTTCCGCTCGAAGGCGTCGAAGGCCTCGGCGAGGTGCGGCACGATCGGGCCGGCGTAGAGCTTGCCAGCCTCTTCGCGGTCGCGCAGCTCCGCGAGCAGCATCTCGAGCGCCCCCTCGTCGCCCGTCGCGGCGAACGCGAGCGCGCGGTGAACGTCGGCAAACGCGAGTCCCGCGGCGGGGAACCACTTCCTGCCGTAGTCCTTCACTTCGCGCCAGTGCTTGGGATCGCGTTTTGTACCTGCCAGTTCCGCGCGCCACAGAAACGAAGCGGCATCGGTGAATACGTTGATCGGCGGGCCCCAGGAACCGCCGGGGTGCACGCCCTTCAGGTAAGTCTTCATTGCGGCCTCGGCGTCGCCGAGCTCGAGCCGCCAGAGGGCGACGTGCCAGCTGAGGTGGCAATGCAGCAGGCCTTCCTTCGCGTAGGTGGGGAGCCACTGCTGCAGGAAGTCCAGGCCCGCCTTCTCCTCACGCGCCTCGTAGTGCACGTGCGCCCGCACATGCGCGCCAAAGGCACTTTCGGGATCCTTCGCCAATGCACGCCCCACCCTCTCTCGGGCGATTTCCGTGTCGCCGGTTTCCACCTCGGCGAAGGCGTGCTGCACCATGAACCAGGGCTCGTCGCCATAGGCCGGCGCGAGGCTGTCGAGCAATTCGCGCTGCTCCCGCTCCCTGCCGTTGCGCCCGGAAAAACCGATCAGCCCGAATACGCCGCAGCATGGTGCGAGCACCATCACGTCGCGCGGGTGGTCGCGCAGGTGATCGCGGGCGAGTGCGTAGGCTTTCGGCGCGGCGCCCTCACTCGCGAGCAGCGCAACCTCCGCGTTTGCGCGCTCGCGCTCGCTGGCGCGCGGCAGCAGCTCGCGCGCGCGAGCGGCGGCCGTCTTGAACTCCGCAATCCGGGACTCGACAAAGAGCGCACGCGCGTGGGCTGCGTGCGCCAGCATGAAACCAGGATCCGCGGCAATCGCTTCCGCGAAGGCTTCAACGCTGCGCGGCTTGGCGCCCAGCAGCCGATCGAGGCCCAGCGCGTAGGCCTCTCGCGCGCGCGCCGACGCGGTGGAGAGCGCCAGCTCGCTCAAGCGCGCAGCTTGAACCGCTGGATCTTCCCCGTCGCCGTCTTCGGCAGCTCGGCCGCGAACTCGATCCAGCGCGGGTACTTGTACGGCGCGAGCCTTTCCTTCACGTAGCTCTTCAGCTCGTCGTCCGTCGCCTTTGCGCCGGGCTTGAGCACGACGTAGGCCTTGGGCTTGACCAGCTTCTGCTCGTCCTCCTGACCGACCACGGCGGCCTCGAGCACCGACGGATGCCCCACCAGCGCGGCTTCCACTTCCGCCGGCGACACCCAGATGCCCGATACCTTCAGCATGTCGTCGGTGCGCCCGCCGTAGGCGTAGAAGCCGTCGGCATCTTGCGAATACTTGTCGCCGCTCTTGGTCCAGCCGCCGACGAAGGTCGCGCGGCTCTTCGCGCGGTTGTTCCAGTAATACATGGCGCTCGTTGGCCCGGAGATTTCCAGCTCGCCAAGCTCACCCTGCTTCACCGGATTCCCCTGCTCGTCCACCAGGCGGAGCGAGTAACCCGGCACCGCTTTGCCCGTCGTGCCGTAACGGAAATCGCCCGGCCGGTTGGAGAGAAAAATGTGCAGCATCTCGGTCGAGCCGATGCCATCGAGGATGTCGATGCCGGTTCTCTCCTTGAAGGTCTTGGCGATCTGCGGCGGCAGCGCCTCGCCTGCGGATACGCAGCAGCGCAGCGCGAGCGCCTCCTTCTTCGGAAAGTTGGCGTCGGCAAGCATCGCCGCGTAAAGCGTCGGCACGCCGTAGAAGAAGGTCGGTTTCTTTTCGGTGAGGCGCTTGAAGACCGCGGCCGGCGTCGGGCGCTCGGCCATCAGCACGGCGGTCGCGCCCGCGTTAAGCACGAAGGACAGCGAATTGCCCAGGCCGTAGGCGAAGAAGAGCTTCGCCGCCGAGAACACGACGTCGGATTCCTTGAGGCCAACGACGCCGCGCGCATAGAGCTCGGCCGTTTCCACCATGCTCGAGTGCGCGTGCACGGTGCCCTTGGGCATCCCGGTCGAGCCCGAGGAGTACAGCCAGAAGCAGGCGTCGTCGCGCGTGGTGGGCGCGGGCGCGAGCGTCGCCTGGCCTTTGGCAATGACGTCGTTGAAGGACGATCCCGTTACGAGGACGTGCTTCAGGAACGGCAGCTTCTTCAGGATCGGCTCGAACTGCGGCAGCAGCGCCGGCGACACGCAGAGCGCCTTCGCCCGGCTGTCGGACAGCATGTACTCGCAATCTTTGGTCGTCAGAAGCGTATTGACCGCGATCGGCACGATGCCGGCGCGGATTGCGCCGAGGAACGCGACCGGCCAGTCGCAGCCATCGTGCATGGCGAGGAGGATGCGATCCTCCATGCGCAAGCCGAGGTCGAGAAGCCCACCGCCGAAGCGGTTCACCTTTTCGGCGAGCTGCGCGTAGGTCAGCGCTCCGACGTCGTCATGGAAAGCGACTTTCGATCCGCGACCGGCCTGCAGGTTGCGCTCGACGAGGTCGACCGCAGCGTTGTAATCGCGGGGTATCTCCATGCCCTCCTCCTCGAAGGTCATTGTACGGTGGGCCAACGGCCCACCCTACGCCGTCTGCGCCAACCTCTCGCGCACCTTGTCGACCCAGGCCTGCGCCCATTCGAGGGCGATCTCCTCGGGCAGCGTCCCGCTGGAGGCGTCGTTCATGTAGCGCTCGCCGATGCGCTCCGCGCCGAGGCTGGACAAAATGTCGTCGAAGCGCTTGCCGCCGAAATTGAAGGTCTCGGCATAGGTGCGGTCGCCCAGGCCGAATACGCCGTAGCGCACCCCGGCCAGGTCCGGCTTCCGGCTGCACAACGCCTCGTACAGCGCCTTGGCATTGTCCGGCACGTCGCCCTGGCCGTAGGTCGAGGTGCAGATGAGGTAGACCGCCTCGCGGTCGGCGAACACCCCCGGGTCGAGTGCGTCCATGAGGAGCGTGGCAACCTGGAGGTCGTCCCCGTCCAGCGCGAGCTCCATCTCCTGCGCGCACATCTGCGCCGTGCCCGTCATGGTGCCGACGAGGATGTTGATTTTCATGCGGCATACAGTATCATGCATGGAATACCTAGGGTCAAGCACTATACTGCATATGAGCGCCTCTCCGTTTCCGCTGCGACGCGACGACCAGGCCGAGTCGGCCTACCTGGCCCGGCTCGGCGAGCGCGTGCGCGCCTGGCGCACCGAGCACGCCATGACGCGCAAGTCGCTCGCGCTCTCCTCCGGCGTCTCGGAGCGCTACCTCGCGCAACTCGAGGCGGGCGACGGCAACATCTCCGTCCTGCTGCTGCGCAAGCTCGCGCGCGCGATGCAGGTGCCAGTCGAACTGCTCGTGCGCGAGCAAAGCACGACGCCCAAGGACGGGCGCATCGCGCTGCTCGGCCTGCGCGGGGCCGGCAAGTCGACGCTCGGCGCGAAGCTCGCGCAGGCGCGCAGCGTGCCGTTCGTCGAGCTCGATCGCGAGGTCGAGAAGGAGGCCGGCGCGCCGCTCGACGAGGTGTTCTCGATGTACGGCCAGGACGCCTTCCGCCGCTTCGAGAAGAAGGCGCTCGCGCGCGTGCTGCGCGAGCATCCGCGCGCGGTCATCGCTGCCGGCGGCAGCCTCGTGACCGACCCGGAGACCTACGACCTGCTGCTCGCACAGTGCACCTGCATCTGGCTCAAGGCGACGCCCGACGAGCACATGTCGCGCGTGATGGCGCAGGGCGACCTGCGGCCGTTCAAGGGCAGCCCCACCGCGCTGGAGGAGATCCGGCGGCTGCTCGCCGACCGCGACCGCCTCTATGCGCGCGCCGACGCGGTGCTCAACACTTCGCATCGTCCGCTGCGGCAGAGCCTGTCGGAGCTGAAGGCGCTCGCGGCCAAGGAGACCCTCGCATGAACGCGCCCGAGACCCTTGCCGCCGCGCCGGTGTCGTTCGACACCGAGCCCTCGCGCTACCACCACTGGAAGCTCGGCTTCGACGGCCCCGTGGCCACGCTGACGCTCGACGTCGACGAAGACGGCGGCCTCGCCCCGGGCTACAAGCTGAAGCTCAACTCCTACGACCTCGGCGTCGACATCGAGCTGCACGACGCGGTGAACCGCATCCGCTTCGAGCACCCCGAGGTGCAATCGGTGGTGATCACGAGCGGCAAGAGCCGCATGTTCTGCTCGGGCGCGAACATCTACATGCTCGGGCACAGCTCGCACTCGACCAAGGTCAACTTCTGCAAGTTCACCAACGAGACGCGCAACGGCCTCGAGGATTCGAGCGAGCATTCGGGCCTGAAGTTCCTTGCTGCGCTGAACGGCACGACCGCGGGCGGCGGCTACGAGCTCGCGCTCGCCTGCGACGAGATCGCGATGGTCGACGACCGCTCGAGCACGGTGAGCCTGCCCGAGGTGCCGCTGCTCGGCGTGCTGCCGGGCACCGGGGGTGTCACCCGCATCGTCGACAAGCGCAAAGTTCGGCGCGACCTCGCCGACGTCTTCTGCACCACCGCCGAGGGCGTGCGCGCCGACCGCGCCCGGCAGTGGAAGCTCGTCGACCACG
>JBOIFE010000167.1:0-2441 GCA_050741015.1 Burkholderiales bacterium | reverse complement strand
GGCGAGGGCCGCGGCTTCGAGATCGCCCAGGGCCGTCTCGGACCGGGGCGCATCCACCACTGCATGCGCTCGATCGGGCAGGCGGAGCGCGCCCTCGAGAAGATGTGCAAGCGCGCGAGCCAGCGCGTCGCGTTCGGCCGCACGGTGGCCGAGCAGGGCGTGACGCGCGAACGAATCGCGGAAGCGCGCATCATGATCGACGCCACGCGCTTCATGGTGCTGAACGCGGCGTGGAAGATGGATACGGTGGGCAACAAGGTGGCGCAGAAGGAGATTGCGATGATCAAGGTGCAGGCGCCGAACATGGCCTGCCAGGTCATCGACTGGGCGATGCAGGTGCACGGCGACGGCGGCGTGTCGGACGACTTCGGCCTCGCCAACGCCTACGCGCACCAGAGGACGCTGCGCTTCGCCGACGGCCCGGACGAAGTGCACCGCAACGCCATCGCCAAGCTCGAGCTCGCGGAGCAGACCTCGATCGCCGAGGCGCTCGCCGGTCGGAAGAAGTAAAGTGGACCTGAAAGGCAAGGTCGTGGTCGTCACCGGGGCGGCGAGCGGCATCGGGCGCGCGGCTGCGCTGCGCTTTGCGCGGGAGGGCGCGGCGGGGGTGGCGGTCGCCGACCTGAATGCCGAGGCGTTGCGGCCGGTCGCCGACGAGGTGAAGGGGCTCGCCGTCACTTGCGACGTGAGCCGTGAAGCCGACGTGCAGAGGGTCGTCGCCGAGGCGGAGAAGAAGTACGGTCGCGTGGACGTCTATTTCTCCAACGCCGGCATCATCCATCGCGGCGGGCTCGAAGCGAGTGACGCCGATTGGGCGCGCAACTGGAACATCCACGTCATGGCGCACGTCTACGGCGCCCGCGCAGTGGTGGACAAGATGGTGGCGCGCGGCGGCGGATACTTTCTCGTGACGGCATCGGCCGCGGGGTTGCTCAACATCGTCGAGTCCGTCACCTACGGCGTGACCAAGCATGGCGCGGTCGCCTTCGCCGAGTGGCTGGCGATTGCCTACGGACGCCGGGGCCTGCACGTGTCGTGCCTGTGCCCGCAGGCAGTGTTGACCGGCATGTATCGCGGGGGCGGCGGCTCGGCGAGCGTGGATGGCGCGCTCACGGCCGAGCACGTCGCGGGCGAGATCGTGAAGGTGATGGCCGAGGAACGCTTCCTGGTGCTGCCGCACCCGACGGTGCTCGACTACATGCGAAACAAGACCGCCGACTACGACCGCTGGATCGGCGGCATGCAGAAGCTCTACGCCAAGCACCAGGGAGGCGGGCAATGATCAAGCTGTGCGGATTCAGGATCAGCAACTACCACAACAAGGTGCTGATCGCGCTGCGCGAGAAAGGCGTGCCCTTCGAGGAGGACTGCGAGACGCATCCTTCGCAAAAGGACGACTACCTCGCGAAGAGCCCCATGGGGAAAGTGCCGTACCTGGAGGTCGACGGCGTGCGCATTCGCGAGTCGGCGGTCATCCTGGAGTACCTCGAGGACGCCTATCCGCAGGTGCCGCTGCTGCCGAAGGACCCGATCGCGCGCGCGAAGGTGCGCGAGATCAATGTCTTCCTGGAGCTGCACCTGGAGCTGTGGGTGCGCCGGCTCTACGGGGGTCTGTTTTTCGGCGGCAGCTTTTCCGACGAGACCAAGGCACACGTGGAGAAGGGCGTCGCGAAGGGTGTACGCGCCTTGAAGGCGGTCGCTGCGTTCGATCCGTTCATCGCCGGCAAGGCGCTGACGATCGCCGACTGCGCCGCGTTCACGCACTTGCCGCTGGTGTCGCTGGTGACCAAGCGCGCCTACGGGCGCGACTTCCTCGAGGACATCCCGCAGGTGAAGCCCTACCTGAACATGCTCGGTGAGCGCCCCGCGTTCGCGAAGGTGCAGGAGGACCGCAAGGCGGCCACCGCGGCGGCGCGCTAGTGGTCGGATTCGCCGACTACCTGCGCTTCGTCGTCACGCTGACCGCGGTCGTCGATCCGTTCCTCGCGGTCCCGCTGTTTCTTTCCGTGACCGCGGCGTGGACCGGCGCGCAGCGCGGCGCCCTCGCGCGCACCGTGGCGCTGACCGTGTTCGTTGTCCTCTCGGTCTCGGCGTTCTTCGGCGAGGCGCTGCTCCAGTTCATCGGCGCGAGCTTGCCCGCCTTCCGCGTCGGCGGCGGCCTCGTGCTGCTGCTGATGGCGCTCGCCATGCTGAACGCGCAGGCGGGCGGCGTGCGCCAGTCCAAGGCCGAGGCGGCGGCGCTCGAAGGCGGGGAGGTCGGTGGCGTGGTGCCGCTCGCCATTCCGCTGCTGGCCGGCCCGGGCGCCATCAGCACGGCGATCATCGCGACGGAAGGCGGTCCGCTCGTTCACCAGCTGGTGATCGTGGCCTGCATCGGCGTGGTCTGCCTGGTGGCGTGGCTGACGCTGCGCGCCGCGGACCGCATCGCCGCGCGCCTGGGG
>JBOIFE010000166.1:0-11641 GCA_050741015.1 Burkholderiales bacterium | reverse complement strand
GTGCTGGTCAGCACGCACTACATGGACGAGGCCGAGCGCTGCCACCGGCTCGCCTACCTCGCCTACGGCCGGCTGCTGGCGCAGGGCAGTGCCGCCGATATAGTCGAGCATCAGGGACTGACGACCTGGGAAATCGCGGGCGAGGACCTCAGCGCAATCGCGGTGCGCCTTCGCAGCGAGCCGGGCGTCGAGCAGGTCGCCGCCTTCGGCGCGACGCTGCACGTGACGGGCAGCGACGCCGCCGCGCTCGAGGCGACGATCCGGCGCGTCGAGGGCGATACGGGCTGCCGCGCCCGGCCGACGGCGACGGGCCTCGAAGACGTGTTCATCCACCTCACCGAGCAGGCCACCGACAACTACGGGACCCGGCAGTGAACGCCTTCTCGCTCACGCGCTGGTGGGGAATCGTGCTGAAGGAGTTCCTGCAGCTGCGGCGCGACCGCATCACCTTCGGCATGGTGATCGGCATCCCGATCATCCAGATCCTCCTGTTCGGCTACGCCATCAATACCGACCCACGCCACCTGCCGACCGCGGTGGTGCTTGGCGACCAGAGCGAATTCACGCGCAGCTACCTCGCGGCGATGAGGACGAGCGGGTACTTCGATTTCGTGCGCGTAGCGGCGAGCGAGGCCGAGGCGCGCGAGGCGCTCGCGCGCGGGGAAGTCCAGTTCGTGCTCAGCGTTCCGCCCGATTTCACGCGGCGGCTGCTGCGCGGCGAGCGGCCCGCGCTGCTGGTCGAGGCCGATGCGACCGATCCCAGCGCCGGGGGCGCGGGCCTCGCCTCGGTGCGCGAGCTGGTCGATTCGGTCGCGCGAGCGGACTTGCGCGGCCCGCTCGCGCACCTGGCCGGCACCCCACCGCCCTTCGAGGTACGCGTGCACAGGCTCTACAACCCCGAGGGCGACACCCAGCAGAGCGTGGTGCCGGGCCTGATGGGCGTCATCCTCACGATGACGATGGTGATGATGACCGGCCTCGCCGTGACCCGCGAGCGTGAGCGCGGCACGATGGAGAACCTGCTCGCGATGCCGGTGCAGCCGATCGAGGTGATGACCGGCAAGATCGTGCCCTACATCTTCATCGGCCTGGTGCAGGCGACGATCATCCTGCTCGCGGCGCTGTATCTCTTCCGCGTGCCCTTCGTCGGCAGCCTCGTCGCGCTCTACGCCGTGGCGCTGCTGTTCATCGCCGCCAACCTGACCGTCGGCATCACCTTCTCCTCGCTCGCGCAGAACCAGCTGCAGGCGATCCAGCTGACGGTCTTCTACTTCCTGCCCACGGTGCTCCTCTCGGGGTTCATGTTCCCGTTCCGCGGCATGCCGGTGTGGGCACAGTGGATCGGCAAACTCCTGCCCGCGACGTACTTCATGCCGCTCGTGCGCGGCATCCTGCTGAAGGGCAACGGCTGGGCCGACCTGTGGCCGAGCACCTGGCCGCTGCTCGTGTTCACCATTGCGATGATGGCCGTCGCCACGATCTTCTATCGCCGCACGCTCGACTAGCATGAAGCGCGCGCTCCTCGCCCTCCTCCCCGCCGCCCTCGCCGCCTGCGGCGGCGGCGAGCCGGTGCGCCCGCCCGAGCTTGCCGTGCCCGCGCAGTACACCACGACGCCGGTGCGCGATGCGCGCCTCGCGCCCGGCAAGGACATCCCGGCCGAGTGGTGGACGCTTTTCCGCTCGCCCGCGCTCGATGGCCTGGTGCGCCGGGCGCTCGCCGAGAACCCCTCGCTCGAGCGCGCGCAGGCGCGGTTGCGCGAGGCGAGCGAGTCGCTGAGCGCACGCGAAGGCGGCACGGGCCCGCGCGTCGACGCGCATCTATCGGCCTACCGCGCGGACGTGCAACCGGAATCGCTCGGCGTGCATGCGCTCCCCGTGGCGATGCCGCTCGATCTTTTCCTCGCCACGATCAGCGTGTCCTACACCTTCGACTTCGCCGGCGGCACGCGGCGCGAGCTCGAAGGCCTGCGCGCGAAGATCGACTACGAGGGCTACGAGCTCGAGGCCACGCGCCTCATGCTCGCCGGCAACGTCGTCACCACCGCGATCCGCGAGGCTGCGCTGCGCGAGCAGATCGCGGCGACCGAGGAAATCGTTGCGCTGCAGACCGAGCGCGTGGCGATCGCCGGGCACCGCGAGCAACTCGGCGGCATCGCGCTCGGCGAGCTGCTTGCCGAGCAACGCGACCTCGCCGACGCGCGCGCCGCGCTGCCGGACATGAAGCGCGACCTCGAACGCCTGCGCCACCGCCTCGCGGTCTACGTCGGCGTCGCGCCGGGCACGCCCGGGCTGCCGGAATTCCGCCTCGCGGAGCTCCAGCTGCCGCAGGAGCTGCCGCTCAGCCTTCCGTCCGAGCTCGCGCGCCAACGGCCCGACATCCGCGCCGCGGAGGCGCTGCTCGAGCAGGCGGGCGCGCAGGTCGGCGTCGCGACCGCGCACCTGTATCCGCAGATCACGCTCTCGGCGCAGGGCGGGTCGCTCGCCTCGAATGGGGGCGACCTCTTCGGCAGCGGCACCGGCTTCTACCTGCTCGGGGCATCGCTGGTGCAGCCCCTGTTCAACAGCGGCGAGCTGCAGGCGAAGCGCCGCGCCGCGGTTGCCGCCTACGACCAGGCAGCGGCCGGCTACAAGGAGGCGGTGCTCCTCGGCCTGCAGAACGTGGCCGACGCCCTGCGCGCGCTCGACGCCGACGCCGCGCGCCTCGACGAGCGCGACGACGCCGAGGGGCGCGCGCGACGCTATCGCGACGTGGCGCAGGCGCGCTACGACGCGGGCGGGATCAGTCGCACTGCGCTTCTGGAGGCGTCGCGCCAGTACCGGCGCGCGCAGCTCGACCAGACGCGCGCGAGCGCCGATCGCTATGCGGACTCCGCGGCGCTGCTTCAGGCGCTCGGCGGCGGCTGGTGGAAGGAGAAGCAATAGCCTTGCGCGTCGCGATCGTCGGCGGCGGCCTGGGCGGGCTCGCCGCGGCGCTCTTCCTGCGCGAGGCAGGAATCGAGGCGACCGTCTACGAGCAGTTGACGGAGCTGCGCGAAGTCGGCGCGGGGATCGTGGTTTCGCCCAACATGGTGCGGCCGCTCGCGAAGCTCGGCCTCGCTTCGCGCCTGGGCGCCTTTGCCGTGCGGCTGGAAGCGGCCTGGGAGTTTCGCCGTTGGGAGGACGGGCGCGTGCTCTCCACGCAGCCGATGGGCGAGGAGTGCGAGCGGCGGTATGGCGCGCCCTGCTATGTCGCGCACCGCGGCGACCTGCTCGCGATGTTTCGTGAGGCGCTGCCGCAGGCGCAGCTCGTCCTCGACCGCCGACTCGTTTCCCTGCGCCAGGGCGAGCGCGAGGTCGAGCTCGTCTTCGCCGATACCGCCGGCCGCCTGGCCTCGGCCTCGGCCGACGTCGCGATCGGCGCCGACGGCATCCACTCGGCCGTGCGCAAGGCGATCGCGCCCAACGTCGAGGCAAGATTCTCGGGCCTGTGCGCCTTTCGCTGCCTCGTGCCCGCGGCGCAGGCGCCCGAAATGTCGCTGCGCCCCGTGCAGACGCTCTGGCTGGGCCCCGGCCGCCACTTCGTGCACTACCCGATCTCGGGCGGCCGGCTCGTCAACGTGGTCGCCATCGTGCCCGCCGGGGACTGGCGCACCGAGTCCTGGACCGCCGCGGGCGAGATCCCCGACGTGCTCGCCGAGTTCGAGGGCTGGGACGCGCGCGTGCGCCAGCTCATCGCCAGCGCCGCGAGCACGCGCCGCTGGGCGATGTTCGACCGCGATCCGCTCGAGCGCTGGACCGCGGGCCGCGTCACGCTGCTCGGCGACGCCGCGCACGCGATGCTGCCTTTTTTCGCGCAAGGCGCGGCGCAGGCGCTCGAGGACGCGCTCGTGCTCGCAGAGTGCCTCAGGGAAGCCGACGCCACCACGGCGCCGCTGGCGCTGCAGCGCTACGAGCGCATCCGCCGCCCGCGCACGAGCGAGGTGCAGCTCATGAGCCGCGGCCGAGAAATCCGCAACCACCTGCCCGACGGTCCCGACCAGGCCCGGCGCGACGCCGAGCTCGCGGCTGGAGACCCGCTGCGCCAGAGCGCCTGGCTCTACGGGCGGGAGCTCGCGGCGGATTTGCGCCGAAACCCCTGAGTCGGCGTTAGCATCACGCCATGCGGGCCTCCCGCCTCCTCCTCGCCCTCGCCCTGCTCGCGGCGTGCTTTCCCGCCGCGGCGCAGCAAGCCGAGCGGCCGAACAGCGTGCTGCTCGTGGCGCGGCCCGAGCTCGATGACCCGAACTTCGTGCGCACCGTGCTGCTGGTGACGCAGCGCAAGGACGGCTCCACGCTCGGCGTGATCCTGAACCGCCCGACCGATACCGTGCAGCAGGGCCGGCCGGTCTGGTTCGGCGGGCCCGTGCTGCCCGAGAGCCTGATCGCGCTGTTCGAGGCGGACCAGCCGCCGGCGGCGGCGGCGTTCCACGTCATGAAGGACGTCTACCTCACGATGCACCCGAAGAACATCGACGCGCTGCTTTCGCAGCCGAAGTCGCGCTTCCGCCTGTATGCGGGTTTCGCCGCCTGGTCCCCGGGGCAGCTCGAGGACGAGCTCGGGCGCGACGCGTGGTACGTGCTTCCGGCGGACGAGGCGCTGCTGTTTCGAAACGACCCCGACTCGCTGTGGAGGGAGCTGGTCGCGAAGGCGGCCGGGCCGCACGTCTAGCCGTGAAGGCCTTGCGGAGTTTTGTTTCCGCCCTGGCGCTGTTGTGCGCCGCGACCGGGCCCGGCGCCGCGCAGGCGCAGGGGCTGGATAGCGAAGCGGTCCTGCTGGTCGCGCATCCGCTGTTCGGCGACCTCGACTACCGGCAGACCGTGATCCTCGCCGCGCCGAGGCCGGGCGGCGGCCACGTCGGCGTGATCCTCAACCGGCCGACGCGGCGCTCGCTCGCGAGCCTGTTTCCGGAGCACGAGCCCTCGAAGAAGGTCGTCGAGCCGGTGTACTACGGCGGGCCGTTCAAACGCACCGCGCTCGTGTGCCTGGTCAGGGCCGAGGCGATCCCGGGCAAGGATTCGGTGACGATGATGAGCCACCTGTACATGGCTTTCCATGCCGACACGATCGACCACATCATCGAGACCACGCCGAACGCGGCGCGCTACTACGTCGGCTACGTCGAATGGCAGCCGGGCGAGCTGCTGGAGGAGGTCGAGCGCGGCCTTTGGCACGTGCTCGACGCCGACCCCGAGGTGATCTTCCGCAAGGACACCGAGGGGATGTGGGAGGAGCTGCTGCACCGCACGCGCCGCATCCGCGCTGCGATCGAACCATCTCTCGCCATTCGGTCGGTACGGTGACGACGCCTTCGTGCGCGACCTTGTCGCCGCAGATCACGCGGCCCGGGGCCATGGCCGAATAATCGGCGGCGCACCCAGCGCATCAACTATGCGCGGCGAAAGCGCGTTGACAGCCCGGGCGCGTCGAAGCGAACATGCCGCTCTCTTCAGAGGGAACCGCCATCGAACTCACCGACCTCACGCTCCAAGAGCAGGCGGCGCTCCTGCAAAGCGGCGAGTCCTCGAGCCGCGACATCATCGACGCCCACCTCGCGCGCATCGACAAGCTGAACGACAAGCTGCACGCCTTCGTCGAGGTCTACGCCGGCGAGGCGCGCGCGCTCGCGGACGCCGCCGATGTGGCGCGAAAGGCGAGTCTCCCGCTCGGACCGCTGCACGGGCTGCCGATCGGCCTGAAGGACCTGTGCGACATCGCCGGGCGGGCCGGCACCGTGGGCTCGAAAATGTGGGCCGGGCGAGTCGCCGACACCACCTGCGCCACCGTAGAGCGCCTGCTCGCCGCCGGCATGATTCCGCTGGGCAAGACGCACATGGTCGAATTTGCCTTCGGCGGCTGGGGCACCAACCCGCTCATGGGCACGCCCCGGAATCCCTGGGACCTGACGCGCCATCGCGTGCCGGGCGGTTCCTCGAGCGGCACCGGGGTCGCGGTCGCCGCGGGCCTGGCGCCGATCGGCATCGGCAGCGACACCGGCGGCTCGGTGCGCATCCCCGCCGGCTTCAACGGGCTGGTGGGCCTGAAGGTCACCTTCGGCCGCATCAGCCTGCACGGCACGGCGCTCCTCAGCTGGACGCTCGATTCCATCGGGCCGCTCGGGCGCTCGGTGGACGACTGCGCGGAACTCCTTCGCGTGCTCGCCGGCCCGGACGAGCGCGACCCGACCACGCTGGGGCAGCCGCCGCTCGACCTGCCCGAACGGCTCGAAGCGGGCCGGCTCGACCGGTTCCGCATCGCCCTGCCCGACCCAAAGCAGCTGCCCTCGTTCATGCACACGGCGGTGGTTGCAGCCTGGCAGGACGCGGCAAAGCGCCTCGAGCGCCTCGGCGCGAAAATAGTGCCGGTGCGCCTGCCCGACTGGGCGTTCGAGCTCTCCAAGCCCGGCGGCACGATCATCGCTTCCGAGGCCTACGCGCTGCACCGCGCCTACATCGAGGACGAGAAGCAGCCGATCGGCCCCGCCGTGCGCGAGCGCGTGCGTGGCGCGGCCAAGCTCGCGCCGGGCGAATACGCCGAGACGCTGCGCGTGATGGCGGCGCGCCGCCGCGTGTTCGCGGCGTGGTTCCGCCCATTTGATGCGATCCTCCTGCCCACGCTCGCGTTGCCCGCGCCGCCGGTGGACGAGATCGAGGAGCAGGCGCCAATGCCCGGTCACCTCACGCGCCCCTGGAACTATCTCGGCCTGTGCGGGCTCGCCATGCCCGCCGGGCTGCACGAGGGCCTGCCGCTCAGCGTCCAGATCCTCGGCAAGCCGTTCGCCGAGCGCGTGATCCTCGAGATTGGCAAGGCCTACCAGGAAGACACTGGCTACCCCAAGCTGCGCCCCAAGCTCGCCCATGCCGCCTGAGCCGTCTGGCGCGGCGCGATCCTCGGAGCGCGCCTCGGCCGACCGGATCTACTACACGCTCGCCGCGATCATCGGTGGCATCGTGTGCATCTATTTCCTGTTCGTCCCGGTGCTCGACCTCAACATCGCGTTCCACTTCTACCTGATGCTGTGGATCACGATGGCCTCGGCGTTCAACGTCGCCGCCGGCTTCTCGGGCTACATGCCGTTCGGCTTCGTCGCCTTCTACGGCGTGGGCGCCTTCACCATTGCGATCCTGGTGAAGAGCCTCGGCTTCCCTGTGCTGCTCGCGCTGCCCTTCTCCGGCCTGGCCGGCGTGATCCTCGGGTTGCTGTTCGCACCGACGCTGCGGCTCTCCGGCATTTATTTCGCCATCGTCAGCCTCGCGCTCGCCGGCATCTGCCGCCTCGTGATCTCCAACATGCCCGAGAACATCACGGGCGGCTCCTTCGGCCTCCAGCTTGGCAGCCGCGCCGAGCCGGTGCACTCTTTCTACGTGATGATGGCGGTGATGCTGCTCGCGCTCGGCGTCGTCCTGTGGCTGTCGCGCTCGCGCCTGGGCAAGGCGCTGCGCGCAGTGCGCGACGACGCCGAGGCTGCCGACATGATGGGCGTCAACGTGACGCGCGTGCGCCTCTACGGCTGGCTGATCGCGGCGTTCTTCCCGGCGCTCTGCGGCGGGGTCGAGGCCTGGTACACGAACGTGGTCGACACCGAGACCGCGTTTAATACACTCACCACTGCGAAGACGGTGATCTACGCCGTCGCCGGGGGCCTCGGCACGGTCACCGGGCCGATCGTCGGCTCGATCGTCATGGTGTGGCTCGACGAGCTGATCTGGCGCCGGTTCCCGCTGCTGAACCTCCTCATCCTCGGCGTCGCCACGGTGCTGCTGGTGCTGTTCCTGCCGCGCGGCATCGTCGGCACGGTGCTGCGCCGGCGCCCCGAGTGGCGCCGCTACATCCCCTAGGACGCGCGTGGAGATCCTGGTTCTCAACGGCATCATCAACGGCTTCATCGTCGGGGGTATCTACGCGCTGATCGGCATGAGCCTGACGCTGCTCTACGGCGTGCTGCGCATCGTCAACTTCGCGCACGGCGAATTCGTCATCGGCGGCTCGTTCCTCGCCTACGCACTGTTCAGCAACCTCGGCCTCGCGCCGCTGTACTCGCTGCCGGTGGCGGCGCTGTCGTTCTTCGCCATGGGCTGGGGCGCGTACTACCTGCTGCTGCCGCGCCTGCAAAAGAGCGACGACCCCGAGATCATGTCGTTCCTGATGATGTACGGCGTGTCGCTCGCGCTCGCCGCGGTGATGCTGCTCATCTTCGACGCCGATTCGCGCTCGATCGACTACTCCTTTACCCCGATCGCGATGAAGGTCGGACCGATCTACGTCCCCACCGCGCGCATCGTCGCTTTCGGCATCGTCGTTGTGCTCGCCACGGCGCTCACCTGGTTCCTGTTCCGGACCCTGCCCGGCAAGGCCCTGCGCGCGACGATCATGAACCCCGAGGCGATCAAGATCGTCGGCGTCGACGTGGTCAAGCTTTCGGCGTTCGCCTTTGCGCTCGCTTCGGCCATCGCCGGCGTCACCGGCGTGCTGGTGGCGCTCGTTTTCCCGGCCTTCAACCCGTTCTCGGGCACCGAGTACTCGATCATCGGCTTCATCGTGGTGGTGCTCGGCGGCCTGGGCAATCCGGTCGGGGCTCTCCTCGCGGGCATCCTCTACGGCCTCGCCGAGCAGCTCGCCACGGTGTTCCTGCCGCAGGCGATGGCGCCGATCGTCGGCTTCGGCATCCTAGTAGCGGTGATCCTGATCCGGCCCACCGGCCTATTGGGCTGGAGGGCGCAGCGATGAGTGCCGCAATCGCGGTCCACGGCCTGAGAAAGCGCTTCGGCGGCCTCACCGCGCTCGACGGCATCGAGCTCGAGGCGCAACCCGCGGAAGTGCTCGGCATCATCGGCGTCAACGGCGCCGGCAAAACCACGCTGATGAACTGCATCTGCGGCATCTATCGCCCCGACGAAGGCCGGGTGATGATCGGCGGCAGGGACACCACCGATTTGGCGCCGCACGAAATCGCGCACCAGGGCGTCGGGCGTACCTTCCAGATCCCGCGCGTATTCCGCAAGATGTCGCTCATCGACAACCTGCTGGTGCCGGTGCTCGATCGCGGCGAGGCCGACCCGGCGCTGATCGAGCGCGCCGAGAGCACGCTCGAGCACATGAATCTGATCGAGCTGCGGCACAATTTCGCCGAGGAGCTTTCCGGCGGGCAGCAGAAGCTTCTGGAGATGGCGCGCATGCTGATGCCCGACCCGAAGGTGGTGATGCTGGACGAGCCTTTCGCCGGGGTGCATCCCACGCTGTGCAAGTTCATGATCGAGCGCATCGAGGCGATGGCCGCGGGCGGTAAGACGGTGCTGCTGATCAGCCACGACCTGACATCGATCTACCGGCTCTCGCGCCGCGTCGCGGCGCTGAACGAGGGCCGCGTCATCGCCATGGGCAGCGTGGACGAGATCCGCGGCAACCCCGCCGTGGTGGAGGCTTACCTTGGCAACTGAGACGCCGGTGCTCGAGCTGCGCAAGGTCGACGTGGCCTACCACGGCGACATCCGCATCCTGCAGGGGTTGTCGATGGCGGTGCGACCCGGGAAGATCACCGGCGTGATCGGGCCAAACGGCGCCGGCAAATCGACGGCGCTGCGCACCCTATACGGGCTGCTCACACCGGTGGTCGGCGACGTACTGATCGACGGCGAAGTGGTCACCGGCGTGCCGCCCTGGCGCTTCATCGAGCGCGGCATCTCGCTGGTGCCGCAGAACCGGAGCCTGTTTAACGAGCTTTCGGTCGAGGACAACCTGCGGCTTGCCTGCTGGTCGTTCCGGCGCGACAAGGCGCGCGTCGCCGAGGCGCTGGAGCGCACCTACGCGCAGTTCCCGATCCTGAAGGACCGGCGCACGCAGGCCGCCGGCGCGATGAGCGGCGGGCAACAGCGCTTCCTCGAGCTCGGCCGGGCGCTGGCACTGAAGCCTCGCGCCGTGCTGCTCGACGAACCGACCGCGATGATCGCGCCCAAGCTCGCCGCGGAGATCTACGAGTTCATCCACGGGCTGCCCCGGCAGGGCATTACCGTGCTATTGGTGGACCAGAACGTGCGCCAGTGCGTGCGCGTGGCCGACCACGTCTACGTGCTGGAACTGGGCCGGAACAAGGTCGACGGTGCGTCGGGCGATTTCGCCCGGGACGCCGACCTGAGGAATCTGATCGCAGAATGGGTGGATTACCGCATCGACGTCTGAGTATCATCGTACGCTGAAGCTTTCCAGGAGGAGGCAAACCATGCATCGTAGAAACGCACTGCTGGCGCTCGTCGCGCCGGCGCTCTTCGCCATCGCCGGCGGCGCGGCCGCCGAGGACAAGCCGATCCGCATCGGCATGACGGTTTCCTCGACCGGCACGTTTGCGCTCGCCGCGCAATCGGGCCATCGCGGTGCGCAAATCTGGGTCGACGACGTCAACAGCCGCGGCGGCATCGAGCTCGGCGGCGCGAAGCGCAAGGTCGAGCTGGTGATCCTGGACGATCGCAGCGACAAGCAGCTGGTCCCGCGCGTCTACGAGACCCTGATCAAGGACGAGAAGGTCGACCTCGTGTTCGGGCCGTTCGGCTCGACGCTGACCGCGGCAGCGGCGAACACCACCGAGACCAACGGCAAGTTCATGGTGATCTGGTCGGCTTCCGCCGACTCGATCTACAAGCAGGGCTACAAATACATCGTCTCGGCAACGCAGATCGCCGGCACCCTGCTCGGCCAGCCGGCGGTGCGCGCGCTGCACAGCATGGGCGTGAAGAAGATCGCCTTCGCCTACGTCGATGAGCCGTTTCCGGCCGCGCTCACTCAGGGCGCCATCGATCTCGCCAAGCAGCTCGGCATGCAGGTGACGATGGACGAGAAGTTCGCCAAGGGCACCAAGGACTTCAACATCCTGATCCAGAAGGCCAAGGCGAGCGGCGCGGAAGCGTTCTACCCGACCGCGTACGAAGGCGACCAGATGACCATCGCGCGCCAGATCCGCGAGACCAACGCGGACTTCAAGGCGGTGTACCTGGTGTACGGCTCGCAGCCGCAGTTTCTGCAGCAGGCGGGCAAGGACGGCTACTACGTGTTCAGCCAGACCTTGCTCAACGACAAGATCAACTGGAAGGTGACGCACGGGCTGAATCGCGCACAGATGGTCGCCGCGTATCAAAGGCTGTTCCCAAACGCGCAGTACGGGGCGGATTTCCAGACCATCCTCGCGTACGGCGCAGGCGTGATCACCGAGCAGATCATCAAGACCGCCGACTCGCTGGATGCGGCCAAGCTGAAAGCAGCGGCGCTCAAGCTCTCGGGCAAGATCGTCACCGCCTGCGGCGAGTACGAGATCGACGAGACCGGCAAGCAGTACAAGAACGAGTTCGCGATCATGCAGACCCTGCCGAACGGGCTGGAAGTGGTCTACCCGCCGGCGGTCGCGACCGCGAAGCCGGTGTACCCGGTGCCGCCGTTCGCACAGCGCTAGCGCGATCCGAAGTAGGCCCGGTGCACCACCGTGTCGCGCGCGAGTTCCTGCGCGCTGCCGGCGGCCACCACCCGGCCCTGCTGCAGTACGTAGCCGTGGTGGGCGATGGCGAGCGTCTGGCGCACGTTCTGCTCGACCAGGAACACGGTGATGCCCTGCTCGTTGATGCGCCGGATGACGTTGAAGTT
>JBOIFE010000165.1:0-9572 GCA_050741015.1 Burkholderiales bacterium | reverse complement strand
GGATAGCACGGCGTTGAGCGTCGCCGCGGCCGCGCAGGCGATCCGCGAGGGCACGCTGAGCGCCGAGCGCTACGCCGAGGCGCTGCTGGAGCGTTGCGCCGCGCACGCAGGCCTGAACGTCCGCGTCCAGCGTGATGAAGGCGTTCAGGCCTGCGTGCGCGGCGCAACGCTCCAGCAGCGCCTCGGCGTAGCGCTCGGCGCTCAGCGTGCCCTCGCGGATCGCCTGCGCGGCCGCGGCGACGCTCAACGCCGTGCTATCCATGGCGGCCCCTCCCCCGACCCAGGCAACTCCCGCGCCCAGCGCGGCGTCCGATTGTTCTCCGGTTCTTCCGCGGTTGCAACTGCCAAAGAAATAGCAAAGAAATAGGGACAGTCCCTATTTAGACGGGCGCCATTGGGGAATACGCGCCGCCCCGCGGACGTTTGCGCCGTATTACCCGTTCAAGAGGCAACCCCATGATTCGTACCCTCGCTGCCCTGCTGCTCGCCGCCGCTACCGGCACCGCCGTCGCGCAGGCGCCGGCCAGTCCGCCGCAGAAGATCCGAGGCGTGGTGGAAACGCTGGACGGCACGGCCATGACCGTGAAGGCGCGCGGCGGCGAGACCGTGCCCGTAAAGCTCGCGAACGACTACTCGGTCATGGGAATCGCGCGAGCAAGCATGGCCGACATCGCGAGCGGCGGGTACATCGGCACCACCACCGTCGGCGAGCGCGACGGCGCGCTGGTCGCGCTGGAAGTGCACATTTTTACCGAATCCATGCGCGGCACTGCCGAAGGGCACTTCGACTGGGACCTGCGGCCCGAAAGCAAGATGACCAACGCGAACGTGGCTGCGATCACGCGCATGGGCGATGACCGGATCCTGACGGTTCAGTACAAGGGCGGGGAAAAGAAAGTTTTCGTGCCCGCGAGCGCCACCGTCGTGAAATTCACGCCTGCCGACCGTGCCGTGCTCAAGCCCGGCGCCTCGGTCTTCATCGTCGCCCGGCGCCAGCCCGAGGGCGGCCTCTTCGCGCCGCGCGTCTACGTCGGGCTGGACGGCCAGGTACCGCCAATGTAAATGGGGACTGTCCCTATTTAGGCCGCCGCGGCGGCGAGCTTGGGGTGCGCCTCGCGGATCGGCAGGTTGATCAGCGCGGCGAAGCTGGCGAGCGCGATGTCCGCGTACCACATCCAGGCGTAGCTGCCGCTGCGCGCGACCGCGATGCCGCCGAGCCAGGCGCCGAAGAAGCCGCCGATCTGGTGCGTGAGCAGCGTCAGGCCGAACAGCGTGGCGAGATAGCGCGGACCGAACAGCTTGCCGACCAGGCCCGCGGTCGGCGGCACCGTGGCAAGCCAGGTGATGCCGAGCACCCCGGCGAAGACGTAGAACGTCAGCGGCGTCTTCGGCGCCATCAGGTAAAGCGCCACCGCGAGGGCGCGCGAGGCGTACATCCACGTCAGGATCATCTTCATGCGCCTGACCTGCCCCAGCCAGCCGGCGCCGATGCTGCCGAAGATGTTCCCCAGGCCGATGATGGCGATCGAGTTCGCCGCCACGGTGGCCGAAAGCCCGCAAAGCCCCACTTCGCCGGGCAGGTGGGTCACGAGGAACGCGATGTGAAAGCCGCAGGTGAAGAATCCCGCGTGCAGGCAGAGGTAGCTGCGGTCCGCGAAGGCGATGCGCGCCTGCTTGCCGAGCGTCATGCCGGCGGACTGCGACGCCGCGCGCGCCGCGGCCAGGTGCGCCTTCTCGCGCAGCGGCAGCGCGAGCGCGATGGTGGAGAGCGTCGCCGCGGCCAGCGCGAGCATGGCGTTGATCCAGCCGAAGGCGTTGATCAGCGCCTGCGCCACCGGCGCGAACACGAACTGCCCGAAGGAGCCGCCGGCATTGATGAACCCCGAGGCGGCTGAGCGCCGCTCGGCCGGCAGGCGCTGCGCGGCGGCCCCAATGAGCGTCGAGAAGCTCCCCGCGCCCGCGCCCGCCGCGGTGACCACACCCATCGCCAGGATCAGCCCGGTGCCCGAATGCATGAGTGGCGTGATCGCCATGCCGAGCGCGAGCATCAGCGCGCCCAGCACGATCACCGCGTACGAGCCGACCCGGTCCGCCAGCATGCCGAACAGCGGCTGTGCCGCGCCCCAGACAAACTGCCCGACGGCCAGCGCCAGGCTGATCGTGACGATCCCGAGTCCGGTCGCGGAATTGATCGGCGACACGAATAGCCCGGTCGACTGGCGGATGCCCATGGTGACCGCCAGGATCGCCGCCGAGGAAATCACCATAGTCCAGAAAACGCGTCGCGGGCTCATGAGAACCGCACAGTCTCGCCAATTGCGGGAATCGTCAATCGATCCTGTGGCAGGGCCGCGCGCGCCCACACCTCGCGCAGGAATTCGGGCGGCTCGCTGAGGGGCTCGTCGGTCAGCTTGAACGTGCCCCAGTGCATGGCGACGAAGCGCTTCGCGCCCAGCGCCCCGAACGCGCGCACCGCGTCCTCGGGATTCATGTGCTGGCCCTTCATGAACCAGCGCGGCTCGTAGGCGCCGATCGGCAGCATCGCGGCGTCGATCGGCCCGCAGCGCTCGCCGATCTGCTGGAAGCCCTCGAACCACGCGGTGTCGCCCGAGTGGTAGACGCGCACGCCGCCGCCTTCGAGCACGTAGCCGCCCCACCAGCTCGTGTTGATGTCGTTCAAGCCGCGCCGGCTCCAGTGCTCGGCGGGAACGAAGGTGACGCGCATCCCCGCGACCTCTTCCTGCTGCCACCAATTCATCTCGAGCACCCGCCGCATCCCCGCGCGCTCGAACCACGCGCCCAGGCCCCGCGGAACGACATAAATGGGATCTGACCCCAATTTCTTGAGCGTCGGCCCGTCCATGTGGTCCATGTGGTTGTGCGTGACGAGGACAAGGTCGATTTTCGGCAGCGCGGCCCAGTCGAGGCCCGGCGCGATGTTGCGCGGGATGAAGCCGGCGATGCGCCGCGACATCACCGGGTCGATGAGCGCGCTCGTGCCGCCGAGCTGCACGAGGAAGCTCGCGTGGCCGATCCAGGTGAGCGCCTCCTTCGGCGCTCCGCGGAGCGCGCGGCCGTCGTTCTGCATCGCCGGCACCGCCACTCCGGTCCTTGGCGACGACGCGCGCACATCGGCGAAGAGGCCCAGTTTCCATCGCAGCAAGCGAAGCAGGCTCGCCGGGTAGGCGTTGCCGCCGATGTTGGCAAAGGTGGTCATTGGCGTGGTCAGTTGAAGTGCAACCCGCCGTTGACCTGCACGGTCTGGCCCGTCATGTAGGCGTTCTGCGCGAGCATGACGACGACGATGCCGACCTCCTCGATCGTGCCCATGCGCCCGACGGGAATGCGCGCGGCGTTTTCCGCCGCGCGATCGGCGGTCATGTCGGTCGCGATGAGCGAGGGCGACACCGCGTTCACCGTCACGCCTTGCGTGGCGAGCCGCGCCGCGTAGCCGCGCGTGAGCGCTTCCATCCCGGCTTTCGACGCGTTGTAGTGCGGCCCGACCACGCCCCCGCCGCGCGCGGCGCCCGAGGAGATGTTGACGATCCGGCCCCATTTCCGCGCGCGCATGCCCGGCAGCACCGCCTGCGTGCAGAGGAACGCGGACTTCAGGTTGACGAGGATCGTGCGGTCGAAGTCCTCTTCCGTCAGGTCGTCGAGGCCCCGGCGCACCGCGATCCCGGCGTTGTTGACGAGGATGTCGATCGGGCCGAGCGCGGCTTCGGCGTCGCGCACGAGCGCCGCCACCGCCTTCGAGTCCGACACGTCGGCCTGCAGCACCGCGGCCTTGCGGCCGAGCTTGCGAATCGCACCAGCCACGGCTTCGGCGTCGCTCTTGCGCGAAACATAGTTCACCGCGACGTCGGCGCCCGCCTCCGCGAGCGCGATCGCGCAGGCCTTGCCGATGCCGCGCGAGGCGCCAGTGACGAGGGCGGTGCGGGAAGCTAGGCTGGCGGGCAAGGGGCGCTCCTGGCGGATTCCGGGGACCCCGATACTGTAGCCTAGGCGCATGCCCGCCCTGCACCGCTGGATCGAGCGCGCGGTCCCGGTCGCCCCGGGCGAGCTCGCCGCCCTGCTGTGGTCGTTCAGTTACTTCTTCTCGCTGCTCGCCGGCTACTACGTGCTGCGGCCGCTGCGCGACCAGATGGGCATCGCGGGCGGCGTGCGTCACCTGCCCTGGCTGTTCACCGCCACGTTCCTCGTACTGCTCGCGGCGCAGCCGCTCTACGGCGCGCTGGTGGCGCGCCTGCCGCGCGCGCGCTTCATCCCGATCGTCTATCACTTCTTCGTCGCCAACCTGGCGATCTTCTGGCTGCTGCTGACGCTGGGCATCGGCAAGCTCGAGGTGGCGCGCGTGTTCTTCGTCTGGGTGAGCGTGTTCAACCTCTTTGCGGTGGTCGTGTTCTGGTCGTTCATGGCGGATCTCTTCACCAGCGAGCAGGGCAAGCGCCTGTTCGGCTTCATCGGCGCGGGCGGTACCGCCGGCGCGCTGCTCGGGCCGGCGCTCACGCTCGGGCTCGCGGTGCCGCTCGGGCCGGTGAACCTGCTGCTGGTCGCCGCCGTGCTGCTGGAATTCGCCGTGCTGTGCGTCGTCCGGCTGGAAAAAGCCGCGGGTGCGGCGAGCCCGGCTCCCGCCGCCGGGCCGGAGCGCATCGGCGGCGGCGCCTTCGCCGCGCTCGGCGAGGTGGCGCGCTCGCCCTACCTCCTCGGCATCGCCGCGTGGGTGAGCCTGCTCTCCTTCGGCGGGACGTTCCTCTACTTCCAGCAGGCGCACATCGTCTCCAGCATGGTGAAGGGCGCCGCGCAGCAGACGCGGGTCTTCGCCAGCATCGACCTCGCGGTGAGCCTGCTGACGCTGGCGACCCAATCCTTCCTCACCGCGCGCGTGCTCAAGCGTTTCGGCACCGCGCCCTCCGCTGCGGCGCTACCGGCGGTGTATGTGCTCGCCTTCGCCGTGCTGGCGCTGGCGCCCGGGCTGGCCGCGGTGATATTTTTCCAGTCCGTCCAGCGCACCATGAACTTCGCGATCGCCAATCCCGCGCGCCAGCTGTTCTATACGGTGGTGTCGCGCGAAGCCAAGTACAAGGCGAAGAACCTGGTCGACGTGGTGGTGTTCCGCGGGTCCGACGCCCTCTACGGCTGGCTGTTCGACAGCCTGCAGGCGGTCGGCCTGAAGCTCGCCGCAATCGCCGCCTGCGCGGTGCCCGTGGCGCTGGGCTGGGTCGTGCTATCGATCAAGCTCGGGCGCGAGCAGGAGCGCCGCGCGAAAATGACGCCATGAAAAAAATGACCCGGCGGGAATTCTCGGCCCGCGCCGCTACGCTCGGCGCGGCGGGGATGCTGCCGGCGCTGGCGATGGCCGCGACGCCGCAGGTCATCGCCCGCCCGATCCCGAAGACGGGCGAGCGCGTGCCCGCGGTCGGCGTCGGCACCTCGCGCGTGTTCGACGTCGGCGGCGACGAGACGAAGCTCGCCGAGCTTGCGCGGGTGCTGCGCAATCTCGTCGAGGCCGGTGGCACGGTGATCGACACCGCTTCGTCCTATGGCAGCGCCGAGGAAGTCGTCGGCGAGCTGGTGGCGCGCGGCGGCTTGCGCGAGAAGCTGTTCCTCGCAACCAAGCTGGAGGCGCCCGACGCCGGGGAGCTGCGCGGCTCGCTCGGGCGGCTGCGCGCGCGCCAGGTCGACCTGCTGTACCTGCATAACGTGCGCGACCCGAACCAGGACCTGGGGCGGTTCCGCGGCTGGAAGGCCGAGGGCCAGTGCCGCTACATGGGCATCACCTCGACTTTCGAGGGCGACTACCCCGCGGTCGAGGCGGTGCTCGCGCGTGAAAAGCCCGACTTCCTGGAAATCGACTACTCGCTCGACAACCGCGACGTGGAGAAGCGCATCCTGCCGCTCGCCGCCGAGGTCAAGGCGGCGGTGATGATCGCCCTGCCCTTCGGCCGCGGGCGCTTGTTCCGCGCCGTGCGCGGCAAGCCGCTGCCGGACTGGGCGCGCGAGTTCGACGCCGCGACCTGGGCGCAGTTCTTCCTCAAGTTCCTGCTTGGCCACGAGGCGGTGACCGTGGTCATCCCGGGCACCTCGAACCCCGCGCACATGGCCGACAACCTCGGCGCCATGCGCGGACGCCTGCCGGACGCGGCCCAACGCCGGCGCATGATCCAGCTGATGGAGTCGCTATGAACGCAAGACGCGAATTTCTTCTCGCCACCGCGCTGCTGGCGGCGGCGCCGCTCCTCGCCCGCGCCGCCGGCGCGCCGCTGAAGATCGCCACGGTCGGCGCCGGCCATATCGGCAGCACGCTCGGCGGGCTGTGGGTGAAGGCGGGCCACCCGGTGATGTTCTCCTCGCGCCATCCGGAGGAACTGAAGGACCTGGTCGCCGGGCTCGGACCGCTGGCGAGCGCCGGCAGCGTAGAAGAGGCGCTCGCGTTCGCCGACGTTGTACTGCTCGCCGTGCCTTACCGCGCGCTGCCGCAGATCGGCAAGGAGTTCGCGCGCCCGCTCGCCGCCAAGGCGCTCGTGCTCGACGCCTGCAATCCGTTCCCGTCGCGCGACGGCGAGATCGCGACCTGGGCGCGCGACAAGGGCGCCGGCCTCGCCACGGCCGAGCTGCTGCCGGGGGCGCGCCTGGTGCGCGCCTTCAACGCCATCGGCCATTCGAGGCTGCCCGGGATCGCGCTGCGCAAGGACGGCAGCACGGGCATGCCGATCGCGGGTGACGACGCCAAGGCCATCGCGGTGGCCTCGGGCCTGATACGCGAAATCGGCCTCGAGCCGGTGCTCGTCGGTCCGCTCGCCATGGGCCGCTACCTCATGCCGGGAACGCCGCTCGCGGGCGAGCACACGCCCGAGGAGATCCGCAGCATCGCGGCCGGGCTCAAGCCGTAGCGGCGCAAAGCTGGAAGGCGATCCACAGGACCAGCCCGCAAGACGGCAGATTGACGAAACGATACGATGCGATAGGCAAGGAGGTGAGTCATGAGTGCTGCTGATCAAGCGTCGGCCGGAAATGACCGTCCGCTTTCGCCGTGGTGGCTGCGCACGGTACTGATCGTGATGGTGCTCGGCTTCAGCGGGCTGATCACGATCACGATGCTCGCCTACCGCAATGCGCCGCCGATTCCAGCGCAGGTAGTGGACGCGCAGGGCGCCGCGCTGTTCAGCGGGGACGACATCCGCGACGGCCAGGCGGTGTTTCTCAGGTACGGGCTGATGGACAACGGCAGCATCTGGGGCCACGGCGCCTATCTCGGTCCGGATTATTCGGCCGCGGCGCTGCATCGCATGGGGGAGGACACCGCCGAGGCCATCGCGCAACAGCAATTTCGGCAGCCTGTGGCTGCATTGACTCTTTCGCAACAGGCGGCAGTCCGCGCCGAAACGGCGGTTGCGCTCAAGACCAATCGCTACTATGCGGCCACTGCAACGCTGCATTTTACCGCCCCGCAAACGGCAAGCTATCGCCAGCAGATCGACTATTGGACCGAGTACTTCCGCGACCCGTCACGCAATGGCGGCCTGAAGCGTGACCTCATCACCGACCCGACCGAGCTGCGCCAGTTCACCGCCTTCGTCACCTGGGCGGCCTGGGCGTCAGTGGCCGCCCGTCCCGGCGAGAACTATTCCTATACCAACAACTTTCCGTACGACCCGGGCGTCGGCAACCTGCCCACGCCCGACGCGCTGATGTGGAGCGCGCTCAGCCTGCTCGTATTGCTTGCCGGCATCGCGACGGTGCTGCTCGCGTTCGGCAAGTTCGATTACCTCGGCTGGGTCAGTCGTGGACAGCACCTCCAACCGCACCTGCTGCCCGGTGAATCGGGTCCCGGCCAGCGCGCGCTGGTCAAATTTTTCGTGGTCGTGGCACTGTTGTTCCTCGCCCAGACCCTGCTCGGCGGTGCCACCGCGCATTACCGCGCCGACCCCGGCAGCTTTTTCGGTTTCCAGCTGGAAGATATATTTCCCGGCAACCTGACGCGCACCTGGCATCTGCAGATGGCGATCTTCTGGATCGCGACCGCCTACGTCGCCGCCGCGCTATTCCTGGGCCGCTCGCTGCGCAGCGCCGAGCCGCGCTGGCTGGCCGGCTGGGTGCACGTGCTGTTTGCCGCATTCGCGGTGGTGATCGGCGGCAGCTTGCTCGGCGAGTGGCTCGGCATCTCGCAACTGCTCGGCTCCTGGTGGTTCTGGCTCGGCAACCAGGGTTGGGAATATCTGGAGCTCGGCCGGATCTGGCAGTACCTGCTGGTAGTTGGCCTGCTCGCCTGGTTCGCCCTCCTGTGGACGCTGGCGCGGCCACGCGCGGTGGCCGATCCCGCGGCGCGCCCGCTCGCGAAAATGTTCCTGCTCTCGGCCTTGGCGATCCCGGTGTTCTACATCCCGGCGCTGTTCTACGGCGCGCATACCAACTACACCGTAGTCGACACCTGGCGCTTCTGGATCATCCACCTGTGGGTCGAGGGCTTCTTCGAGTTCTTCGCGACCACCGTGGTCGCGGTGACCTTCTACCAGATCGGCTTGACCAGCCGCAACGTCGCGCTGCGCGTGATCTATCTCGATGCAATCCTGTATTTCTTCGGCGGCCTGATCGGTACCGGCCACCACTGGTATTTCACCGGCCAGAGCAGCTTCAACATGGCGCTGTCGGCGATGTTCTCGGTGCTTGAAGTGGTGCCGCTGACCTTGCTGACGCTGGACGCCTGGGATTTCGTGCGCACCACGCGCGGCGAGCGCGAGCCCGGCGGCAAGCCGGTCACGGTCCCGCACAAGTGGACGTACTACTTCCTGATGGCGGTCGGCTTCTGGAACTTCGTCGGCGCCGGCATGTTCGGCTTCTTCCTCAATCTGCCGATCGTCAGCTACTACGAGGTCGGCACGCAGATGACGCCGACTCACGGCCACGCGGCCCTGATGGGGGTGTTCGGCATGCTGGCGATCGCGTTGATGGTGTTCGTGTTGCGTCAGACCAGCAGCGACGCGCGCTGGCCCGGCGTCGAAAAATACGTCAAGGTCGCCTTCTGGGGCAGCAACCTCGGCCTCGCCATGATGATCGTTTTCAGCCTGTTCCCCAGCGGCATCTTGCAGGTGTGGGACGTCGTGCAGCACGGCTACTGGCACGCGCGCAGCATCGATTACGTGTCGATGCCGCGCTCGCACCTGCTGGAATGGCTGCGCCTGCCCGGCGACCTGGTTTTCATCATCTTCGGCGCAACCCCGCTGTTAATCGCGTCGATCAGGGCGTGGCTCAATCTGCGCGCGGAGCCGGCAACCCGGTGATGCCGGTGCCGGGCGGAATCACCCGGCATTCGCATCATATTGCGCCGGCTTTTCCTCTGCGAGCCGCCCACATGTAGGTCGCGATCACGATCGCGGCGAACACGAAGCCGCCGAGGATCAGTCCCGGCATCGCGAAGGAATCGCCGACAAGCGCCAACGGTTCTTTCGGATTGGAGAAGCCCAGCTTGTCGGCGAAAGCGACCAGCGCGGCGACGATCACCGCCAGCAGGCTTTCGCCGACGATCAGGCCGGATGCCAGCAGCACGCCGAGTTGTTTGGTCCCTTCGGTGT
>JBOIFE010000164.1:0-4106 GCA_050741015.1 Burkholderiales bacterium | reverse complement strand
GGAGACCGGCCGCACTTCGGCCCCCAGCAACTTCATGCTGAACACGTTCGGCGCCTGCCGGCGGATATCCTCTTCACCCATGTACACGACGCACTCTAAACCAAAATGGGCGCAGGCCGTGGCCGTCGCCACGCCGTGCATGCCGGCGCCGGTCTCGGCGATGACGCGCCCCTTGCCCATGCGCCGGGCGAGCAGGGCCTGGCCGATCGTGTTGTTGATCTTGTGCGCGCCGGTGTGGTTGAGGTCCTCGCGCTTCAAGTAGATCTGCGCGCCGCCAAGGAGCGCCGACCAGCGCTTGGCGTGGTAGACGGGGCTCGGCCGGCCGACGTAGTGCTTGAGCTCGTCGCGGAATTCGGCGTCGAAGGCGGGATCGCGCCGCGCCGCCTCGTAGGCGGCGAGCAATTCCTCGAGCGCATGCGACAGCGTCTCCGCGACGAACACTCCGCCGTAGGGCCCGAAGTGCCCGCGCGCATCAGGCAGGTCATGCATCTGCAATTTTGACCTCCGCGATGAACGCCGCCATTCGTGCGGCGTCCTTGACGCCTTTCGTCGACTCCACGCCAGTGGACACGTCCACCCCCCACGGCCGGACGCGACGGATGGCCTCGCGCACGTTTTCCTTCGTCAGCCCGCCGGACAGCACCAGCGGCCGCTCCAACCGCCCGGGCACTCGCGACCAGTCGAAGGTCACGCCGACGCCCCCGTACTCGGCGACATGCGCGTCGAGCAGCCACCCGCTCGCCGCCTGGAACGGCCGCAGGTATTCTAGCAAATCAACGCCTTGCGCCACCCGGCAGGCCTTGATGTAGGGGATCCCGAATTGTGCGCAGAACTCGGGGGACTCCTCGCCGTGGAACTGGAGCATCGCCGGATGCACCGACCCGATCACCTGCGAGACCTGCGCGGCATCCGCGTTGACGAAGAGCGCCACGGAGGGCACGAACGGCGGCAGCGCGTCGCGTATGTCGCGCGCTCTCGGCAGGCTGAGGAACCGCGGGCTCGGTGGATAGAAGACGAGGCCGATCGCGTCGGCGCCGGCCTGCGCGGCCGCGACGGCATCGGCCGGACGGGTAATGCCGCAAATCTTGATCCGGGTTCTCATGGCAGCGTGGCCACGGCCTTCGCATCGCGCGCGCCCTCGGGGAGGCCCCAGCGCGCAGCGTACTCGACGCGCTCCAGGTACAGGCCCTCGGCGGCGAAAGTCGGTGCCGCGAGTGCGCGGTCACGCGAGGCGAGCAGCTCTCCCGCCCACCCGGGCGAATGCCTGCCGCGGCCAACGTAGACGAGCGTGCCGACGATGTTGCGCACCATGTGGTGCAGGAAGGCGTTTGCTCGAAGCACGAACTCGATGCGCTCGCCATCGCGTTCGATGTCGAGCGAATGCACGGTGCGCACCGGGGTCTTCGCCTGGCACTCGGCGGAGCGAAACGCCGAGAAGTCGTGCTCGCCGGTCAGGTGCCGTGCCGCCTCGCGCATCGCGGCGAGGTCGAGCGGCGCGTGGCACCAACCCGCGTGCCGTGCGGCGAGCGCAGGGCGCACGCTTCGATTGACGAGCACGTACCGGTAGGTGCGCGCGAGCGCCGAGTAGCGCGCATGGAAATCCGGGGGTACCGGCATCGCCCATTGCACGGCGACCGATTCCGGCAGCAATGCGTTCGCGCCGCGCACCCAGGCGCCGTCGGGCCGCGCCACGCCGGTGTCGAAGTGCACCACCTGCCGGCGCGCATGCACGCCACGATCGGTGCGCCCAGCGCACGTCGTGGCGATCGCCTCGCTGGCGATCGCCGACAGCGCTGACTGCAGGGCATCCTGTACCGTGCCGCCGCCGGGCTGCGTCTGCCAGCCCAGAAAGCGGCTGCCGTCGTATTCCAGTGCGAGCGCGATTCTCATGCAGCAAAGATACCGCGCGGGGCGACCGACCCGCGAGCCGGGCGCCCTAACTCAGCCTGGTGAGCAGCTGTTGCGCCTGGCCCTGCTGGGCAGCGTCGCCTTCGCGAATGACTTCGTTCAGCAGTTCCCGGGCCCCGTCCTTGTCGCCCATCTCCTCGTAGGCCTTCGCGAGGTCGAGCTTGGTCGCGACCTCCTGCCACTTCGGATCGCCATTGCCGTTGCCGCCTCCCCCCGCGTGAGCATCCCCGGGGGTGCCGAGGTCAAGGCTGATCGCAGACAGGTCGAGCGCTGGCGCCGCTGCCGCGGGCTCCTTTGCATCGCCACCGCCAAGGTTCAGGTCGAAGTCGAGCCCGCCCGAGGCGGACCCCGCCGGCGCGCTCGGTTCGGCGCCCGCTGCGGATGCACCAGGCAGCTCGAAGCTCATGCCGCCGCCGGTATTGGCGGGCTTCTCGGGGGCACCGCCCCCGAGGTCGAAGTCCAGGCCGGCCGAGGCCGCTTTCGTCTCCTGGGAGTCGATGATCAGGGTCCCGCCCGGCGAAAAGTCGCTCTTTTCCTCGAGTGGCACCGACGCGCCGCCGAGGTCAAGGTCAAGGGCGGGTGTAGTTTCCGGGGCCGCGCTCGCCCCGCCGCCCCCGCCAATGTCGAAATCGACCGCCGGCGCTGGCGCAGCAGCAGTCACGACGGGCGCACGTGCCGCTCCGCCGCCGCCATACAGGCCGTTGCCGGGATCAATGTTGCGGCCGAGCGCGGCCGCCTTCTCCCACTCGGGACTGGTGCTCGAGCTGGCCCCCTTGAGCTTGAGAGCGGTCTGCTCGAAAGAATGAGCGTCCCGCCGGTTCGCGTAGATCTCGAGCAGCTTGGAGAGCACCGGAACGCGGTTCGGGTCCTTCGCCAGCGACTCTTTGAGGATTTCCTCGGCCTGGGCGTCGCGGCCGTAGGCCATATAGACGTCCGCCTCGGCGATCGGATCGACGTCATCGGTCTCCACGCCGCCGACCGGGGACTGGCTTACGGAGCCTTGAGACACGCTGGTGGGGCCCGCGGCACCCGCGACCACAGCCGGTGCGACGCCCGCCGGGCCCGCCGCGGTCGATACGGGCCCCAAAACGCTGTCCTGGAACTTACTTATGGATTTTTTTTTACGCTGCCAGGCCCAGGCGCCGTATCCCACCAGCAAGAGAACTACTGCGCCTAAGCCACCAAGCGCGACAGGGTTGTCCAGGAACTCGTCGACGAGGCTGGGCTCGGGCGGCGGCGGCGGCGGAGCAGCATGCGGTTTGGGTTTCGCGGGTGCGGGAGGCTTGGGCGCTTCGGCCGCGGGCTTTGGTGCTTCGGCTGCCGGCTTGGGCGCCTGAGCTACAGGTGCAGCCGGCACGGCCGCGGGCTGCGCGACGGGTGCCGGTTTCGGAGCCTGGGGCGGCTGGACAGCGGGCTTGGGCCCGGCCTTCTGCTCGAGCTGGGCAAGTTGCTGGTTGCGAAGTTCTACGAGCTTCTTCAGGTCCGCGACGTTCTTTTCCAGCTCGGCGACACGCGACTGTTCTTCCTGGAGAGCGCGCTCGCGCGCGGCCCGGTCGTCGCCGCGCGCGGCCTTGGATTCGGGAGCCCCGGGCTTCTTCGCGTCGGCACGCGAGAGCTTCAGGTGGTCCGACGGGGCGGCCGGCTTCGGCGCTTCCGGCTTGGGCGAGATCGACCCCGCCGCGTTGCGTTCCGCGGGCATCGGGGCAGCAGGCGTGGCTGCGACCGCGGTGCCCAGGCGGCTGCGGTATTCGTCGAACTCCGCGTTTTGCGCGACCACAAGCTGCCTCGCATCCTCGGGGGCCACGGCGGCCGCGGCACCCGAGTCGGGAATGTTCAGGATGCGCCCCGCGCGGACCAGGTTGATGTTGCCGCGGATGAAGGCGTCTTCGTTCGCGCGCTGCAGCGCGATCAGCATCTGGTGGAACGACACCCCCTGCGATCGGTACTTGATCGCGATGTCGCCGAGTGTGTCGCCCTTCTTGACTTCGTAGGTTTCGCCCGTGGCCGAAGGTGGGCCGCCGGTCGCCATTGGCGCGGGGGCGGGTGTCGCTGCCGGCGCCGCGGGCGCCGGGGCTTCAGTCGGCTTTGCCTGCATCTCGGGCTTGGGCTCGGCCGCTGGTTTCGCCTCTGTCTCGGTCATCGGTGGCGCGGGCGCGGCGGGCGCCGCCGGCGCCTCCGCGCGTTCTTCGGGCTTCGCC
>JBOIFE010000163.1:0-11006 GCA_050741015.1 Burkholderiales bacterium | reverse complement strand
GCCCGGCGCCGCGGCGCCGACGACGACGATCTTGCCGGCGAACTCATCGGCGGGGCGTTTTCGCGCCAACCGCTGGAAATCCTCGTACAGGTCGGCGAAGGCGACGCTCGGCAGCCCACGCGAGGTGCCGCGCCAGGCGAGGATGAAATCGTCGGTGTCGGGCACCGGATAGCCGAGGTCGAGCGCGACGCGCGCGGGAAGCGAGGGCAGCGCCCAGCCGCCAACGACCGAGCGCAGCAGGTAGCGCCGCCCGACGGCGTCCTCGTCCTCGAGAAAGTTGATCGGCCCGCCTCGCCAGAGCGCCTGCGGCAGCGCGAGCGGCGGAATGACGGCGAACCGGGTATTCGGGTCCGCGCCGGGGCGGCGCACGAGGCCGATCAGCGGCGCGAGGTCGCCCGCCGCGGCGCCGCGCGCATCGACCTCGGGCTCGAGCTTCACCATCGGGAAGAAGACGTTGTGATGCGGCTGCGCCGCCTCGATGAACGCGCGGTCACTGTCGGGCCGCACCACGTCGCGCTCGGCGAACACGATGTCGAACACCACGGCGCGCGGCTTCTGCGCCATCAGGCCCTGGAGCAGCACGGCATACACGTCGCGCGGCCAGGGAAAGCGGCCGGCCTCCGGTTCCATCCGCGTGAGGCTCGACTCGTCGATGTTGACGACGACGACGTCGGGATCGGGTGCGAGCCGCGCCGCGTGCCGGCGCACGAACGAATCGAGCAGCCGGTTCTCGAGCGGCTGCAGCGCATGCAGGGCAAAGACGTCAAGCGCGGCGAGCCCGATCGCCACCACCGCGAACGCGGCGAAAAGCCGCTTCACAGCTTGAGGCGCCTCCAGATCTCGGCGGACAGGACGGATTGGTTGAGCGTGTAGAAGTGCAGGCCCGGTGCGCCCGCGGCGAGCAGCTTTTCGCAGAGCGCGGTCACCACGTCCAGGCCGAAGGCGCGGATCGAGGCGGTGTCGTCGCGGTAGCCCTCGAGCTTGACGCGCATCCAGCGCGGGATCTCGGCGCCGCAGGCGTCCGAGAAGCGCGCGAGCTGGGAGAAGTTTCCGATCGGCATCACGCCCGGGAAGATCGGCACGCCGATGCCCGCCGCGCGCGCTTCATCCAGGAAGCGGAAGTAGGCATCGGCGTTGTAGAAGTACTGCGTGATCGCGGCGTCGGCGCCGGCGTCGACTTTCTTCTTGAAATTCGTCAACTCGTCGGCGGCGTTCCGCGTCTGCGGGTGGAACTCGGGGTAGCAGGCGACTTCGATCCTGAACCAGTCGCCGGTCTTCTCGCGGATGAACGCGACGAGCTCGCTTGCGTAGCGGAGCTCGCCCGGGGCGGCGAGCCCCGAGGGCAGGTCGCCGCGCAGTGCGACGAGGTGCCGGATGCCGCGCGCCTTGTAGCGCTCGAGCTGCTCCGCGACGTCCGTCCTCGAGCTCGCCACGCAGGAAATGTGCGGCGCGGCCTCGTGGCCCGCGCCGATGATCTCGAGCACGGTTTCGAGCGTGCCCTCGCGCGTCGAGCCGCCCGCACCATAGGTGCAGGAGAAAAACCGCGGCTTGAGCTTCGCCAGCGCCTGCCACGTGGCGCGCAGCTTGCTCTTCCCCTCCGGCGTCTTCGGCGGGAAGAACTCGAAACTGTTATCGGGGACAGGCACCAATGACGTCCTCTATTTGGTGCCTGTCCCCATTTCGTACGGCTTCAGCGCCGCGTAGACCGCGCGGTTGGCGGTCGCATCGGTGCCGGCCTCGCGCGCCATGCGCGCGACCGCGCCGGAGAGCCAGGGCGCTTCCAGCTTGCCGCCGGCTTCGAGGTCGGCGGCCATCGAGGCGCGCATTTCCGCGGGCAGACCTTCGACGAACTTCATCGTCTGTTCGACCAGGCCCTCGGCGAGCTTGACGCCGCGCTTGCGGCCGAGCGCCCAGGTCTCGCGCATCACCGTCTCCAGCAGCCAGCGCAAATCGGGATCGGCGCGCACGACGCCCAGGTTGCCGCGCGTCACGGTGGTCGTCGCCGAAACGGCCACCAGCAGCACGAACTTCTCCCACAGTACCTTGACAATGTCGTCGGTGAGCTCGGCGTCGACCTTCGCACCCTGGCAGGCCGCGAGAAAGGCCTCGGCGGTCTTCCTCTGCGTCGGCAGCACCGGGCCGAAGCGCAGGCGCGCCATGGTGCCGGTCTGCGCGATGACGCCAGGCTCGGCGATGCGCCCGGCAATGTAGGCCGCGCCGCCCATCACGCGCTCGGGCCCGAGTACGCGTCCGATGCGCTCGATCGACTCGACGCCATTCTGGAAGGGGATCACGGTGCCGCCCTTCGCGACGAGCGGGCGGATCTGCTCGGCGGCGCTCTCGGTGTCCCAGAGCTTGACCGCAAACAGGACGACCTCGGCGTCGCCCAGCTCGGCGGGTTGGTCCGAGGCCTTGACCTTGAGCGTCGCGTCGCCGAGCGCGCTCTTCAGCGTGAGCCCTTTCGACTTCATCGCCTCGAGGTGTTTGCCGCGCGCGACGAACGACACGTCGTGGCCGGCTTGCGCGAGGCGCACGCCGAAGTACCCGCCCACGCCGCCCGCGCCCATCACCGCGATTTTCATGGCTCGTCGATCCTTTCCACGTGCACGTGAATGCGTCGCGCGGGCAGCAGCACCGACGAGAGCGCCCAGGACACGATGCTGTAGACGATGGCGCCGAAGAAGCCCGACCAGAAGCCCGCGACCGTGAAGCCCTGCAGGCTGGTGCCGACGAACCAGAACAGCAGCCCGTTGATCACGAAAATGAACAGGCCCAGCGTCAGCAGCGTCGCCGGCAACGTGAGCAGGATCAGGATCGGCCGGATGATGGCGTTCACCAGGCCCAGCACCACGGCCGCAATGAGCGCGGTGCCGATGCTTGCGACGTGGATCGAGGGCATCACGTAGGCCACCGTGAGCAACGCCAGCGCGTTGATCAGCCAGACGACGAGAATTCTCAGCATGGGCTAGTACCTGTCATGGGCTAGTACCTGTAATGGTCGCTTTTGTAGGGGCCGGTCTTTGCCACGCCGATGTAGGTGGCCTGCGGATCGGTCAATTCCGTCAGCTGGGCGTTGAGCTTCCTCAGCTGCAGCCGCGCCACCTTTTCGTCCAGGTGCTTGGGCAACGTATAGACGCCCACCGGGTACTTCGCGGTATGGGTGAAGAGCTCGATCTGCGCGATGGTCTGGTTGGCGAAGGACGAGCTCATCACGTAGGACGGATGGCCGGTGGCGCAGCCGAGGTTCACCAGGCGCCCCTTGGCGAGCAGGATGATCCTCTTGCCGTCGGGGAAGATGACGTGGTCGACCTGCGGCTTGATTTCCTCCCACTTGTACCTGGAGAGCGACGCGACGTCGATCTCGTTGTCGAAGTGGCCGATGTTGCACACGATCGCCTGGTTCTTCATCTTCTTCATGTGATCGTGGTTGATCACGTGGTAGTTGCCGGTCGCCGTGACGAAGATGTCGGCCTTGTCCGCGGCCCAGTCCATCGTCACCACGCGAAAGCCCTCCATCGCGGCCTGCAACGCGCAGATCGGATCGATCTCGGTCACCCAGACCTGCGCCGAGAGCGCGCGCAGCGCCTGCGAGGAACCCTTGCCCACGTCGCCGTAGCCGGCCACCACCGCCACCTTGCCCGCCACCATGACGTCGGTCGCGCGCTTGATGCCGTCGACCAGCGACTCGCGGCAGCCGTAGAGGTTGTCGAACTTGGATTTGGTCACCGAGTCGTTGACGTTGATGCCGGGGAAGAGCAGCCGCTTTTCCTTCGCCATCTCGTACAGGCGATGCACGCCCGTGGTCGTCTCCTCGGTGACGCCGCGGATCTCCTTCGCGACTTTCGAGTACCAGCCGGGGTGCGCGGCGAGCTTCTTCTTGATCGCCTTGAAGAGCGACTCCTCTTCCTCGCTGCCGGGCTTCGAAATGACGGATGCATCCTTTTCCGCCTTTTGCCCGAGGTGCACGAGCAGCGTCGCGTCGCCGCCGTCGTCGAGGATCATGTTGGGGCCCCGATCGCCGAAGTCGAAGATGCGGTGCGTGTATTCCCAGTACTCGTCGAGCGTCTCGCCCTTGACCGCGAACACGGGCGTCCCCGAGGCGGCCACGGCCGCGGCGGCATGGTCCTGGGTGGAAAAGATGTTGCACGAGGCCCAGCGCACGTCGGCGCCGAGCGCCTTCAGCGTGTCGATCAGCACTGCGGTCTGGATCGTCATGTGCAGCGACCCCGTGATCCGCGCGCCGAGCAGCGGCCGCGTCACGGCGTACTCCTCGCGGATCGCCATCAGCGCCGGCATCTCGGACTCGGCGATGGCGATTTCCTTGCGGCCCCAGTCCGCGAGCGCGAGGTCGGCGACCTTGTAGTCGGTGAAGTGCTTGGGGGCGTTCATCAGGGCTCCTTTCATCGTTCGCGCGGGCCCTGAAACGACAAGCGCCCGCACCGGGTTTCGGTGCGAGCGCCGTTGATTTTGCTGAGCCTGACTCCCTTGGATCGCGGGGGACGCAGCGCTCCTCAGCAGGGGTGCGATTATATTAGGGACAGTCCCCATTTGCCACTAAATGGGGACAGTCCCCATTTTTCTCATTTGCGGAGTCTGTGATGCCAAAAGGCTACATGGTTGTCCAGTACCACTCCCTCTCCAAGCCCGACGCCCTCGCGGCCTACGCCAAGCTTGCCGGCACGGCGATCCAGCAGTACGGCGGGAAGTTTCTCGTGCGCGGCGTGGCGGTGAAGACCTACGAGGCCGGCAAGGCCGAGCGCACGGTCGTGGTCGAGTTCTCGAGCGTGGAAAAGGCGCGCGCCGCCTACGACGGGCCTGAGTACCAGAAGGCGCTCGACGTGCTGGGCAAGGGCGCGGCGATCCGGGACATGCGGATCGTGGAAGGCGTCGAGTAGCTAGTACAACGCGCGGGCGAGCTTCTTGCGGTACTCGGCGACCAGGTCGTCGTCGCCCGCGAGGCTGAAGAGCGCGAGGATCTGGCGCCGGGCTTCGCCGTCCTTCCAGTCCTTGGCGCGCCGGATGATTTCGAGGAGCTCGTCCATCGCCTCGGCGTAGCGCTTCTTCGCGCCGTAGAGCGCGGCGAGCGCCGCGCGCCCTTCGTGATCGGCGGGATCCTTTTCCAACCTCGCCTTCAGCTCGGACTCGCCGGGACCGTCCTTGCCCGCGCGCGCATAGGCGATGGCCTGCTTCAGCGCGTCGATCCTCGCCTCGAAGTCGGGGTCGAACTTCACCTCCTCGAGCTTCTTCCCGGCTTCGTCGAGCTTGCCGGCCTGGAACAGGCCCTCGGCCTGCGCGAGCGCGAGCTCGGAGAGCGAAGGCAGGAGCTTGTCGAAGAACGCCCGCACCTGCGACTCGGGCACCGCGCCCATGAACTGCGCGACCGCCTGGCCGCCCTTGAACGCGATCACGTTCGGGATCGAGCGGATGTTGAACGCGCTCGAGAGCTCCTGGTTCTCGTCCGAATTCACCTTCACGAGCTTCACCTTGCCCGCGTAGTCCTTCGCCACCTTCTCCAGGATCGGCGTGAGCGCGCGGCAAGGCCCGCACCACGGCGCCCAGAAATCCACGACGACGGGTAGGGTGTTCGAGGCCTCGAGGACCTCTGCTTCGAAGGCGGGAGCGGCGACGTCCATGGGCAGAGAGTGGGGGCAAATGCCCGCCGGATCAAGCCGGCCCCGGTTCGCCCGCTTGCAGGAAGTGAACCAGACGCTGGACGACGCGTCCAACCTTGCCTGGCCTTTCGGCTGGGCTTATCGGAAAGCACGGGGCAATGAACACGCGGAATATCTTCGCCGTCGCAGCGGTACTCGCCGGGCTGCTCGGCGCCAGCGCGCGCGCCGACGAGCCGGGCGTCTTGCGCGCGACGCTCCCGAACGGGCTGCGGGTGGTCATCGTGCGCAACACGCTCGCGCCCGTGGTCTCGACCAACGTCAACTACCGGGTCGGCGCCGACGAGACGCCGGCGGGCTTTCCGGGCACCGCGCACGCCCTCGAGCACATGATGTTCCGCGGCAGCGCCGGGCTGAGCGCCGACCAGCTCGCCAACATCGGCAGCGTGATGGGCGGCGACTTCAACGCCGACACGCGCCAGACGGTGACGCAGTACTTCTACACCGTGCCCGCCGAAGACCTCGACGTCGCGCTGCACATCGAGGCGCTGCGCATGAAGGACGTGCTCGCGTCCCAGGCAGACTGGGCGCGCGAGCGCGGCGCCATCGAGCAGGAGGTTGCCCAGGACCTGTCGAGCCCGGGGTACCAGCTGTACACCCGGCTGCGCGCGGCGATGTTCGCGGGCTCTGCGTACGCGCACGACGCGCTCGGCACGCGCCCGTCGTTCGAAGCGACGAGCGCCGCGATGCTCAAGGACTTTCACGACCGCTGGTACGCACCCAACAACGCGACCCTGATCGTCGTCGGCAACGTCGACCTGCGGGCGACGCTGGCGAAGGTGCAAGCGCTGTTCGGTCCGATTCCTGCCCGGACGCTGCCGTCGCGGCCGCGGTTCGAGCTGAAGCAGGTTGCGCCGCAGTCGCTGCGGATCGCGAGCGACCTGCCCTACGGCCTGCAGGTGATCGCGCTGCGGCTGCCCGGCCTGGAGAGCCCGGACTTCGCGGCGACCGAGGTGCTCGTCGACGTGCTGCAGAGCCCGCGCGGCGAGCTCTACGGGCTGGTGCCGCAGGGCAAGGCGCTCGGCACCGAATTCTCGTTCGATCCGCTGCCGAAAGCGGGCCTCGCCTACGCGGCGGCCGCGTTTCCCGTGGGCGGTGATGCGCGGGCGCTCAAGGCGGAAATGCGCGCCATCCTGGCGAAGATCGCGACGCAAGGCGTGCCGCCGGAGTTGGTCGCCGCGGCCAAGCTGCAGGAGCGAAGCGGCGCCGAGCTGCAGAAGAATTCGATCGGCGGCCTCGCCACGGTGTGGTCGGAAGCGGTCGCCGTTGGCGGGCTCGAGTCGCCGGATGAGGACCTGGCGCGCATCGAGAAAGTCTCGGTCGACGACGTGAACCGCGTCGCCCGCAAGTATCTCGATCTCGAGCACGCGGTGAGCGCGGTGCTGGTCCCGCAGGGCGAGGGCAAGCCCGTTGCCTCGCGTGGATTCGGCGGCGAGGAGCACATTTCGCTCGGCGAGGCCGGACCGACGCCGCTGCCGGACTGGGCGTCGTCGTCGCTCGAGCGCCTTGGCGTGCCGTCCTCGACCGTGCACCCGGTCGTCAGCACGCTCGCCAACGGCATCACGCTGGTGGTGCAGCCCGAGGACGTGAGCGACACGGTGAGCGTCTACGGCCACATCAGGAACCGGCCCGAGCTGCAGGTGCCCGCGGGCAAGGAGGGGCTGCCCGAGGTCCTGGCGCAGCTTTTCCCGTACGGCACGCAGCAACTCGATCGGGTCGCCTTCCAGCGGGCGCTCGACGCGATCGGCGCCGACGTGAATGCCGGCACCGATTTCTCGCTGCAGGTGCTCGCCGATCATTTCGAGCGCGGCACGGCGCTGCTCGCCGACAACGTGCTGCATCCGCGCCTGCCCGCCGAGGCCTTCGACATCGTCAGGCGCCAGGTCGCCCAAAGCGTCGCCGGGCGGCTCGGCAGCCCGGGCTACCTGAGCGGCAAGGCGCTGCGCGCTGCGCTCTTCCCGCCGCACGATCCGACGCTGCGCGAAGCGCTGCCGGCGACGGTCGATGCGATCCGGCTGCAGGACGTGCGCGATTACCACGCCGCCTCATTCCGGCCCGACCTCACCACCGTCGTCGTCATCGGCAAGGTCACCCCGGCGCGGGCGAAGGCAGTCATCGAGAAGTACTTCGGCGCCTGGGCCGCGAGCGGGCCTGCGCCCGAGACGGTGCTGCCGCCGGTGCCGCCCAATGCCCCGGCCATCCGCGCGGTGGCCGATGCGAGCCGGGTCCAGGACCAGGTGACGCTCGGCGAGACGCTCGGGGTCGTGCGTTCGAGCCCCGACTACTACGCGCTCGAGCTCGGCAACAGCGTGCTCGGGGGCGCGTTCTATTCGACGCGCCTCACGCGCGATATCCGCAAGAACGCGGGCCTGGTCTATTCCGTGGGGTCGAACCTGCAGTTCGGCCGCACGCGAGGCCTGTATTTCGTGCAGTACGCGTGCGATCCGAAGAACGTGGCGACGGTGCACGGCATGGTGGCGGCGGAAATCCTGCGCATGCAGAGCGCGCCCGTGTCGGCCGAAGAGCTGCAGCGCGCCAAGGCGCTGCTGCTGCGCCGCATTCCGCTCGCCGAGTCGAGCGTCGAAAGCATCGCGCTCGGCATTCTCCAGCGCGAGGCGCTCGGCCTGCCGCTCGACGAGCCGACGATCGCGGCGCGCCGCTTCCTCGCGCTCGATGCGGGCCAGGTGCAGGCCGCGTTCGCCCGATGGCTGCGGCCCGACGACCTGGTGCGCGTCAGCCTGGGGCCGGCGCCGCGATGAGCACGCCCGGTGAAGCGCGCGTGCTGGTCCTGCAGGGCGGCGGGGCGCTCGGCGCCTACCAGGCCGGCGTGTACGAAGCGCTGGCCGAGGCGGGCCTGGCGCCGCACTGGATCGCGGGCATTTCGATCGGCGCCATCAACGCCGCGCTGATCGCCGGCAATCCGCCCGAGCGCCGCGTGGCGCGGCTGCGCGAATTCTGGGACACGGTGACCTCCTCGTTCGCCCAGATCGCGTCGCCGCCCGCGCCGAGCGTGGAGCTGCGCAAGCTCGTGAACGATTCCAGCGCCTTGCTCGGCGCGCTGTTCGGGCTGCCCGGTTTCTTCGCGCCGCGATTCCCGGCCGCACCGTTCCAGGTGCCGGGCACCAGCGCCGCCCTCAGCTACTACGATACTGCGCCGCTGCGCGCCACGCTGGATCGCCTCGTGGATTTCGACCTGCTCAATAGCGGCGCCCTGCGCCTGTCGGTGGGGACGGTCAATGTGCGCAGCGGCAATTTCGCCTATTTCGACACCGCGAAGCAGCGCCTCGACGCGCGCCACATCATGGCGAGCGGCGCGTTGCCGCCTGGATTCCCGCCGATCGAAATCGACGGCGACTGGTATTGGGATGGCGGTCTGGTTTCCAATACGCCGCTGCAGTACGTGCTCGACCAGCCGGAGGCGGGCGGGAAGCTCGTCTTCCAGGTCGACCTGTTCGTCGCCGAGGGGCCGATGCCCATCGACCTGCCGACGGTCGCCGAGCGCGAGAAGGACATCCGCTATTCCAGCCGCACACGGCTCAATACCAACGACGCGCTGGCGCGCCATGCGCTGGCGCACTCGGCGCGCAAGCTGATGGCGAAGTTGCCGGCGAACCTGCGTGACGACCCGTGCGCCAAGGCCTTGCGCGCCGTCTGCCGCGAGGAGGCGATCACGGTGGTGCACCTCATCCACCGGCGCAAGCGCTATGAGACGCAATCGAAGGACTACGAATTCTCGCGTGCCTCGATGCAGGATCACTGGCGATCGGGCCGCGCCGACATGATCCAGAGCCTCGAGCATCCTGACTGGCGCGCGAGAAGCTCGTCGCAGGAAGGGGTGCGGGTGTTCGACCTGACGCGCGATCAAGCGCCCACCGCGGCCGGAGGCCAGCCATGAAGATCGACGCCGTTCGCAAGTCCGCCTTCGCGATGCCGCTCACCAATCCGTCGTATCCGCGCGGCCCCTACCGGTTCGCGAATCGCGAGTACCTGATCATCGCCTACCGCACCGACCCGCGCGCGCTGCGCGAGGTGGTGCCGGAGCCGCTGCAGTTCGAGGAAGCGATCGTCCAGTACGAATTCATCCGCATGCCGGATTCCACGGGATTCGGCGACTACACGGAATCCGGCCAGGTGATTCCCGTCGCGCTCGACGGTCGCCGCGGCAGCTACGTGCACTCGATGTACCTGAACGACGATGCGCCGATCGCGGGTGGCCGGGAGCTCTGGGGCTTCCCGAAGAAGCTCGCCTCGCCCGCGCTCAGCGTCGAAAAGGACACGCTGCTCGGCACCCTCGACTACGGCCCGGTGCGCGTGGCCACGGCCACCATGGGCTACAAGCACCGCACGCTCGATCCGGGACCGGTACGTGAAGCCATGATGGCGCCGGGCTACCTGCTCAAGATCATCCCGCACGTGGACAGTACGCCGCGCGTGTGCGAGCTGGTCAGCTACGCGCTGGAGGACGTGGTCGTCAAAGGCGCGTGGAGCGGTCCCGCGGCGCTGCAGCTCGCGCACCACGCGCTGGCGCCGGTGGCCGAGCTGCCCGTGCTGGAGGTCATCTCCGGTACCCACATCCTCAGCGACCTGACGCTCGGCTTGGGCCGCGTGGTTTACGATTACCTGGACGAAGAAAAAGGAACTCGCCGATGAAACTGAAGGACAAGGTCTGCATCATCACCGGGGCTGCGAGCGGCATCGGCAAGGAAATCTCCCTGACGTTCGCGCGCGAGGGCGGCAAGGTCGCCATCGCCGACCTGAACCGCGACGCGGCCAAGGCCACGGCGGCGCAGATCTCGGCCACCGGCGCCGCGGCGATGGGCGTCGCCATGAACGTGACCGATGAGGGGCAGGTGAACGCGGGCGTCGCCGAGGTCGCGCGCGCCTGGGGCGGCGTCGACGTGCTGGTGAGCAATGCCGGCATCCAGATCATCCACCCGCTGGAGGAATTCCCGTTCGCTGACTGGAAGCGGCTGCTCGCGATCCACCTGGACGGCGCATTCCTCACCACCAAGGCCTGCCTGCCGCACATGTACGCTTCGGGCCGAGGCGGCAGCGTCATTTACATGGGGTCGGTGCATTCCAAGGAAGCCTCGCCGCTCAAGGCGCCGTATGTAACGGCAAAGCATGGCCTCATCGGCCTGGCCGAAGTCGTCGCCAAGGAGGGCGCGAAGCACGGCGTGCGCGCCAACGTGATCTGTCCGGGCTTCGTGCGCACCCCGCTGGTGGAAAAACAGATCCCCGAGCAGGCGAAAAACCTCGGCATCAGCGAGGAGGATGTCGTCAAGAAAGTGATGCTGAAGGAGACCGTGGACGGCGAATTCACCACCACCGCCGACG
>JBOIFE010000162.1:0-19905 GCA_050741015.1 Burkholderiales bacterium | reverse complement strand
TTCCACGGCGAGGAAACGCCGCAGTTCTGCGGCCAGTTCGGCGTGCCGTACGTCAAGGCATGCCGGGTGAAGCGCGGCACGAATGCCGGGGTCGATTTGCTAGAATACCTGCGGCCGTTTTCCTCTGCGGCGGCATGGCTGCTCGACAGCCATGTCGAGGAATACGGCGGCGTCGGCGAGCGCTTCGACTGGTCGATCGTTCCCCGGCGGCTCGAGCGGCCGCTCATCCTTTCGGGCGGGCTCGCGCCCGGCAACGTCGCCGAAGCGATCCGCCGCCTGCATCCCTGGGGCGTGGATGTGTCGAGTGGAGTCGAGTCGGCGAAAGGCATCAAGGATCCCGAGAAGATCGCCGCCTTCATTGCAGAGGTCAGGAATGCGGACGTGTGACTTGCCTGCCGTTTACGATCTTCCGGATGCGAGCGGGCATTTCGGCCCGTACGGCGGCGTGTTCGTCGCCGAGACGCTATCCCAGGCCCTCGATGAGCTGCGCGCGGCGTACGAGGCGGCGCGCAAGGATGCGGCGTTCGACGCCGAGTTCCGCCGCGAGCTGAAGCACTACGTCGGCCGCCCGACGCCGGTCTATCACGCGAAAAGCCTGAGCGACGAGTGCGGCGGCGCGCAGATCTTCCTCAAGCGCGAGGACCTGAACCATACCGGCGCGCACAAGATCAACAACACCATCGGGCAGGCGCTGCTCGCGCGCCGCATGGGCAAGCGGCGCGTCATCGCAGAGACCGGCGCCGGCATGCACGGCGTGGCGACGGCCACCGTGGCGGCGCGCTACGGCATGCAGTGCGTCGTGTACATGGGCTCGGAGGATGTGAAGCGGCAGGCGCAGAACGTCTACCGCATGAAGCTGCTGGGCGCGAGCGTCGTGCCCGTGGAATCAGGCTCGCGCACGCTCAAGGACGCCCTGAACGAAGCCATGCGCGACTGGGTGACGAACGTCGACAACACGTTCTACATCATCGGTACAGTGGCCGGGCCGCATCCCTATCCCAAGATGGTGCGCGACTTCCAGTCCGTCATCGGCGAGGAATGCAAGCTGCAGATGCCCGAGCTCACCGGGCGCCAGCCCGACGCGGTGATCGCCTGCGTCGGCGGCGGCTCGAATGCCATGGGCATCTTCTACCCGTACATCGACGTCGAGGGCGTGCGCCTGATCGGCGTCGAAGCCGCGGGCGAGGGCCTCGAGACGGGTCGGCACGCGGCGTCGCTGTGTGCCGGCCGGCCGGGCGTGCTGCATGGCAACCGCACCTACCTGCTGCAGGACGCGAACGGGCAGATCATCGAGACGCATTCGGTGTCCGCCGGGCTGGACTATCCCGGCGTCGGCCCGGAACACGCGTGGCTGAAGGACGCGGGCCGCGCAGAGTACGTCGCGGTGACCGATGCCGAAGCGCTACGCGCCTTCAGCGACCTGTGCCACAACGAGGGCATCATTCCCGCGCTCGAATCCGCGCACGCCCTCGCGCACGCGGCGCGCATTGCGCCCGGCATGGCCAGGGACCGCATCCTCCTCGTCAACCTTTCGGGGCGCGGCGACAAGGACATGCATACGGTTGCCGAACGCTCGGGGCTCAAACTCTAGACATGTCGCGCATCCGCGCAGTCTTCGACGGCCTGCACCAGGCGGGGCGCAAGGCCCTGATCCCCTACATCACCGCCGGCGATCCTTCGCTGGCGATGGCCGTGCCGCTGATGCACGCGCTGGTCGAGGCGGGCGCCAACATCATCGAGCTCGGCGTGCCGTTCTCCGATCCGATGGCCGACGGCCCCGTCATCCAGCGCTCCGGCGAGCGCGCCTTGCGCAACGGCGTCGGCCTGGGCGATGTCCTCGGCATGGTGCGCGCCTTCCGGCAGCAGGATTCGCGGACCCCACTAGTGCTGATGGGCTACGCCAATCCCATCGAGGCCATGGGCGTGGAGCACTTCGTGCGCAGGGCGCGCGAGGCCGGCGTGGATGGCGTGATCGTCGTCGACTACCCGCCAGAAGAGTGCGTGCAGTTCGCCGCGCTCGCCAAGGAGAACGGCATCGACCCCATCTTCCTGCTTGCGCCGACGTCGACCGACCGCCGCATCGAGGAAGTGGGTCGCGTTGGCGGCGGCTTCCTGTACTACGTCTCGCTGCGAGGCGTGACCGGCGCCGGGCATCTCGACCTCGACGACGTGGCGGCGCGCATTCCGAAGATCCGCGCCGCGACGCGCCTGCCGATCGGCGTGGGCTTTGGCATCCGCGACGCGCAATCGGCGCGGCGCGTCGCGCAGACGGCCGATGCGGTCGTGATCGGTAGCCGCATCATCCAGGAGATCGAGGCGGCGGGCGCCGAGCATGCGCTCGCGCGGGTCAAGGCGCTGCTGCGGCCCATACGCGAGGCACTCGACGCATGAGCTGGCTGCAAAAGCTCCTGCCGCCGAAGATCCAGCGCAGCTCCGGCCCGAAGCGGGCGGTGCCCGAGGGCCTCTGGACCAAGTGCCCCGCCTGCGATGCGGTGCTCTACAGCACCGATCTCGAGCGCAACCTCAACGTCTGCCCGAAATGCGGGTTTCACCAGCGCATCGGTGCGCGCGCACGGCTGGACTCGCTGCTCGATGCCGATGGCCAGTTCGAGATCGGCGCCGAGGTGCTGCCGATCGACACGCTGAAGTTCCGCGATTCCAAGAAATACACCGAGCGCCTCGCGGAGGCCGAGGCGCAGTCGGGAGAGTCCGAGGCGATCGTCGTGATGCAGGGCGCGATCAAGTCGCTGGGGGTCGTCGCCGCGGCGCACGAATTCGAGTTCATGGCCGGTACGATGGGATCGGTGCTTGGCGAGCGGTTCGTGCGCGGCGTGCGCGTCGCGATCGAGCAGAAGCTGCCCTTCATCGTCATCACGGCGAGCGGCGGCGCACGCATGCAGGAGGGGTTGCTGTCGCTGATGCAGATGGCGAAGACCACGGCCGCGTTGACGGACCTGGCCGACCGCCGGCTGCCGTTCCTGACCGTGCTGACCGATCCGACGACCGGCGGCGTCTCCGCGAGCTACGCCATGATCGGCGACGTCGTCATCGCGGAGCCCAAGGCGCTGGTCGGCTTCGCCGGCCCGCGCGTGATCGAACAGACGGTGCGGCAGAAGCTGCCCGAGGGCTTTCAACGCGCCGAGTTCTTGCTCGAGAAGGGCGCCGTCGACATGATTGTCGATCGCCGCCAGATGCGGGACAAGATCGCCACGCTGCTCGCGCTGCTACAGGGGATTGCTGTCGGCCAGCCTTCGTGAGCGCGCGCACGCTCGCGCAATGGTTGGCGTTCACCGAGCGCCAGCATCCGGATGCCATTGCGCTCGGCCTCGACCGCGTACGCGAGGTGCTCGCGCGAATGGCGGTGCGCCTCGACTGCCCCGTGGTGACGGTCGCCGGGACGAACGGCAAGGGCTCGGTGTGCGCCATGCTGGAGAGCATCCTGGGGGCGTCGGGCCGGCGCGTCGGCCTGTATACCTCCCCCCACCTGATTCGCTACAACGAGCGCGTGCGCATCGGCGGCGTCGAGGTTGCCGACGAGGCGCTGGCGGAGGGCTTTGCCGCGGTCGAGGCCGTGCGCGGCGAAGTGCCGCTGACGTACTTCGAGTTCGGCACGCTGGGTGCATTTGCGTGCTTTGCGGGCCACGGGCTGGACGCACTCGTGCTGGAAGTCGGGCTCGGCGGGCGGCTGGACGCGGTCAACGTGCTTGATGCGAACTGCGCGGTGCTGACCGGCGTGGACATCGATCACGCCGAGTATCTCGGCGCTACGCGTGAGGACATCGGGCGAGAAAAGGCCGGAATCTTCCGCGCGGACCGCCCGGCCGTCGTCGGCGATCCTGATCCGCCACGCAGCGTCCTCGACGAGGCGCAGCGCCGCGGGGCTCGGCTTCGGCGACTGGGGGCCGACTTTGGCTACCGCAGCCTCGACGGCCAGTGGGACTACTGGGGGCCGGAGGGACGGCGCACGTCGCTTGCGTATCCCGCATTGCGCGGCGCGCGGCAGGTGCGCAACGCGGCCGTGTCGATCGCTGCGCTCGACGCGCTACGCTCGTCGCTTCCGATCGGCATGCAGGACGTGCGCCGGGGCCTCGCCGAGGTGTCGCTGCCCGGGCGCTTCCAGGTGCTGCCGGGACGGCCGTCGGTGGTGCTGGACGTCGCCCACAATCCGGAGGCCGCACGCGTGCTCGCCGACAACCTGGGCGCGGCGGGCTTTTCGCCGGAGACGTTCGCGGTGCTCGGCATGCTGAAGGACAAGGACATCGTCGGCGTGGCGCGCGCGCTGGCGCCGCGGGTAACGCGCTGGCATCTCGCGTCGCTCGGCGGCACGCGCGGAGCCGACGCCGCGACGCTCGAGCGTGCCGTGCTGGAGGCCAGTCCGGCCGCGGTGCGCCAACTGCACGCGACGCCGTCGGCGGCGTTCGACGCGGCGCGGGGCGAAGCAGGCGAGAATGATAAAATCGTCGTATTCGGATCCTTCCTTACTGTCGCCGAAGTAATGCAATCCCTCTCGGCACCCGGCCAGGGCGCCGGCCCGCATGGCTGAGCTCCAGGACGTCGATTCGCTGAAGCGGCGCGGTCGCCGGCGTCTCGTCGGCGCGATCGCGCTGGTGCTGGTCGCCGTGATCGTCCTGCCGTGGATCTTCGATCCGCAGCCCGCGGAGAGGCCGCCGGTCAGCGTGCGCGTACCGAGCGAGGACGAGTCGCCGTTCAAGCCCAGGTCCGTACCGCCGGCCGCGCCCCCGCCGGCCGCCGAACCCAAGGTGCAAGCCCCGCCTGAAGCCAAGCCGGAGGTGCAGCCTTCGCCCGCGCCCGAATCCAGGGCCGCGCTCAGCCCACCGGCAACGGAACGCACGCGCGCCGAAGCGGCGCTCGCGAACGTGCAATTCGTCTTTCAGGTCGGCGCCTACGCCGATCCCGGCATGGTGATCGGCAAGCTGAAGGCCGCGAAAATCCCGTACTTCACCGAGCCGGTTGCGACCGACAGGGGCACGGTGACGCGGGTGCGGGCGGGGCCGTATGCGTCCCGCGAGGCCGCCGAGAAGGCGCTCAAGCGCATCCGTGCGCTCGGCTTCAAGCCCGGCAGCATCACCGAGCGGTCCTAGCGTGACCTGGCTGGACTACGCTGTGCTCGCGGTGCTCGCGGCATCGATCGCCTGGGGCGCCTGGCGCGGGCTGGTGCGCGAGGTGATCTCGATCACGGCCTGGGTACTCGCGTTCCTCGGGGCAAACTATTTCGGCACGCCGCTCGGCGAGGTGCTGCCGCAGTCCATCCCGTCGCCAGAACTTCGGCTCGTGATCGCCTTCGTCGTGGTCTTCGTCGTCATCCTCGCGGTCTGCACGCTCGCGGGCCAGTTCCTGGCCAAGATGGTGAAGGTCGCGGGCCTGGGCGAGCTCGATCACGTCCTCGGCGGCCTGTTCGGCGTGGCGCGCACGCTGGTGCTGCTGCTCGCGTTCGCGATCGTCGCCGGGCTCACGTCGGTTCCGCGCCAGCCGGCGTGGAACGACTCGGTGTGCGGCCCGCCGATGGGCCGCGCAGCGCTCGCGCTGCGGCCGTGGCTGCCTGGCGCGCTGGGCCAGCGCTTGCGCTATCATTGATCCTTAACGTCACCGCGAGGCGGCTCCCATGTGCGGGATCCTCGGCATCGTAGCGCGCTCGCCCGTCAACCAACTGCTCTACGACGGGTTGCTGCTCCTCCAGCATCGCGGCCAGGACGCGGCGGGCATCGTCACCGCCGAGCGCAAGACGTTCCACATGCACAAGGGCGGCGGGCAGGTGCGCGATGTCTTCCGCACGCGGGACATGCGCTCGCTGCCCGGCAACGTCGGCATCGCGCATTGCCGCTACCCGACCGCGGGCTCGGCGTTCAATTCGGCGGAGTCGCAGCCGTTCTACGTCAACTCGCCTTTCGGCATCGTGCTGGGGCACAACGGCAACCTGACCAATTCGGACCAGCTGAAGGACGAGATGTTCCGGCAGGACCTGCGGCACATCAATACCAACTCCGACTCCGAAGTGCTGCTCAACGTGCTCGCGCACGAGCTGGAGAAGACCGCGGTCAGGCTGCGGCTCGACCCGCAGACCATCTTCCAGGCGGTGGCCAACGTGCACCGGCGCTGCCGCGGCGCGTACGCGGTCATCGCCATGATCTCCGGCTATGGCGTACTCGCATTCCGCGACCCGTTCGGCATCCGGCCGGCGGTGATCGGCTACAAGGAGACCGGAAACGGCACCGAGTACATGGTGGCGTCGGAGTCGGTGGCGCTCGACACGCTCGGCTTTCGGCTGTTGCGCGATGTCGCGCCCGGCGAGGCGGTGCTGATCGACGAAGAGGGGCACTTCCACAGCCAGCAGTGTGCCCCGGTCACCTCGCTCAATCCCTGCATTTTCGAGTATGTCTACCTGGCGCGGCCGGATTCGGTGATCGACGGCGCGTCGGTCTACGAGGCGCGCCTGGTGATGGGCGAGAAGCTGGCGGACAAGATCCGGCGCGCCTACCGCCACCTCGACATCGACGTGGTGATCCCGATTCCCGACTCGAGCCGTCCTTCGGCGCTGCAGCTCGCGCAGGGGCTCGGGTTGCCCTACCGCGAGGGATTCGTCAAGAACCGCTACATCGGGCGCACCTTCATCATGCCCGGCCAAGCGGTGCGCCGCCGCTCGGTGCGCCAGAAACTGAATACCGTGGGCGTGGAGTTCAAGGGCAAGAACGTGCTGCTGGTCGACGATTCGATCGTGCGCGGCACGACCAGCAGCGAGATCGTGCAGATGGCGCGCGAGAGCGGGGCGCGAAAGGTGTACTTCGCGTCGGCCGCGCCGCCGGTGCGCTTCCCCAACGTCTACGGCATCGACATGCCGACCCGCGCCGAGCTGATCGCGGCGCACCGCAGCGAGGACGAGGTGGGCCGCGAGATCGGCGCCGACGCCCTGATCTACCAGGAGCTCGATGCGCTGAAGGACGCGGTGCGCCAGGTCAATCCGCGGCTGCGCAGCTTCGAGACGTCGTGCTTCGACGGGCACTACATCACCGGCGACGTGACCAGCGACTACCTGCACGCCATCGAGGCGCGGCGCGATGCCGCGCGCGATTCCGAGGAGGACTCGGAGGGCGCCCAGCTCGACCTCAATCTGGTCACCGCGCAATGATTTTGCTATAGTCCGTTTTTCGCGCCGATTTGAGCCACAGCTTGCGGGCGCATTACAAATACAGCTAAAGCGTGCCGACGAGACCCGGTCCGCTTTCTGGATGAAAGGACCGGGTTTTTTCATGGCGAAACCGTTCGAACCTTCCACGCTCGGCGTGCGCGCCGGCACGGCGCGCAGCGCATTCAACGAGCATTCCGAGGCGCTGTTCCTCACCTCGAGCTTCGTGTTCGAGAGCGCGCAGCAGGCCGCGGGCCGCTTCATCGGCGGCGACGAGGGCAACGTCTACTCGCGCTTCACCAATCCGACCGTGACCATGTTCCAGGACCGGCTGGCGGCGCTGGAAGGCGCCGAGGCCTGCGTGGCGACCGCGTCGGGCATGTCGGCGATCCTCGCCACCGCGATGGCGCTGCTCAAGGCCGGCGACCACGTGGTGTGCTCGAGCGCGGTATTCGGCTCCACGGTGCAGCTGTTCTCCGGGGTACTGGCACGCTTCGGCGTCGCGACGACGTTCGTCTCGCCGACGGACCCGAGGCAGTGGCAGGCCGCGCTGCGGCCGCAGACGCGGCTGCTGTTCCTGGAGACGCCGTCCAACCCGCTGACCGATATCTCCGACATCGCCGCGCTGGCCGGAATCGCGCACCAGTCGGGCGCGCTGCTCGCGGTCGACAACGCGTTCTGCACGCCGGCGCTGCAGCGCCCGCTCGAGTTCGGCGCCGACCTCGTGATCCATTCGGCGACCAAATACCTCGACGGGCAGGGCCGCGTCCTCGGCGGCGCGGTGCTGGGCGCGAAGGCCTTGGTGATGGACGGCGTATTCGGTTTCCTGCGCACGGCCGGCCCGACGCTGTCGCCGTTCAACGCCTGGGTGATCCTGAAAGGCATGGAAACGCTCGAGCTGCGCATGCTCGCGCAGTCGGAGCGCGCGCTCGAGCTGGCGCGCTGGCTCGAACGCCATCCCGGCGTGGCGCGCGTGTTCTACCCCGGGCTGGAATCGCATCCGCAGCACGCACTCGCCAAGCGCCAGCAGCGCGCGGCCGGGGCCGTGGTGTCGTTCGAGGTAAAGGGCGGTCGCGAGGCGGCCTGGAACCTGATCGACGCGACGCGCCTGATCTCAATCACCGGCAATCTGGGGGACGTGAAATCGACCATCACGCATCCCGCGACCACCACGCACGGGCGCATTTCCGCCGAGGCGCGCGCCGCGGCCGGCATCACGGAGGGCTTGGTGCGCGTCGCGGTCGGCCTGGAGGCGGTGGCCGACCTGAAGCAGGACCTGGAGCGGGGCCTCGCCTAGAACGCGACCAGCCGCGGGCCCGCCTCGTCGACGGCGAGGTAGCCCCCGTGCTCGTACCAGTCGGGCAGTACCCAGCGCTCGCAGCGGCGCCCGTCCACCTCCAGGGCGTGGCGCGCCGGCCGATGCGTGTGGCCGTGTACGAGCCGTGTGAGCCCGTTGTCGCGCAGCGCCTGTCGCACCGCGCCGTCGTTCACGTCCATGATGTCGGCCGGCTTGCCGCTGACCGCCTCCTTGCTCTTCTCGCGATAAACCTGGATCAGCCGCCGTCGCTCCTCGATCGGCCGGGCGAGGAAGTCGCGCTGCCATTCGATCGCGCGAGCCTGCCGGCGCCACGCCTGGTAGTCGAGGTCGTCGGTGCACAGCGTGTCGCCGTGCATGAGCAGCGTGCGAGTGCCCGCAATCTTCTCGACCGATGGGTCGGGCAGCAGCCGCACGCCGCCCTCGGCGCAAAAGCGCGGCCCGAGGAGGAAGTCGCGGTTGCCGTGCATCAACGCGACCGGCACGCCGCGGCGGGCGAGCGAGGCGAACCCCTGGGCTACCCGCCGCGCCAGCGGGTCGCCTGCATCGGGGTCGAGCTCGTCGTCGCCGACCCAGGACTCGAACAGGTCGCCCAGCACGTACAGCGCCGAGGCGCGCGCCGCGGGCTCGGCGAGAAATTCGAAAAAGCGCTCGACGATCGACGGGCGCTCGCCCGCCAGGTGCAGGTCGGAGATGAACAGCGCGGCGGGCACGCCGTCGCGCTACGGGCCGACGACCGTCGCCGACTGGATGACCACGGCCTCGCGCGGCACGTCGCTGCGGAACGGCCCGCCGGGTCCGGTGGGCAGCTGCGCGATCTTGTTGACGACGTCCATGCCCGACACGACCCGTCCGAAGACGGCGTAGCCGTTGCCGTCGCCGCGCGGGTCGCCCCAGTCGAGGAACGCGTTGTCGTTGAGGTTGATGAAGAACTGCGCGGTCGCGGAATTCGGGTCGGACGTGCGCGCCATCGCGACGGTGCCGATCGCGTTCTTCAGGTCCGCCTTGACGCTGCCTTGCGCCTCGTTCGCGATGGGCGCGCGCGTCGCCTTCTGCTTGTACCCCGTGTCGAAGCCGCCGCCCTGGATCATGAAGCCGGCGATGACGCGGTGGAAGATCGTGCCGTCGTAGTGGCCGTCCTTCACGTAGCGCAGGAAGTTTTCCACCGTCTTCGGCGCCTTGGCCGGATAGAGCTCGAGCCGGATCGTGCCCGCGCTCGTCTTCAGGTCCACCTGCGGGTTGGCCGCGAGCGCGCCCGGGGCCGCGGCCGCCGCGGACAGGACCAGCATGGACTTCCACCAGGCCGTCATACGCATCATTACGCGCTTCCTTCATAGAGAATGCGCCAGCGGCCGCCTTCTTTCTTCCAGTACTGCAGCTTGCGCATGGTGTTGGACAGGTTGCTCGAGCGGTACTGCTGCTCGAACGTCACGGCGACGAAGTCGCGCTCGCGCGGGTAGCGCAGCATCGACACATTGCTCAAGGTCACCTGGATCCAGGTCTTGCCGGCGTTGACCGCGCGCTTGTGCGCGGTCCAGGCCGCCAGGTCCTCGGATCCCGAATGGAAGTCCCCGGCGTAGTGCGCGAGGTAGCGCGCGGCGTCGCGGCTCTCCCAGTCGCCGCGCCAGCGCTCGATCGCCGCGGCCAGCGCCGCGCGGTCGGCCTCCAGCGACTGCGGGTCGGTCCACTCGATCTCGTCAGTGATGATCACGGGCGTCGCCCCGACCTGGACGTAGTGCCCGACCGACACCAGGTCAGGGTTGGCGAGAACGATGCAGCCGTCGCTCGCGCGCGGCGGCCGGCTATAGGTGTCGGAGGGCGTGCCGTGGACCCAGATGCCGTAGCCGTCGCGGCCGCGCTGCCGGTCCCACTCGTTGGGGTAATTGATGGGGTAGGCGCCCGCGCCGTAGAAGTCGGTCAGCTTCTGGCGCGGCACGTTGGCGATCACGTGGTACACGCCGATCGGCGTCTTCTGGTCGCCCGCTCGCGCCTTGTCGACGCCGCGCTTGCCGAGCGTCACATAGTAGTCGGCCACATAGTGCGGCAATCCGCCCACGTTCTCATAGACGAAAAGCCGCGAGCGCCGGGAATCGATGAGCAGCGCGTATTTCTGGCGCGGATCGAGCTGCAGCAGGGCGCGCGGCAAGCGCTCGTCGCGCGGCCGCTCGCGCTGCGCCCGAAGGCGAACCAGCGCCTCGGCGCGCAAGTCCTCCACCTTCTCGCGCGGTACGGTCTTCACCACGTCGCCGAAGGTCTGCAGCGGGCGCGCGCGCGCCGTCAGCAGGTCGCCGCGAATCAGGTGCGCAAGGCGGAAGTTGGGGTGCTCCGCGATCAGCTTCTCGACGCGCCCGAGCGCCAGGTCGAGCCGGTTCGCCTCGATCGCCTGCATGACACCGGAGAGCTCGGACTCGGGCGAGGCGCCGAAGGCGAGCAGCGGGAGAAGCAGCAGGGCCGCCGCGGCGCGCGCGATCGCCGCGGGCCGCCTCAATTCGACACCTGCTCCTGCAGGATGCGCCACCGCCCGTCTTCGGACTTGCCGAGCAGGAGCGTCTTGTTGGAGCGCCCGCTGAAAGTGTCCGCTGCGTAGTCCTGCCGGAACGTCACGCTGGCGCGTCCGCCGGCCTTGGGCGTAACCCGCAGGTTCTCGAGCTTCACGGCGATGTGCTTGGGCGAGCTCACGCGCTCGCGCCGCTGCTTCTCCCAGTCGTTGCGCGACGCGCCATGCGGCGGGTGGAAATCCTTGGAATACGAGCCCAGGTAGGCGTCGACATCCTTCCGCGACCAGGCCTGCGCCCAGGCCTGGACCGCTTCCAACGCGCCTTCGGTGCTGCCGGCCGCAGTTGGCGCGGGCGCGGGCTTGGCCTCGGGCTTGATCGCGGGCTTAGCCTGCGGCGCAGGCTTCGGCGCGACGGCGACCGCCAGGGCGGAGGTGGTGCTGTTCGGGAGGCCGCCGATCAGGTCGCGCACGAGCGCAAGCTTGTTCTGCGCCCCCTCGTTGCTCGAGTCGAGCTTGAGCGCGCGGTCATAGGCCTGGCTCGCGAGCTTTGCGTACACGTCGCCGAGATTCTCGTATGCCGTGGCGTAGCTCGGATGCGTTCGAATCGACTTCTCGAGCGCGACGCGAGCCTTTTCGTACTGTCCCTGCGAAGCGTAGATCACCGCGAGGTTGTTGTAGGGCTCGGGCAGCTCAGGGTAGTCCACGGTGAGCTTCTGGAACATCTCGATCGCCGCGCTCGAGTTGCCCTCGTCGGTGAAGATCAGCCCCTTGAGGAAGCGTGCCTGCGGATCGCCGGGTTTTTGCGCCAGGATCCTGTTGCACACTTCGAGCGCCTGCTGGTGCTGGCCGGCGCGCAGCAGCTTGTGGGCCTCGGCCAGCGGGTCCGACTCGCCGGTCGCCAGTGCTGCGCTTGCCGCGAAAGCGCTGCAGAGGACGGCAAGAATCAGGCGGCGGAAGATTGAAACTGGCATTGTGCTATAGTTTTCAAGGCTCTACAGAATGTTGCGCATTCTAGACTAAGCCCCGCGCGTTCACAACAGGATCCACCGGGGCCGAGCCCCGCCGGATACGCCCCATGCTGAAGATCCACAACTCGCTGACGCGGCAGAAGCAGGATTTCGTGCCGATCCGCCCCGGAGAGGTGCGCATGTACGTCTGCGGGATGACGGTGTACGACTACTGCCACGTCGGGCACGCGCGCGTCATGGTGGCGTTCGACGTGGTGCGGCGCTGGCTGCGCGAGAGCGCGTTCCGCGTCACCTACGTCCGGAATATCACGGACATCGACGACAAGATCATCCGGCGCGCCGCGGAGCGGGGCGAATCCGTGGACGCACTCACCGAGCGGTTCATCCGCGCGATGGAGGAGGACGTCGGCGCGCTCGGCGTCGAGCGGCCGGACCACGAGCCGCGCGCGACGCGCTACGTGCCGCAGATGCTCGAGCTGATCGGGCGGCTCGAGGACCGGCAGCTGGCCTACCGGGCGGCCTCGGGCGACGTCAACTTCGCGGTCCGGCGCTTTCCCGGCTACGGCACGCTCTCGGGCAAGAGCCTTGACGAGCTGCGCGCGGGCGAGCGAGTCGAGGTCGACCGCAGCAAGGAGGACCCGCTCGACTTCGTGCTGTGGAAGCGCGCCAAGCCTGGCGAACCCGCGTGGCCTTCGCGGTGGGGTGCGGGACGCCCCGGCTGGCATATCGAATGCTCGGCCATGAGCGAGGCGCTGCTCGGCGAGACCTTCGACATCCACGGCGGCGGCCAGGACCTGCAGTTCCCGCACCACGAGAACGAGATCGCGCAGTCCGAGGGCGCGAGCGGCCATCGCTTCGTCAATTACTGGATGCACAACGGCTTTGTCCGCGTGGACGAGGAGAAGATGTCGAAGTCGCTGGGCAATTTCTTCCTCCTCCGCGACGTGCTTCGGCGTTACGACCCCGAGGTGGTGCGCTACTTCATCGTGCGCGCGCACTATCGCAGCCCGCTGAATTATTCCGATGCGCACCTGGAGGACGCGCGCCAGTCGCTCGCGCGCCTGTACACCGCACTCAAGGACGCGCCGCGCGCCGCGGCGCCGGTGGATTGGGCCGAGCCGCACGCCGCGCGCTTCCGCGATGCGATGGACGACGATTTTGGAACACCCGAGGCCGTCGCGGTCCTGTTCGAGCTCGCCAACGAAGTCAATCGCGGGCAGCGCGAGCGGACAGGGCTGCTGCGCAGCCTCGGCGGCGTGCTTGGACTGCTGCAGCGCGATGCCGGCGAATTCCTGCGCGCCGGCCCCGGCGCCGGTCCCGCGGCGGGCGAAATCGAGGCGCGCATCGAGGCACGCGAGGCGGCACGGCGCGCAAAGAACTACGCCGAAGCCGACCGCATTCGCAAATCGCTGGAGGCTGAGGGCATCCTGCTCGAGGACGCCTCAGGCGGCACGACCTGGCGGCGGGCCTAGCAGAGTCCTCAGTGAAGCAGGCCGCCTTCGCGGTCGATCGACTGCAGGTAGATGCGCGTGCTGCCCTCTCGCGCTGTGCGCGAGAAGTGCACCACGTAGCCCCCGGCGTCGTAGGCGCCCATGCCCGAGAGCGCCTGCGCGAGGCCCTCGCGCGTCGGCGTCGGACCGGCGCGCCGCATGGCCTCCACCAGCACCTTGGCGGCGATGAAGGACGCCAGCGAGGCGGGCGAATACTCCTCGGTGCCGGTCTCGACGCGGTAGGCCGCGAGATAGTCCGAGACGACGGGGAGCGAGATCTGCGAGAGCGGTGGCACGGTCTGCGACAGCGCGATGCCGGCGCCGTCGCGCCCGAGCTCGCGCGCCGTCGCTCGAGCGTCGGCGAGCGAAGTCGCGATGAGCTGCGCCCGCGAGCCCGAGCGGTGGAGCGCGCGCAGGACGACGGCGGCGGGCGGCTGCGGCAGCGCGACGAGAATGACGTCGGGCGCGGGCGCCTTCAGTACTCTTGCCAGCACTTCGCTTGCGCCGGCGGCATAGGGCGCGTCTCGCAGCTCGCCAAGCCCCTGGGCCGACAGCGCGCCACGCGTCGTCGCGGCGAGGGCGGCGCCGCCGGCATCGTCGCTGCGCACGAGCGCGAAACGCCGCTGGCCGAGGTTGGCGTAGTCGGCAACGAGGCGCTCGAGCTCTTGCGCGCGGTCCGCGCAGACCGTGTAGACCGGCCATCCCGGCGCATGCGCGGCGGGGTCGCCGCACTCTGCACCGAACAGCGTGATGCCCGATCGCCGGACCCGCTCGAGCACGTCCCGCGTGAGGTCCGCCTCCGGGTAGCCGAACAGCGCGAAGACCCCGAACTCCTCGATCAACCGCCGCGTGTTGGCGAGCGCGCGCGCAGGGTCGCCGCCATCGTCGAACGTGGCAAGCTCGATGCGCCGCCCGTGCACGCCGCCGGCGTCGTTGAGCCGCCGCAGGTACGCGAGCGCGCCATCGCGGATTCGCTCGCCCGCAGATTGCCGCGGCCCCGAGAGCGGCGCGGACTGCCCGAGCACGATCGTGTGCGCGGTGACGCCCTGGCTCCATGCAGGCGCGCATAGCAGCAGGGCAAGGGCGGCCAGCAGGCTCACGGGTGCTATCATCGGCCGCGATTTTCGCTCATCGACGGATTCAAGGTGCGCGCATGATGCTCGTGATTCCCGGCGTGCTGAAGCCCGACGAGGTCCAGGGCGTCCTGCGCGAGCTCGAGGGCGGCGCCTACGAAGACGGGCGGGTCAGCGCCGGCCTGATCGCGCGCGAGATCAAGAATAACCTGCAGGTCAAGCGCGACGCCGAGGCGATGAAGACCTGCGGGCCGATGATGCTCGAGGCGCTGCGCCGCAACGGCAGCTTCTACTCTGCGGCGCTGCCGCATCGTATCCACGGGCCGATTTTCAACCGCTACGACGTTGGCATGACCTACGGGCTGCACGTCGACAACGCAATCATGGGCGGTGAAGAAATGCCGGTGCGCACCGACGTTTCGGCGACGCTGTTCCTCAGCGCGCCCGAGCAGTACGACGGCGGCGAACTCGTGATCCAGGAGAACGTCGGTGACAAGCGCGTCAAGCTGCCGGCCGGAAGCATGCTGGTGTACTCCTCGACCAGCGCGCACCGCGTCGAGCCCGTCACGCGCGGCTCGCGGCTCGCCGCGATCTTCTGGGTGCAAAGCATGGTGCGCGACGAGCCCAAGCGCGAGATCCTCTACGACCTGAGCGAAGTGCTGGCGGCGCTGCGCGGCCGCGTCGGCATGGCCGAGCTCTCGGCGCTGGGCGCGGTGTACCACAACCTGCTGCGCGTCTGGGCGGATACCTGAGGCGCGGAGGGTTCGCCCCCTATTTCTGAGGTTGCCCGCCGGGGGAAACGCAGCGGAAATACACTTCTGCGCCGGCAGTCTTTCTAAACGCCAGGTCGTTCTGGTTGGTGAAGTCCACTTCCATTCGCCTGCCGAGCGCCTTGCAGTAGTCATTGGCTTTGCGCAACAGCTCCGCCTTTTGATCCGTTCCGGACGTGAAACCCCATTCCGACTTGGCAATCATGTACGAATCCGGACCCGTAGAGACGACGCCTGAGCTGGCGCAGCCGAGAATTGACGCTGAAATCGCGACCAGCAACGCGAAAAAGATGCGCATGACAGCGCATGATGCGCCTGGCGCGGGCGCCGGGCTCACGGTTCGAAAAATTCCTTCACCTTCTCGTACCACGACTTGCTGCGCGGGTTGTGGCGCGCGACGTCCTGCTCGCTGATGCCCGCGAACTCCTGGAGGATTTCGCGCTGGCGCGCCGTGAGATTGACCGGCGTTTCGACAACGACGTGGCAGAACAGGTCGCCGGGGGCATGGCTGCGCACGCCCTTGATGCCCTTGCCGCGAAGGCGGAAGGTCTTGCCGCTTTGAGTTTCCACGGGCACGCCGATGCGCGCCGAGCCCTCGAGCGTCGGAATCTCGATCTCGCCACCGAGCGAGGCCGTGGTGATCGAGATCGGCATTTCGCAGTGCAAGTCGTCGTGGTCGCGCTGGAAGACCGGGTGCGGCTTGATGTGGACCTGCACGTACAGGTCGCCCGCGGGCCCGCCGTTCACGCCCGGCTCGCCTTCGCCCGTGAGGCGGACACGGTCGCCCTCGTCCACCCCCGAGGGAATCTTCACCGACAGGGTCTTCTGATGCTTCACGCGGCCCGCGCCGCCGCAGCTCGCACAGGGACTCGGGTTGATCTTGCCGGCGCCGTGGCAGCGCGGGCAGGTCTGCGCGATGGAGAAGGGGCCCTGCGAGACCCGCACCTGGCCGGCGCCGCGGCAGGTCGGGCAGGTCTGCGGCTGGGTGCCCGGCTTCGCACCGCTGCCGTGGCAGGTCTCGCAAGGCGCGAGCGTCGGGATGCGGATGCGGGACTCGAAGCCGTGCGCCGCCTGCTCGAGCGAGATCTCGAGGTTGTAGCGCAGGTCGGCGCCGCGGAAAACCGTCGACCGCCCGCCGCGCGCGGCACCGAAGATGTCGCCAAAAATGTCGTTGAATATGTCGCCGAAGCCCCCGAAGCCGGCGGCCGCGCCTGCGCCGCCCATGCCGGCCTGCGGGTCGACGCCGGCGTGGCCGAACTGGTCGTAGGCACCGCGCTTCTGCGAGTCGCTGAGGATCTCGTAGGCCTCCTTCGCCTCCTTGAAATGCTCCTCGGCCCGGGGATTGTCCGGATTGCGGTCCGGATGCCATTTCATGGCGAGCTTGCGGTAGGCCTTGCGGATCGCCTCCTCGGAGGCGTCCCGGTTGATTCCCAGCACTTCGTAGAAGTCGCGCTTCGCCATCGGTCTCCCCCGAACGACAAACCGGGCGGCGCGCGTGACGCGCGCCGCACGGCGGCCGTCAGGCGTCGGTCCTGATCAACCCGCCTTCTTGTCCTTCACTTCGGTGAATTCGGCGTCGACAACGTCGCCCTCCGCCTTCTTCTCCTCGGCGCCGCCGGCGCTGGCACCGGCCGCGGCGCCCGCGGCCTTCTGGCTCTCGGCGTAGACCTTTTCACCCAGCTTCTGAGCGGCCTTCGCCAGCGCCTCGGCCTTGGACTCGATCTCCGCCTTCGACTCGGACTTGAGCGCGGCCTCGGCCGCCGTCAGCGCCGCCTCGATGCCTTCCTTCTCGCCGGCGTCGACCTTGTCGCCGTGTTCCGCCAGCGACTTCTTCACCGTGTGCACGAGCGCCTCGCACGCGTTGCGCGCGGTCACCAGCTCGAGCGCCTTGCGGTCCTCCTCGGCGTGCGTTTCGGCGTCCTTCACCATGCGCTGGATCTCGGCCTCGTTCAGGCCGGAGCTCGCCTGGATCTTGATCTTGTTTTCCTTGCCGGTCGCCTTGTCCTTGGCCGACACGTGCAGGATCCCGTTCGCGTCGATGTCGAACGCGACTTCGATCTGCGGCATGCCGCGCGCCGAGGGCGTGATGTCGGTCAGGTTGAACTGGCCGAGGCTCTTGTTGCCCGCGGCCATGTCGCGCTCGCCCTGCAGCACGTGGATCGTCACCGCGGTCTGGTTGTCGTCGGCAGTGGAGAACACCTGTTGCGCCTTGGTCGGGATCGTGGTGTTCTTGTTGATCAGCTTGGTCATCACTCCGCCCAGCGTCTCGATGCCGAGCGACAGCGGCGTGACATCGAGCAGCAGCACGTCCTTCACGTCACCCTTCAGCACGCCCGCCTGGATCGCGGCGCCGATCGCGACTGCCTCGTCCGGGTTGACGTCCTTGCGCGGCTCCTTGCCGAAGAACTCGCGCACCTTGTCGACGACTTTCGGCATGCGCGTCTGGCCGCCGACCAGGATCACGTCGGCGATGTCGCCCGCGCTCACGCCGGCGTCCTTGATGGCGATCCGGCAGGGCTCGATCGTCTTCTGGATCAGCTCGTCCACCAGCGACTCGAACTTGGCGCGCGTGACCTTCATCGCCAGGTGCTTCGGGCCCGAGGCGTCGGCCGTGATGTAGGGCAGGTTGATCTCGGTCTGCTGCGACGAGGACAGCTCGATCTTCGCCTTTTCGGCGGCGTCCTTCAGCCGCTGCAGCGCGAGCACGTCCTTCGACAGATCGACGCCCGCTTCTTTCTTGAATTCGGTGACGATGTGGTCGATCAGCCGCTGGTCGAAGTCTTCGCCGCCGAGGAACGTGTCGCCGTTCGTCGACAGCACCTCGAATTGCATCTCGCCGTCGACGTCGGCGATCTCGATGATCGAGACGTCGAACGTGCCGCCGCCCAGGTCGTAGACCGCGATCTTGCGGTCCTTCTTCTCCTGCTTGTCCAGGCCGAAGGCGAGCGCCGCCGCGGTGGGCTCGTTGATGATGCGCTTGACCTCCAGCCCCGCGATGCGGCCGGCGTCCTTGGTGGCCTGGCGCTGGCTGTCGTTGAAATAGGCCGGCACGGTGATCACCGCCTGGGCGACCGGCTCGCCAAGATAAGCTTCCGCGGTTTCCTTCATCTTGCCGAGGATGAACGCACTGATCTGGCTCGGCGCGTATTTCTCCCCGCGTGCGCCCACCCAGGCATCGCCATTGTCGCCGCGGACGATCTCGTAGGGCACCAGGCCCTTGTCCTTCTCCACCATCGGATCGTCGAACCGGCGGCCGATCAGGCGCTTGATGGCGTAGAGCGTGTTGGTCGGGTTGGTGACCGCCTGGCGCTTGGCGGACTGGCCGACCAGCCGTTCCCCGCCCTCGGTGAAAGCCACCATGCTGGGAGTGGTGCGGGCGCCTTCCGTGTTCTCGATCACGCGGACATCCTTGCCCTCCATGATCGCAACACAGGAATTGGTGGTGCCGAGGTCGATACCGATGACCTTGCTCATGTTCGTCGTGCTCCTTGCAGCGGACGCCGGTGGCCCGAGGCACCGCCGGCGTCCCTATAGAGTGGATTTTTGTCTTTGCGGATGTATTGAGCCGGCTACCGCGCGGCAAGGGCCGGCGGCACCGGGCGGCGTATTTTCCGCCTCCCCGGCGGACGCTTCGAAGGTGACAGGAAATCGAATTCGCGCAGGAACACCCATTGGAAATGCATGTCTTTCCGGGCGATTCCAGCTACTCGCAGGCATTCCTTCCCGAATTCTCAGTCGTGCCCGTCGGCAACGGACAGCTCTGCCAGCGGCGCCTTGGCCACCACCACCATGGCCGGGCGCAACAGCCGCCCATGCAGGGTCCAGGCCGGGGTCCAGGCCTGGATCACGGTGCCGGGGGCATGGGCCGGACTTTCCTGCTCGGCCATCGCCTGGTGGAAATTGGGGTCGAACTTCTGGCCGGTGGGGTCTTCCCGCTTGATGCCATTGCGCTCCATCAGGGCGAGGAAGCTGCGTTCCACTCCCTCGAACCCATCGCGCAGATGGGCCACGATCGGCGGATCGGCGGGTGCGGACGGCGGCAGGCTGTCAAGGCCGCGACGCAGGTTCTCCGCCGCCTCCACCACGTCGGCGGCGAATTTCTGCACCGCATACTGGCGGGTCTCGTCCACCTCGCGCCGCGCGCGGGCACGCACGTTGGCCATCTCGGCCTCGGCACGCACCCAACGGTCCTTGAAATCGGCAGCTTCCGCTTCCAGCGTCGCAATCCGGGCGGTAGCAGCCGCCATCAGCTCCTCGGCGGTGCCCGGCGGAGCGCCAGGGGACGCGGCAAGGTCGGGTTGGCCCGGCGGCGGATCAGTCGGATTCGGTTCGGTCTCGATGCTCATGGGCCGATCAGTTAGGGCGCCGGGCCGTTGCCGACAAGCGGCGACAGGGGGGCCTATCAATCGCCGAAATGTTTGGCGTCGCGATAGTTAAGGCCAGAGGGGCTTTGCCCCCCTGGACCCCCCACCAAGGGCTCGCCCTTGGAACCTTTCACCTGGGCCTGTGCTGGTGGGGGGCGTTCCGGCCAGCGTAGGGTTCCTGGGGCACCGCAGTTGGGGCACGCCGGCACCCAGTGCTCGGCGGCCGCCTGGCAGGCGGTGCAGCGCCAGACGGGATCGGGGTCGGCTTCCGCGGCGCGGCGCAGGGC
>JBOIFE010000161.1:0-1886 GCA_050741015.1 Burkholderiales bacterium | reverse complement strand
GACCAGTACCGCCATGCCGAGCGACTGCGCCGCGCGCTCGAGCGAGCGCATCGCGTCGAGCTCGAGCGCCGCCGCGATCAGCAGGATGCAATCCGCGCCCATCGCGCGGGACTCGTGGACCTGGTAGGCCTCGAGCATGAAGTCCTTGCGCAGCACCGGCAGCGAGCAGGCGCCGCGCGCCTGCGCCAGGTGCTCCGGAGCGCCTTGGAAGTACTCGCGGTCGGTCAGCACCGAGAGGCAGGCCGCGCCGCCGCGCTCGTAGCTCGCGGCGATCGCCGCAGGGTCGTAGTGCTCGCGCAGCAGGCCCTTGGACGGGCTCGCGCGCTTGGACTCGGCGATCACGGCCGTGCGCCCTGCGGCGATCTTTGCGCGCAGCGCTCCGACAAAGTCCCGCGGCGGCGGTGCCGCGCGCGCGCGGCGCTCCATCTCGGCCGGCGACACCTCGGCCCGCGCCGCCCGGATTTCGCGCCGCTTGGTCTCCAGGATGCGCTGCAGGACGTCGGCCACGCCGTCAGCCTTTCGCTGCGACGCCCTTCGTGAACGCGACGTAGTCGTCGAGCTTTTTGCGCGCGTCGCCCTTGGCGATCGCGCGCCGCGCGAGATCGATGCCCGACTGGATGGATTCCGCCACGCCGGCCGCGTACAGCGCCGCGCCCGCATTGAGCAGCACAATGTTGAGCGCGGGCCCCGGCTGGCCCTCGAGCACGGCGAGGATCATCAGCCTGGATTCGTCGACGGAGCTGACCTGGATCGCGCGCCGGTCGTACAGCTCGATGCCGAACTTCTGGGGATGGATCGTGTACTCGTTGATCTCTCCGTTGACGAGCTCGCCGACCATCGTCTCGCCCGAAATCGAGATCTCGTCCAGGCCTTCGAGGCCGTAGACGACCAGCACGTGCTTGGAGCCCAGGCGCTGCAGCGCGCGCACCTGGATGCCGACCAGGTCGGGGTGGAACACCCCCATGACCTGGTTCACCGCGCCCGCCGGGTTGGTGAGCGGGCCGAGGATGTTGAATACGGTGCGCACGCCCAGTTCCTTGCGCACGGGCGCGGCGTACTTCATCGCGGCGTGGTGCAGGGGCGCGAACATGAAGCCCAATCCGATCTGGTCGATCGCCCGGCCGGTCTGCTCGGGACTGAGCGCGATGTTGGCGCCCAGCGCCTCCAGCACCTCGGCGCTGCCCGAGGACGAGGACACCGAGCGGCCCATGTGCTTGGCCACGCGCGCGCCCGCGGCCGCGGCGACGAACGCCGATACGGTCGAGATGTTGAACGTGTGCGCTGCGTCGCCGCCGGTGCCGCAGGTATCCACCAGGTGCTTCGCGTCGGCGACCTTCACCGGCGTGGCGAACTCGCGCATGACCTGTGCCGCGGCGGCGATCTCGCCGATGGTCTCCTTCTTCACGCGCAGGCCGACCGTGAAGCCGGCGATCTGCGCCGGGGTCAGCTCGCCGCGCATGATCTGGCGCATGATGTGCAGCATCTCGTCGTGGAAGACCTCGCGGTGCTCCACGGTCCTCTGGATCGCTTCGGCGACCGTGATCTGTTTCATCGTCCTTCTCCCTTCAGGAAGTTCTCCAGCATGCGGTGGCCATGTTCCGTGAGCATCGCCTCCGGGTGGAACTGCACGCCCTCGACCGGCAGCTCGCGGTGGCGCAGCCCCATGATCTCGCCGTCCTCCGATTGGGCGGTCACTTCCAGCGTCCCGGGCAGCGACGCACGCTCCACGACAAGCGAGTGGTAGCGCGTGGCGACGAAGTCCTCCGGCACGCCGGCGAAGACGCCGCGCCCGTCGTGCCGGACGCGCGACACCTTGCCGTGCATCACCTGGCCTGCGCGTACCACTTTACCGCCGAACGCCTGCCCGATCGCCTGGTGCCCGAGGC
>JBOIFE010000160.1:0-11766 GCA_050741015.1 Burkholderiales bacterium | reverse complement strand
CGGCCAGGTAGTCGCCGCTGGCATTCGGGCCTTCCGGATTGTCGTAGATCAGGCCCATGTGGGTGGCGCCGAACGGCTGATCCAGATCGCGGTCGCCGCTGAAGCGCTTGTCGACGCCCAGCCATGCGATCTCGGCGCCCCAGTTCACGTCCTCGTCCGGCTCCCATACGTCCGGACGGCCGCCGCCGAAGCCGAAGGTCCGGAAGCCCATCGATTCCAGCGCGACGTTGCCGGCGAGGATGATCAGGTCGGCCCAGGAGATCTTGTCGCCGTACTTCTGCTTGATCCGCCACAAGAGGCGCCGCGACTTGTCGATGTTGACGTTGTCGGGCCAGCTGTCGAGCGGAGCGAAACGCTGCTGGCCCCGGCCGCCGCCGCCGCGCCCGTCGGTGATGCGGTAGGTACCGGCGGCGTGCCAGGACATGCGGATGAACTGCGGGCCGTAGTGGCCGAAGTCCGCTGGCCACCAGTCCTGCGAGTCGGTCATCAGCCTGACGAGGTCCTTCTTCAGCGCCTTGTAGTCGAGGCTCTTGAAGGCCTTGGCGTAGTCGAAGCCCTTGCCCATCGGGTCGGACTTCGAGGAGTGCTGGTGCAGCAGGTCCAGCCGCAGCTGGTTCGGCCACCAGTCGCGGTTTGTCCTGCCGACACCGGCGACGTGGTTGAACGGGCACTTGCCCGCGCTCTTGTCATCCGTCTTTGTGTCCATGGGCCCCTCCAGAGGTGCTCGAATGCCTCCATTTCACGCCCGGCGCGGCGCTTTGTGAAATCGTTTGTTCGGATGGCGCCGATTGATCCGGCCTATTCAGTTCGCTGCGGTACGTGGGCATCGCGGCTTGCGGGTATAAAATCCGCACCAGCAGTTTGGAAAAAGAAACCACAGTCCTCGAAGACGCCCGGACCAAGGCTCCCGGGCTCGTCGCGACGCCGCCGGAGACGCCCGCCCCCCTGGAAGGCCGGCGTATCGGCACGTTGCGCCTATCGGTGCTCGCGGTGCTGATCGGCATCGTCACCGGCGTGGGCGCGTTTCTGTTCCGCGACCTGATCGGCCTGATCCATAACGTGCTGTTCCAGGGCCAGTTCCACCTCGCCTACGACGCCAACGCGTTCACGCGGGCGAGTCCCTGGGGCCCACTCGTGATCCTGGTGCCGGTGATCGGGGCGCTCGTGGTCACGTTCCTGGTCGAGACGTTCGCGCCCGAGGCGCGCGGGCACGGCGTGCCCGAGGTGCTGGACGCCATCTACTACAAGGGGGGCGCGATCCGGCCCGCGGTGGCCGTGGTCAAGTCGCTCGCCTCGGCGGTGTCGATCGGCAGCGGCGCGGCGGTCGGGCGCGAAGGCCCGATCATCCAGATCGGCTCCGCGCTCGGCTCGACCCTCGGGCAGATCATCCGCGTGGTGGCCGCCGACCGAATCATCCTCGTCGCCGCGGGGGCGGCGGCGGGCATCGCCGCGACCTTCAACACGCCGATCGGCGGCGTGCTGTTCGCGATCGAGCTGATGCTGCCCGAGGTCAGCGCGCAGAGCTTCCTGCCGGTGGCGCTCGCGACCGGCACGGCGACCTTCGTCGGGCAGCTGTTCTTCGGGCAGCAGCCGGCCTTCAGCGTGCCGCAGCTCGCGCCGCTCGCGCTCGACGGCACCGCGGTCATCAGCCTGGGCCTGTATGCGCTGCTCGGTCTGCTCTGCGGGCTCGCGGCGGCGGGATTCATCCGCGGCCTGCACCTGGTCGAGGACCAGTTTGACCGGATCCGCAACCGCTACCTGCGCCACGCGCTCGGCATGCTGATGTTTGGCGTCCTGATCTACGCCCTGTACCTCGCCTTCGGCCACTACTACGTCGAAGGCGTGGGCTACGCGACGATCCAGGCCATCCTCGGCGGGCAGATGAGCGTGTACTGGCTGCTCGGGCTGCTCTTTGCCAGCAAGCTGCTCGGCACCTCGCTCAGCCTGGGCTCGGGCTCTTCGGGCGGCATCTTCTCGCCTTCGCTGTTCATGGGCGCGACCATCGGCGGCGCTTTCGCCGGACTGGTCAACCTGCTGCCGCTGCCGGTGCATGTGGGCGTGCCGTCGTTCGCCATGGTCGGCATGGGCGCGATGGTCGGCGGCGCCACCGGCGCGGTGCTGACTGCGGTGGCGATGATCTTCGAGATGACGCAGAACTACAGCATCGTGCTGCCGATGATCGTGGCGGTTGCGCTCCGCGTCGGCGTGCGGCGGATGCTCTCGGCCGAGAGCATCTACACGCTTAAGCTCGTGCGTCGCGGCCAGGTCGTGCCCAAGGCGCTGCACGCCAACATGTTCCTCGTGCGCCGCGCCGGCTCGGTCATGCACCGGGACGTGCTGGTCGTCCCCGCCGAGACCGAGTTCGAGGAGTTCCTCGCGCGTCCGGAGCATGGCGACCGCATGCTGCACGTCGTGATCGATCGCGGCGGCCACATCGCGGGCGTGCTGCGCGTCAACAATGCGTTACGCCGGCACCGTGACCGCGTCGTGACCGGAGTGACGCTGGGCGACATCGCGAACCCGGCTTTCACCATCGCCCGCGAGCAGGACATCGTGATCGACGTCATCCGGCGCATGTGGCGCCGCAAGTCGATCATGGTGGTCGTGGTGAGCGGCGACGGCGTGCCACGCGCCGCCGACGTCGTGGGCGTCCTTACCAAGGAGCACGTGGCCGACTCGGTCGCCGACAGCATCGAGATCTACCCGCGCTGAGGGCGCCGCTAGCCCGGGCCGGACAGCCACTCGAAGGTGGCGCGCACATAGTCGCCGCCGCGGCGCAAGGCCTGCAGGCCGCGCAGGTAGCGCACGACTTCGCCCTCCTGCGCCTCGTAGACGCGGCTTTCCTTCCAGGCTGCGGGCGGCATCACGAGGTTCGGCGGCTGCGAGGATTCCGCGCCGTCCGCCAGGATCACGACCTGGACGCTGTTGTGGGCGAACTGCCGCGACGAGGCGTTGGTGAAGACACTGTCGTCGTACTCTCCCAGGACTTGGCGCAGCGATATCGCCTTGGGCTCGCGGCCGAAGACCGCGATGTCGGCGTGCAGGCCGCCGTCCGGCCTGGCGTGCATGCGCCGGATCATGCCCGCCCAGCGCCCGCCGCCGTCGCCGAGGGAAACACCGACCACCTCGCCGCACTTCACCCAGGCGCGGCTCGCCGGCGGCACCTCCGCGCCGAGTTCGGCGCCGCCGGTGCCGCGCAGCTCCCACGACTCCGGTGGCTGCGGCGCGGTTGCCGAGGACTCGGCGAGCGACAGCTCGCGCGGGCCCTGCCGAGCCTCGCTGAGGTATTGCCAGAGCTGGCCGTACCCATGCACCACCTGCAGCGTGCCCGATGCCGGCGAGTGCTGTGGCGGCGAATAGGGGCAATCGGCGCGCCAAAAGGTGAGCAGGTGCTGCACGGCGCTCGACTGGACCGTCGCCGGCAGGTCCTTGCCGAAGGGCTTGAAGTCCTCGAGCCGACCGCCGCGCAACTGGCGGCCGATGCGCAGCAGCGAGTCGTAGCCCATGCCAGGGCCGAAGTAGCGCGTCTCCACGCCTGGGTCGCGCCCCTTGGCGCGCCTCGGCCCGTATTCGCTGCGCGGCTCGAAGCAAAAAGGGTTGTCGGCGACGCCGGGCTGGCGCAGCGTGAACTCGGCGCCCAGCTGCTCGACAATCCGGTCGGCGACCTCGATTTGCTCGGGGGCCATCATGTCAGGCGCGCTTACGCGCACCATGAGCAGGCGCAGCAGCTCCTGCTCGACGGTGGTCGTCGTGCGATGGTCGGCTTGCGCGTGAACCGGGGACGTCGCGCAGCCCGCGCCCTCGGCAGCGGCATGGATCGCATAGGCCATCTGCCAGACCTTGCCCGGGACGCTCTCGAAATGAACCAGGTGGATCTTGGCGAGCGTGCGGCAGGCGGCCAGGGCGCGCACCGCGCTTCGCGCCGTGGGCGGCGCGCCCGCGGCCGCGAACAGAGTGCGGGCCAGGCGCGACTGGTAGTCGGCCAGCGATTTCCAGCTGGCGTCGCGCGCCGCCAGCGTGCCTGATGTGCTGGAGTAGCATCGCCCCAGGAGCGCGGCGACGTGCGGCGCGCCCGCGTCCTGGATGTGCGCCGCTGCGTCGCCGCCGACCGGCGCGTCCAGCCGCGCGGCCAGGTCCGCGAGCGCGGCGGACGGTTGCGCGTCACCGAGACCGGCGAGTGAATCCGCCGCCGAGCTCGCGTCGGATTCCGGGGCGACGGCCTCATAGCCCTGCTTCTTGCCCCACTCCAGGAGTTCCAGCATGGCGCCCTCCAGCACGGATGCGCCCCCCTACGCCTGCGACCTTACCACCCGCGCCGCGCCGGCGCTGTGCGCTTTGTCACCGGCACGGGCTTCGAGGTCGGCTCGCAGATCCTGTCGCGGGCCGAGAGCGGGGGCCAGTACAATTCCCGGCCGTGAGACGACTGGTCGAAGCGTTTGTGCGCAAGGCGGGGGAGCGGACCCGCACGCCGTTTGCCGTGCGCTTCGCCGGCGGGGGCGAGTACCGCAATCGCGACGAGGCGCCAGCCTTCACCGTGGTCATCCACAGCGCGGCGGCCTACGGCCGCATCGTGGCCTTCGGCCATATCGGATTGCTCGAGTCGTATTTCGACGGGCTGCTCGACCTCGAGGGGAGCCTCCCGGCGGCGATGGCCGTGGGCATGGAGCTCAGCGTCAATACCCGCAAGCTGCTGGTCGACGTGCGCAACCGCTGGCACGAGTTGCGGTTCTCGAACGACGACTGGATGCAGGCGAAGAAGAACGCCGAGTTCCACTACGCGCTCGGCACCGAGTTCTACCGCTACTGGCTCGACGACCCGCACATGATGTACACCTGCGGCTACTGGAAGGAGGGCACCCAGACCCTCGAGGAGGCGCAGCGCAACAAGATCGAGCACGTCGCGGACAAGATCCGGCTGCAGCCGGGCGAGGACGTGGTGGACATCGGCAGCGGCTTCGGCGGTTTCATGTTCCATGCGCAGCAGAAGTACGGCGTGAAGGTCACCGGCATCAACAACACGACCTCGCAGGTCGAGATGGTGCGCGCCGAGATCGCGCGCCGCGGGCTCGGCGGGTCGCTCGCGGTGATCGACACCGACTTCCGCGATGCGCGCCGGCAGTACGACAAGGTCGTCTCGATCGGCACCCTGGAGCACGCCGGGCGAGACGCGCTCGAGGACGTGGTCGCCGCGCATGCGAGGTTCCTGAAGCCCGGGGGCCTGGGGATGCTGCACTTCATCGGCCACGTCGGGCATTTCCAGACCGAGTTCTTCATCCGCCGGCACGTCTTCCCCGGCGGCTGGATCCCGTGCCTCGCGCACACGATCGCGGCGATGGAGCGCGCGGGGCTGGAGGTGGTCGACATCGAGAACCTGCGCCGGCACTACGCGCTCACGCTCGATGCCTGGTCCGAGCGCTTCGACCGCAACTGGGGGCGCATCCACGCGCTCGACCCGAAGAAGTTCGACGAGCGCTTCCGGCGCATCTGGCGCGTCTACCTCTACGGCTGCGCGGAGATGTTCCGCTCGGCAGCGGGCTTCACGCACCTGTTCCAGATCGTGTTCTCGAAGGGCAACATCACGCGCAAGAACTACCCGATGAGCCGGGGGTTCCTCTACGAGCCGGCATACCGAGAAGACGCAGGCGCTCAGCGCGCAGCTTAGCGGCGGCGCGGGTCCGGTCGGGCTCGCCAAGGACACGTCGAACCTGTTCCGCGACCGCGCTGCGAGCGCGCGCAGGCGCCTCGACGTGCGCCAGTTCAGCGAGGTGCTCGAGGTCGATGCCGTCGCGGGCTGGTTCGACGCCGAGGGCATGGTGAGCTACGAGGCGCTCGCCGACGCCTGCCTCGCCAAAGGGGTGATGCCGACCGTCGTGCCGCAGCTGAAGACCATCACGCTGGGCGGCGCGGTGGCGGGCGTGGGCATCGAATCGTCCTCGCATCGCCATGGCCTGGTGCACGACGGCGCGCTCGAAATCGAGGTGCTGACCGGCGATGGGTGCATCGTCGTGGCGACGCCGGACAACGAGCATGCGGACCTGTTCCACGGCTTTCCCAATTCCTACGGCACGCTCGGGTACGCGCTGCGCGTGAAGGCGAGGGCGGTGCCGGTGAAGCCGTTCGTGCGGATCGAGCACCTGCCGTTTAGGGATGCGGCGGCGTTCTTCGCCGCGCTCGGCGAGCACCTGCGAGCGGGCGACGCCGATTTCATCGATGGCACGGTGTTCTCGCCGGGCGAGCTCTACCTCACGCTCGGGCGCTTCGTGGAGAATGCGCCCGCCACGAGCGACTACACGTTCGAGAAGATCTACTACCGCTCGATCCGCGAGCGGCGCGAGGACTGGCTCACGATCCGAGACTACCTCTGGCGCTGGGACACCGACTGGTTCTGGTGCTCGAAGAACGTCCTCGCGCAAAACCCACTCGTGCGCCGCTTCGTCTACGGCCGCGAGCGGCTCGGCTCGCGCACCTATACGAAGGTCATGCGCTGGAACAGCCGCGTCGGCGCCACGAAGAAGCTCGAGCGCGTGCTCGGCCTGCATTCGGAATCGGTGATCCAGGACGTGGACATCCCGCTCGAGCGCGCGGGCGAGTTCCTCGCTTTTTACGCAAGCACGATCGGACTGTGGCCGCAGTGGATCTGCCCGATCGGCCCCGCGCCAAGTGCCGGGCGCTTCAAGCTCTACCCCCTCGCGCCGGGGCGGTACGTCAACTTCGGCTTCTGGGACGTCAAGCGCACGCGCGAAGCGCACCCGGCCGGGCACTTCAACCGGCAGATCGAGAAAAAGGTGATCGAGCTCGGTGGCATCAAGTCGCTCTACTCCGAGAGCTTCTTCCCGCAGGACGAATTCGCGCGCCTGTACGGCGGCGAGGCGTACGCCGCGCTCAAGCGCAAGTACGATCCGCAGGGCGCGTTCCCGACGCTGTACGAGAAGTGCGTGCTGAGGCGCTAGCGAGCGTAAGATAGTCCGCGATGGCACTTCCGCAAACGCCGCCCGACTACGACCGGACCCGCATCGTCGAACGTCCCGACGGCGTGTACTGGCAGGATCAGAACGGCGGTCGCGAGTACGGTCCTTTTCCCACGTTGCTGGAGGCGGTGCTCGACATGCAGGCGAGCGGGGCCACCGCCCTGGAGCCGGGCGAGACGCTGGAAGAGGCCGAGAGCGAGATCGGCATCTCGGACTACATCGACCCGGATACGGGCGTTCCCGCGGAGGAAGGCGTTCCGCGGCTCGAAGACCACTGAGCGCGCGCGGCAAAGGCCGCCGCTACTTGACGACCTGCCAGAACAGGCCGCCCACGCAGACGAATCCGAGCGTGAACACGACCGTGCGTATGTACGGCAGGCCGAGCCAGTACACGATTGCATGCGTGGCTCGCAGCCAGAAAAAGGCCGCCGCCCAGAAGGCGGTCATCTCGTTCAGCTTGCCGCTCAGATGCGCGACGATGACCAGCGCCGCGAATGGGGCGAAGGATTCGACGGCATTGACGTAGACGCGATTCGCGCGCATGCCCCACAACGGTACGGGGCGGGGCGCCGGATCGACGTAGTTCTGCGGCTTCAGCCGCCCGTTGGTCATGGTCTGGCAGACGACGTACGGGATCCACAGCGACGCGGTCAGCATTGCGGTGCAGGCCAGGTATACGAGCTCGACTCTCATTCGACCTCCCTCGATTGACGGTTCATGGTGCGCCTGCGACGCGGTCGAGGAGGCGGCGCACGGCCTCCGGATCCGGCAGAGCGTAGCCGGCCGCAGTCGGCGCCGGCGCACTCTGCACAATGATGCCCGCACCGCGGGCGGCGAGCGCGCGGAATGCGTCCTCGTCGGTGCGGTCGTCTCCGATAAAGACGGGAAACGACGCCTGCAGTCCGAGCGCCTCGATCAGCCACAGCACCGCGCGCCCCTTGTCCCAATTGACATCGGGCACCAGCTCCAGCAGCTGCTTGCCCTCGCCGATGCGAAGCGCCGGGTACCGCGCTCGCGCGCGCACCACGGCCTCGCGCACGGCGGCCACGTCGGCCTCGCGCACGCGCCGGTAGTGCACGGTCAGCGTGTAGTGCTTGCGCTCGAGCTGAACGCCGGAGATCGATCGCGTTTCTTGCGCGACCATGTCCGCGGCAGCGCCAAGTTGCGGCGCGGCGGCGGCCGCGGCCTCGTGCACGCGGCTCGCGGCCGGGCCTGCGATCTCCAGGCCGTGGCAGCCGGCGTAGGTCAGGCCGGGCAGGCCGACGCGGGCGCGCACGTCCTCGAGGTCGCGGCCGCTCACGATCGCCACCGGGTAGCGCGCGGCTGCGCGGCGCAAGGCTTCACGCGCCGCCGGCGCGAGCACTGCGTCTTCGGGCCGCTCGACGATCGGCGTCAGCGTGCCGTCGTAGTCGAGGAAGAGCGCGAGCGGGCGGGCGCCGGCTTCACGCAGCAGGTCGTCAGCCACGCTCACGGGCAAATCCGAGGGCGTGCTTGCGCGCCGGCCCGGCCGCGCCGACAATGCCGGCGGGAACGCGCGAGCGCGGGCCCGCCCACCACCAAAGGATCCAGACTCATGCGCAAGACCATCGCGGGATCGATTCTACTGGCCGCAGCGCTGGCATTCGCGGGCGGCGCTGCCGCGGCCGACACGATTGCTGACGGCATCAAGCAGGACTGCCACAAGGAACTGACCACGTTCTGCAAGGGGGTGAAGCCGGGCGAAGGACGCGTGCTCGCCTGCCTGTACGCCTTCGAAGACCGGGTTTCCGACAAGTGCTCCTACGCGGTCTTCAACGCCGCGGTCGAGCTGGAGCAGGCCGCGAGCGCGCTCAAGTTCGTCGCCAACCAGTGCCAGGCCGACCTGCAGAAATTCTGCGCCGACGTCAAGCCTGGCCAGGGCCGCGGGCTCGCCTGCCTGAAGAAGAACGACAAGGACGTGAGCCAGGGCTGCAACGACGCGCTGAAGAAGGTCGGGCTGCGGAAGTAATTGCGCGCCAGCGTGCCAGCTTCTTCGCGAACGGCATCGCGGCGTGCGCGGGACTGGTCGAAGGCAGCCGCACGTGGCGGATGTCCGCGCACGACCCCAGCGTCGGAAGTACCCGGCGCCGGTAGAGCTCCGCCGCCTTGCCGCCGTTGAGGCAGACGAGGCGGATCCGCGGATGCCGCTTGAAGAAACTCGCGAAGTCGTTGGTCGCGATCGAGGCGGGCACGATCGACGCGTCGAGGCTTCCGGGCCTGCGCGCGGCGGCGACCACGTCCCATAGCGCGATCCGGTGCCGCTTGAGGAGCCGCTTGCGCCCGGCATAGGTCACGTCGAAGTTCGCGCCGAGCACGCGGCCGAGGATGCGCCAGAAGCCGTTCATCGGGTGCGCGTAGTACTGCCGCGCCTTGAGCGAGCGCCGGCCGGGGAGGCTGCCGAGGATCAGGATCTCGGCGTCGCGGTCGGCGATGGGCGGGAAGCCGGCGTCGCGCACGGCGTCGACTACCGCCGCGCGATCAGCGCGAGCCCCAGCGCCACCAGCACCATGCCACCGATCAGGCTGGCGGACACGTGCTCGCCGAGGATCGCCGCGCCGAGCAGTACGCCGGCGACCGGCGCGATGAAATTGAAGCTGATCATCACGCTCGGCGTGTAGCGCCGGATCAAGTAGAAATTGACCGTGAACGCGAGGCCCGCGACCACGACGCCCTGGTAGAGGATGCCCGCGACCGGCGCCGCGCCGATCGCCTCCCAGTGGATCTGTTCCCACGCGAGGGCGCCGGCGAGGAAGAGGGGAAGCGAGAGCAGCATCTGCCAGAAGGTGAGCCGCACCTCATTCATCTGCCGCAGCACGCGGCCCGAAATCGCGAGGCGCAGTCCGAGCAGGCACGCACTTGCGAGGACGATCCAGTCGCCGGCGTGCCCCGCCTCGATCCCTGCGCCGCGCGTCAGCACGAGCGCGACGCCGCCGAAGGCAACCGCCACGCCCAGGGCACGCCGCGGCCGCAGGCGGTCGCCGGGCACGAGGAAGTGCGCGAACAGCATGCCGAACAGCGGGTTGGCCGCGATCAGCACCGCGCTGTTCACGGCCGAAGTCATGCTGAAGCCGATGTTCATCAGCGCGATTTGCACCGTGAAGAGCAGGCCGATTGCGGCGAGCGGTCGCCATTCGCCGCGCCGCGGCAGCAGGGGAATGCGCATGGTGCGCGCCCAGGCCGCGACGCACAGGCATCCGAGGGCGAACCGGAGGAGTCCGCTCCACAAGGGCGGAAACGCGACCAGCCCGAGCTTGACCGCAACGGGATTGCCGCCCCACAGCGTGTGGATGGCGAGGGCGGCGAGCGCTGCGCGCGCGGGGATCGACCAGCTCATGCGACTACAATTCTAAACATGGACCGCGCTGCCGACACGGCCACCGTCGAGCTCGACCTCGAGGGCATGACCTGCGCGGCCTGCTCCACGCGCATCGAGACGCAGCTGAACAAGCTTGAGGGCGTCGAGGCAAGCGTCAACTTCGCCACCGAGAAGGCGAGCGTGCGCTTCGCATCACAGAAGGTGGATGTGGCGGCGCTGCTGCAGCGCGTGCGCGACACCGGCTACGATGCGAAGGTCGCGCGCGAAGGCGAGCTGCGCGACCACTCGGCCGAGCATCGCCGCGCGCTGCGCGAATTCGTGCTCGCCGCGGCGCTGACCGCGCCGTTCCTCGCCGAGATGGGCGCCATGTTCGCCGGCGGGCACGGACTGCTGCCGGGCTGGCTGCAATGGCTGCTCGCCACGCCGGTGCAGTTCTGGAGCGGCCTGCGCTTCTACCGCGGCGCGTGGAACGCGCTGCGCGGCGGCGCGGCGAACATGGACGTGCTGGTCGCGCTGGGCACCTCTGCCGCGTACTTCTTCTCGGCCGCGGTACTCGCCTTCGGCCTGCCCGGGCACTTGTATTTCGAGGCGAGTGCCGTGGTGGTGACGCTCGTGCTGCTCGGCAAATACCTCGAGGCGCGCGCCAAGGCGAAGGCCGCGCAGTCGCTCGAATCGCTGGTGCGGCTGCAGCCGAGGACGGCCTGGGTCGAGCGCGAAGGGCGCCTCGCCGAGGTGGACGTCGCGACGCTGGAGCCGGGCGACGCGTTCGTCGCGCGCCCCGGCGACACGATCGCGCTCGATGGCCGCGTGCTCGAGGGCGAGACCGAGGTCAACGAATCGATGCTGACCGGCGAATCGATGCCCGTGGACAAGGCGCCGGGCGCACACGTGTTCGCGGGCACGCTGAACGGCATGCGCGCGGTAACGTGCGTCGCCACCAGCGTGGGCAGGCAAACGGTGCTCGCCGGCATCATCCGCCTGGTCACGGCGGCGCAGGCCTCGAAGCCCCCGGTGCAGCGGCTGGTGGACAAGGTGGCCGCGGTCTTCGTGCCCGCGGTCGTGTCGATCGCCGCGCTGACGCTCGCATTCTGGTGGTGGAAGGCGGGCGCGTTTGCCGACGCGCTGATTCCCGCGGTCGCGGTGCTCGTGATTGCCTGCCCTTGCGCGCTCGGGCTCGCCACGCCGACCGCGCTCATGGTGGGCGTCGGGCGCGCGGCACGCGCCGGGATCCTGATCAGGAATGCCTGGGCGCTCGAAAGCGCCGAGAAGCTCGACACGCTGGTGCTCGACAAGACCGGCACGCTTACGCGCGGCGAGCCCGCGGTGATCGAAGTCCTGCCCGAGCCCGGTGCGATGCGCGAAACGCTGCTCGCGACGGCGGCCGCGCTGGAGGCGCGCTCGGAGCATCCGCTCGCGCGCGCAGTGATGCGCGCGGTGGAGGGCGCACCGGCGCCGGTGGCGGAC
>JBOIFE010000159.1:0-15631 GCA_050741015.1 Burkholderiales bacterium | reverse complement strand
AATCCGGGCACTTCAGCTGGTGGGATTACCGGCAAGCCGCATTTCGACGCGACCTTGGTCTGCGTATCGACCTGATCCTAGCCAGCGGGGCACTGCGCGAGCGGATGACCGCGGCCTCGATCGATCGCACGCCACGCACCTGGGAAAGGCCGTCGGACCACACGCCAGTGGTACTTGAACTCAGCCCTTGACCGCCGAGGGTTTCGCGCAGACCCAGCGTGGCCTGGTCTCCGATACCCGCGCTCCACTGGCGTCGCTGAAGGCGGTGGCCGATTGCACCCGGGAGCGGGGGTGCGCTCTGGTCGCGTGCCCTTGCGAATAGCGCTGCGTGCCCCGATCATTTGGACCATGGACGAAGCGCCCGCAAATCGCGAGATCATCGATGACGCCGAATTGGAAGCTCTCGACCGCTGGCTGCGCGGGCATGCCATCGATTCGGATGAAACCATGTTGCTGGATGGCGTACACGGGCTGCTGACCGCGCTCGCGATCGGCCCGGATCCAGCGCTGCCTGCGGAATGGTTGCCCGAAGTGTTGCACGCGCCCTTCGAGGATTCCGAACAAGGTGCGGCCGTACTGGCGCTGCTGGCCAAGCTCAACGATTCGATTCCTGCCGAACTCGAAGGCGAGGTCTACGAGCCGGTGCTGGGCGAAGTCGACGCCGGGCGGTTCGTCCAAAGCGACCTTACTGCGGCGGGCTGGTGCGAGGGTTTCAGTCGCGGCATCGACTTGCGTGCGCCAATCTGGGAGTCGCGCCTCGCCGAGGACGTCGAGTTGATGGAAATGCTTGGCCCGATCATGGCATTGGCCGTGGACGAGGGCGTGCTGGCGGCGGATGTCCCGATCGCCAAACTCGACGACAACGAATACGAAGCCTGCCTTGCGCAAATACCGGATGCGGTGGAGGCGGTTGCGCACTATTGGCGCGTGCGGCCACCCACCGAACGCGAGCGCACGGCCGGTGGCGACGTGTCAGCCAAGGCGTTTGCCAACATGCCCGCGCGGCGCGGTGGGCACTGGGTGCATTGATTTGTGCGATCGTCCGTGTGCCTTTCTGCCGCGGGCATTGTTTCCCCTTCGCCGCGGCCGCATGTTGGTGGCCTATCCTTCGTTCGGAGGTGTTCCCATGGCTTCCCGCAGCATCAAGCGCCGCGTGCGCGGCATTCCGACTTCGGACGGTGCCGGGGTCAAGCTGACACGCGTGATCGGCCAGTCGAAGCTGGATTCGCTGGATCCGTTCCTGCTGTTGGACGAGTTCGGCTCGGATTCCGCCAACGACTACATCGCCGGGTTTCCGGACCATCCGCACCGCGGCTTCGAGACGGTCACCTACATGCTCGACGGCCACATGCAGCACAAGGACTCCGGCGGCAACACCGGCGACCTCGGGCCCGGCGACGTGCAGTGGATGACCGCCGCGCGCGGGCTCGTGCATTCCGAGATGCCGCAGCAGACCGAAGGCCGCATGCGCGGATTCCAGCTCTGGCTCAACCTGCCGGCGAAGGAAAAGATGCTGCCGCCCGCGTACCGCGATATCCCGGCCGCGCAGATTCCGGTGGTGGCGCTCGACAGGGGCACGGTACACGTGATCGCCGGACGCTTCGGCGGCAAGGAAGGCGCGATCCACGGCGGCACGACCGACCCGTACTACTGGGACGTGAGGCTGGAGCCCAACGCAGTGTTCGACGCGGAGATTCCGGAGGCGCACAACGCCTTCCTCTACGCCTACGAGGGCGAGGCCTTCATCGGCGCCGAACGCAAGCCGCTGGCTCACCGCGCGGCCGGGTTGCTCACGGCGGGCGACAGCGTGCGTCTCGAGGCGGGCGCAAAGGGCGCGCGCGTGCTGGTGCTTGCCGGCAAGCCCCTGGGCGAGCCGGTGGTGCAATACGGTCCCTTCGTGATGAACTCGCGCGAGGAGATCGACCAGGCGATCGCCGACTACCAGGCGGGCGACTTCACGCGCGCAAAGGTTCGGCGACTGCAGGCGGCGTAGCGTCCGCCGCGTACGGTGGGCCTTCAGCCCACCCTACGGCACCACGTACGGTGGGCCTTCGGCCCACCCTACTTGCACATCGCCTGCATCTGCTGCATTGCCGCACGCATGCGGGCGAGGCACTGGTCGTGCTGCGCGCCTGCATTGGCGCAGGCCTTGTCCGGATCCATGTCCGCTGCGCGCGCCTGCATCTGCTCGCAGGCCGGGCTGTCCTTGTCGAGGCTCATCGCGCCCTGGCCCTCGCGGCAGGCGCCAAGATAGGTGTAGCGCGCCTTCATCGCGGATTCGCCGCTCTTGCCCTTGTGCTCGATCTGCATCAGCACGCTCTTCGCGCTCTCGCGCGTGAGCTGAACCCGGCTCGTGCTGTCGGGGCAGGTGGCATGAATGATCGCCTCGTCCGCGGTGTCCTTCTCAAGCTGGTACTTGCAGTCGCTGCGCCCGGGGTGCCCCTGCTCGCTCTCGTGCGGCTTGAGCAGGTTCTCGGTGCATAGCGTGATCGCACCCATGCGGCCCATGGGCGCCTCACGCCCCGCGCGCTCGGCCTCGAGGATTTCCATGCGCCACTGGCCCTTCTCGGCGCCGGCCAGGCCCTTGTAGATCTTGGGAACCGGGGGCGCATCCGCGCGCGCCGGGCCGCCAGGGGCGGCAAGCAGGATCGCAAGGGCCACGGGAATGATTGCGCGCATGGGCTATTCTCCGATTCGGTGCAAGGGCGTAAATTCTAAGTCCGATTTTCCTTGGAGGGAGGTCGCATGAAACCGGAACTGATGCTGCTCGCCTGGTGCGTGGCGCTCGCAATCGTGCAGATGCTGGTCGCGGTGCAGGGGGCGATGATGCAGGTGGGCCTGAAGACGCTGGTCGGAAACCGCGAGGGCTTTCCCGAGATCAAGGGCTGGGCGGGCCGAGCGGCGCGCGCGCACGGCAACATGATCCACAACCTGGTCCTGTTCGCGGCCGTGGTACTCGCGGTTGTCGCCGAGGGCAAGGCCGACGGCACCACGCTTATCGGCGCACAGGTCTTCTTCTGGGGCCGCGTCGCTTATGCCGCGATCTACCTCGCCGGCATCCCGTGGCTGCGCACGGCGGCGTGGACGGTTTCGGTGATCGGGTTGCTGATGGTGCTGTCGAGGCTGTTCTAGGCGCCAAGTACTAGGCGACGGCGTACGCCGCCGGATCGAACCGGCGCGTACGCCACCAGTAATCGAGCGTCGAGCCCGGCCACAGCGTGTCGTTGCGCCCATCGGGCGTGAGGTACCAGCTGCGGCAGCCCGAGAGCCACACCGTCCGGCGCATGCGGGCCTGTACCTCCGCGTACGAGGTGGCTTGCGCCTCGGGTCGCAGCTCGAGCGTGCGCGCGTCCGCCACGCGCAGCCGCGCGAGCGCCTGCACGATGTAGCGCAGCTGCGCCTCGATCATGAACACGATCGAGTTGTGGCCGAGGCCGGTGTTCGGGCCGACGAGAAAAAACAGGTTCGGAAATCCCGACACGCTGATGCCGAGGTGCGTCGCTGCGCCGTCGCGCCAGGCCTCGGCGAGCTCGCGTCCCCCGCGTCCGAGCACGCGCAAGGGCGACGGGAACCCGATCGCCGAGAAGCCCGTGCCGAAGATGATCACGTCGGCCTCCCGCGCCGTGCCGGAGGCGCCGACGACCCGGCTACCCTCGATGCGCGCCGCGCCCTCGGCGACGAGCTCGACGTTCGATCGCTGCAGCGCCGGATACCAGTCATTGGAGACGAGGATCCGCTTGCAGCCCGGCGCATAGTCGGGGACGAGCTTGGCACGCAGCACCGGGTCGCGCACCTGGTGCGCGATCTGGCGCTCGCCGAACGCGCGGAACTGCTTCTGGATGAACGCGCCGCCGAGGAATCCCGAGACGAGCAACTCCTGGCGCAGGTAGATGCGCCAGCGCAGCAGCCGCCGCAGGAACGGGAAGCGCCGGAACGCGCGCTGCTCACGGGCGCTGAAGCTGCGGTCGATTCGCGGCATCACCCACGGCGGCGTGCGCTGCCAGACGGTAACGCTCGCGGCGCGTGGCGCGATCTCGGGCATGAACTGGATCGCGCTCGCGCCGGTGCCGATCACGGCGACGCGCCTGCCGGCGAGGTCGACGTCGTGGCGCCACTGGGCCGAGTGGAAGGCGATGCCGGGAAAGCCTTCCAGCCCCGCGAGCCGTGGCAAATTCGGCCGATTGAGGAATCCGACCGCGCAGACCACCGCGTCAAAGCGCTCCTCGCGCCCGTCGGCGAAGCGCAGGTGCCAGCCGTCGTCCCAGCGCGCCTCGACCACCTTGGTGCCGAAGCGGATCCGCTCGCGCAGGTGGTGCTTGTCCGCGAGGCGGCGCAGGTAGTCCCAGATCTCGGCCTGCGTGGAGTAAAGGCGCGTCCATGCAGGGTTCGATTCGAAGGAGAACGAATACAGCGGCGCGGGGATGTCGCAGGCGCAGCCCGGATAGGTGTTGTCGCGCCACGTGCCGCCGAGGTCGGCGCCGCGCTCGAGGATCGTCCAGTCGTCGAAGCCCGCTTCGCGCAGCTTGATCGCGGCGCCCAGGCCGCCGAACCCCGCGCCGAGGATGGCGATGCGAAGCGGGCGCGCGGCGGAACTCACGCGGCCAGTTTGCCACAGGGGCGGGCCTGCCCTAGGGTGCGCGGCTCTCTCGCTCGCGCCGCGCCTGGCACCCGGCGCAGCGCCGCGCGGTCGGGTTGACCGCGAGCCGCGCCGGCGCGATCGCCTCGCCGCACTCGATGCACTCGCCGTAGGTGCCGTTCGCCACGCGCGTGCGCGCGACGGCGACGTCGGCGAGCTCGCGCAGCGAGATCTCGATCAGGTCCTGCTCGACCTCCGCGCGTGCGCGGCCGAAGGCCTTGTCGGCGACGTCGCCCGGCGGGTCGAGCGGTCGCGCATCGTTGTCGAGCGCGTCGCGGTACCCGGCGATTTTCTCGCGCAGGCTGCGCTCCTTTTGCTCGAGGGCCTCGAGCAACTTGCGGTTCGTAGCGGGCATCCCTCTCTGACAGGACATGCCCGTGCGAGTTTCCGAGCGGAAACAGCCGCTTGGACGGCGCTAGGCCTTGTCAACGGTGCCGAAGTCGATGTTCACCGAGTCCAGCTTGACCGAGGCCTTGTTCTTCGCCTCGCGCGCGGCGATCGCGTTGGGGTTGAACTCGTTGTTGGCGGAGATGAAGGCCTCGGCGAGCTTGAAGCACAGTTGCGCCACGGCCTTGGGTTGCGGCTTTTCGCCGGCGGCGCCGTAGATGCGGCTGCTCATCTGCACGAAGATCTTTTCCGCCAGCACTTCGATCGGATCCACGTGGGCCGGGGCGGCGGTCTTTTCGGGGGCGCTCATGGCGATCCTTGCTTGGGCGGAGGGCGACATCCTACCGCGTCAACCGTCGCATGCCCCGGCGCGTTGTTCCGGGCATGACGCTGCATTTCGTTTTGCGCGGCGAGCCTGCGCCGGCCACCGAGCTCCTCGCCCGGCTAGGCGCCGCGGCGCACGCGGATTGCCCGGTGCACGCCTATGCGTTGATGAGCACGCACGTGCATGTGCTCGCCTCGCCGCGGCGCGCCGCCGACGCGGCGCGGGTGCGCGACGCGCTGCGTGCGCGCGAGTGCGACGCAACGGCAGTGCATGCCCGCCGCTACGTGCTCGCGTGCATGCGCTACATCGAGCTGAACCCGGTGCGCGCGGGGCTGGCGCGCGACCCTGCGCGATACCCGTGGTCGAGCTTTCGCGCGAACGCGCTCGGCGCGCCCGATACGATCGTCACGCCGCACCCCGTGTACTACGCGCTCGGCCGCACCGCGGCGGCGCGGCGCGCCGCGTATCGCGCGGCGTTCGGAGCGTTCGGGGCGTTCGGGGCCTTCGGGGCGCCGGCTACGAGCCCCGGATCACCACGACCTTGTTGACGACCGACTTCACGCCGTCGAGGCTCGCGACGAACTTGGCGATCTTGCGCCGCTCGGCCTCGGAGCCCGCCGTGCCGTAAAGCGTGACCACGCCCTGGCCGGCCGCGACGTCGATGCCCTGCGCGTCGACCTTGCGCGTGTCGCGCAGCGCTTTTTTCACGCTCTGCGCCAGCAGTTCGTCCGGCGAGGGCTGCGGCGCGGCGACCGGCGCGGGCGGCGCGACCGGGGCCGGCGTGGGCGCCGCGGCGACGGGCTTGGGCGGGGTCATGGGCGCCGGCGGGGGCTTGGCCGGCTCCGAGGAATCGCAGGCGGCGAGCGCAAGTGCGGCACACAGGACAATCGGAACGATCTTCGTCATGGAAAACCTCCCTGGGTTATTGCCGTTTCGACTGTCGCGGGGGCCGGCAGTTCGCGAGTCACGATATCATCAGCGCCCCGCCACCTCCCGGACACGATCGCCATGCAGATTTCCATGTTCCAGGCCAGCGTACCCTGCTTCGCCCACATGCTCGGCAACCTCTCGGCCATCCTCGGCAAGGCCGAGGCGCACTGCGAGGCGAAAAAGATCGACCCGCTGGCGCTCGTGGCCGCCCGGCTCTACCCCAACATGCTCCCGCTTGCGCGCCAGGTGATGGTCGCCTGCGACGCCGCCAAGGGGGCGGTGGCGCGGCTGGCGGGCATCGACAATCCGAAGCATGAGGACGTGGAGAAGACCCTGCCGGAGTTGCGCGCGCGCATCGCGAAGACGCAGGCGTTCGTCGCTTCGTTGACGCCCGCGCAGATCGACGGCAGCGAAGAGCGGCCCGTGGTGCTCAAGTTCGGTGCGCGCGAGCTGAATTTCACCGGGCTGCAGTACCTGACTTCGTTTGCGCTGCCCAACTTCTACTTCCACGTCACGACCGCGTACGACATCCTGCGCCACAACGGCGTGGAGCTCGGCAAGAGCGACTACCTGGCCGGCTAGCCCGAGCGCGCACGCCTCAGTCCGCCCGGTGCGTCTTGATGAACTCGGCCGAATCGAGCACGCCGCCGAAATGCCGGCCCTGCAGGACGTCGCAGCCCATCGTCTTCAGTTTCTCCGCGCTCGCGGCGTCCTCGACGCCGGCCACCAGGACCTCCAGCTTGAGCCGATGCGCGAGCTCGGTGAAGGCGCGAACGAGCGCGAGCTGCGCCGGCGACTCGGCGATGTCGCCGAGGTGGGCGAGGTCGATCCGCCACTCGTGGAACGGCAGCGTCGCGAGCCAGCCGAGCGAGGCGTAGCCCGCGCCGGGGTCGTCCAGGCTCAGGCGCACGCCGATCTCGCGCAGGTGCTTCAGCGTCTCGACCGACTCCAGGCTGTGCGCGAACACGGCGGTCTCGCCGATCTCGAGCGTGAGGCGGCTCGGTCGGAGGTTCCAGGTCTTCAGCGCGCTCGCGATGAAGTCCGGCAGGTCGGGCTGGCGCAGGCTTTTCGCCGAGAGCGCCACGCCCACGCGCAGGTCGAGGCCCGCGGCATCGCGGAACTGCCGGCAATTGCGCAACGCGCCGTTTACCAGCCACAGCGTGAGCTCGTTCACCAGCCCCGCCGACTCGGCCGCCGCGATCGCCTTGGTCACCGGGACCGGGCCGAGGCTCGCGTCGCGCCAGCGCAGCTGGCTCTCTGCGCCGACGATGAGCTCCGAGCGCACGTCGAACTGAGCCTGGAACACGATGTCGAGCGCGTCCTGGGCGATTGCCGCGCGCAGGCGGTTCTCGTAGATGAGGAGCTCGGCGTCGAGTCCCTGCTGCTCGCTTTGGTACAAGGCGAAGCGCTGCGGCTGCTCGCGCGCCGCCCGGCAGGCCGACTTCGCGCGCTGCACCAGCTCGACCGCGGTGCCGGCGTGCGTGTGCAGCAGCGCGATGCCGACCGCGGGGCGGGCGTAGAGCTCGTCGACGTCCACCCACAGCGGCTGGTCGAGCGCGCGCAGCATCTTCTCGGCGGCGAGCACGGCGACGCCCTCGCCGCCGATGCCCGGCAGCACGCAGGCGAACGCGTCGCGCCCGGTGTCGCCCAGAAGGTCCTGCGCGCGCAACACCTCGGTCGCAAGCCGCGAGCGCAGCCGGTCGCGCACCGCGTCGCCGACCTCGTAGCCCCAGACGCCGTCGATGCGCTCGACCACGGCGCACTCGACGAACAGCAGCGCGAGCTCGCCCGCGCCGTCCTGCTGCGCCTGCGCCGCGGCCTCCAGCTGCGCCATGAACGCCGCCATGCCCCCGCCCGTGGCGCTGCGCGCGTGCGCGCCCGCGGCGGCCGCTTCGGCGATCAGCGCGAGCTGCGCCGTGGCGAGGCGCTCGGCGGCGGCGAGCGCCGCCTCGCAGCGCGCGGTGTCGCCGCCAAACACGCGCAGCGTCCCCGTTCGCAACAGGTCGAGCAGCGGCAGGCAGTCGCGCTGCGCGCGCTCGAACGGCTCTTCGGGATTGAGCGTCGCCGCCCATTCGGCAAGCAGCCGCGCGAGCGAGTCGCGCCCGAGCGCGCCGAGCGACAGTGCGTTGACCAGCGCGCGCTGCGGCTCGGACATGCCCGCGGGCAGCAACGGCAGGAAGAACGGCGACGTGGCGCTGGAGAGCGTGCTCTCGCCGCGCGCGGCCTGCAGCGCCTCGGGCGCATGGTCGTTGAGCGCCGCGCCGAGCGCATCGAGCGCGGCCACCGCGCCGGCGTCGAGCCCGAGCTGCTCGAGCAGGCGCTGGACGGCGGCGCGCTCCGGCGCCGGGCTCACAGGAACAATTCTTTCGAGTCGATCTTGACGGTGGTCTGGTCGAGCGTGCGCCGGATGCGGTAGGGCTCGTCCGGCGTCGCCATGGGCTCGTTCACCAGGTCGAGGATCTTGTGCGGATGGACCAGATTGCCCGCGGCGTCCTGCACCACCATCACGCGCGGCTGCAGTCGCTTGACCAGGTTCTGCGTGATGACCACGCCGACCTCGCCGCTGTTGAGCTCCACCACGCTGCCCACCGGGAACGCGCCCACGCACTGGATGAACTGCTCGATCAGCGCGGCGTGGAACTGCGTGCCGCGGTTCTGGAACAGCACGTTCAGCGCGTTCGACGGCGGCATCTGCATGCCGTAGGGCGACGGCGCGGTGAGCAGGTCGAAGCTGTCGACAATACCGGCGATCGCGCCCATCTGCGAGATCGCGCCGCCTTTGAGCCCGCGAGGATAGCCGCTGCCGTCGTAGCGTTCGTGGTGCAGCGACGCCATGCTCGGCAGCTCGGCGGGCAGTCCCGAAGTCTTGCTGAGGATCTCGACACTGTGCTCGACGTGGGCCTTGAAGATCGCGTCCTCCTCCTGGCTCAGGTCGCTTCGGCGCGAGGGCATCCCCGGCGGCAGCTTCAGCATGCCCACATCCTGCAGCAGTCCGATGAGGCCGAGCAGCTCCAGGCGCTCGCGCTCGAGCTGCAGGAACCGCCCGAACACCGTCATGTAGACCGAGACCTGGGTCGAGCGGTTGAGCGTCTCCTCGGCCTTGTCGCGCATGGTGACGAGCAGCATCATGGCGTCGGGGTTGCGCACCACGGAGTCGGTGATCTCGGTCACCGCCTGTTTGGCGCGGATGCCGTCCAGCGCGGTGCCGGTCACCACGGCGCGCGACATGGTGTGCACGATGGCGTTCGCCTGGGAGAAGACGGCGCGCGCGCGCGGCAGCTCGTCCTCGACCGTGGCGAGCTCCTTGTAGATCACGGCGCCGCGCACCCTCTCCTTGGACTGCTCGGCGATGACTTGCCGCGTGGACGCCGGCGGCAGCGTCAGCAGCCTGGGCGCGACCACCACCTCCTTCTTCTCGGGGTCGACGAACACCGTCTTGCAGTATTTCTTCAGCGCGCCCAGCTGCTGCTCGGTCTTCAGCACGAATCCCTGGTAGACGAACGGCGTCTCGGTCCAGGGACGGTCGAGCTTGGCCACGAACATGCCGAACTCGAGGAACTCCACCGGGACTTGCTTGTGGGCCATGCGCTCGCGGAACCGGACAATCGGAGCAGCGATTTTCGACCCTCCCCGCGCGCTCGGCAAGCGCGGCATGCAGTAACATCCCGCCCTTGGCCCAGCGGGGAGTCGCGCGGCGGTGTCCGACAGCATGGATCTCGGCCTCAGTCTGCAGGTCGGCAAGTACGACGTGCAGAAGATGCTCGGCAAGGGCGCGACCGGCACGGTCTACCTCGCGCGCGACACTTTTTCCGGCGGCGAGGTCGCGCTGAAGACCATCGAGCCCGAAGTGTTCCGCGATCCCGAGTTCGGCACCGTGCACCGCTCGCAGTTCCAGAACGAGGCCTCGCTCGCGGGCAAGCTCAAGCATCCGCACATCGTCAGCATCCTGGACGCCGTGGTCGGCGAGGACTCGGGCTACGTCGCGATGGAGCTCGTGACCGGGGGCGACCTCTCGGCGCATACGCAGCCCGACCGGCTGCTGCCGGTGGGCGACGTGCTGCAGATCGGCTTCAAGTGCTGCGGCGCGCTCGACTACGCGTTTCGCGAGGGAATCGTCCACCGCGACATCAAGCCGGCCAACATCATGCGCGCCGGGGGCACGCTGGTGAAGATCGCCGACTTCGGCGCGGCTTACCTGCGCAAGAGCCAGGCCGTGCAGACCGCGGTCATGGGCTCGCCGTACTACCTGGCGCCGGAGCAGATCGCAGGCCACGAGCCGACCTTCCACAGCGACATGTATGCGCTCGGCGTGGTGCTGTACGAGCTGCTGACCGGCCAGCGGCCGCTGCGCGCGGAGACGCTGGAAGCGCTGCTGAAGAAGATCCTCGAGCTCGAGCCGCTGGCGCCCTCCGAGGTGCGCAAGGACCTGCCGAAGGAGCTCGACGCGGTGATCCTGCGCGCGCTGAGGAAGGACCCGGCGAAGCGCTACCCGAGCTGGTCGGAGTTCGCGCTCGAACTGTCGAAGGTGGTCCGGCAGGTGCTGCCGCCGGCGGCGATTCCGGACACCGAGCGGTACATGGCGCTCAAGCGCGTCGAGCTGCTGTCCGGGCTCGCCGACGCCGACCTTTGGGAGCTCGTGAGCGCGGGCAAGTGGACGCGCGTCGCGAAGGGCAAGACCATCGTGCGCGAGAACAACAAGGGCACGAGCTTCTTCTTCCTCGCCGAGGGCGAGGTGAAGGTCACTCGGGGCGGGCGGCTGCTGAACGTCGTCAACCACAGCGAATGCTTCGGCGAGATGGCCTACATCTGGGGCGGGGAACTGCCGCGGCACGCGACGGTGGAGTCGATGACGGCGCTGCTGCTGGCCGAGTTCGAGCCGGCGGGGCTCGCCCGGATGAGCGGCGGCGCGCAGCTGCAGCTCACGCGCGCGCTGGTGCGCAACCTCGCTGACCGCCTGGTGCTCGCCAACACGCGCGTCACCGCGGCGCGCTAGGGAGATACCCCGTGCCGCGCGTCGTCGCCTCGAAAGCGCTGGAGCACCTGCGCATCCTCGACCTCACGCGCGTGCGCGCCGGCCCCTCCTGCGTGCGGCAGTTCGCCGACTTCGGCGCCGACGTGATCAAGATCGAGTCGCCGCCGGGCGTGGACGCCAACGAAAACATGGGCGGCGCGCGCTCGGGCTCGGACTTCCAGAACCTGCAGCGCAACAAGCGCGCGATGACGCTGAACCTCAAGCAGCCGGCGGCGCGCGAAGTATTTGCGCGGCTGGCGAAGACCGCCGACGTCGTGGTCGAAAATTACCGGCCCGACGTCAAGTTCCGACTCGGCATCGACTACGAGTCGCTGGCGAAGGTCAATCCGCGCATCGTCCTCGCCAGCATCTCCGGTTTCGGCCAGGACGGGCCCTATGGCGACCGGCCCGGGTTCGACCAGATCGCGCAGGGCATGAGCGGGTTGATGTCGATCACCGGGCTGCCGGGGCAGGGCCCGGTGCGAGTGGGCGCGGCCGTGGCCGATGTCTCCGCAGGCCTGTTCGCGGCGCTCGGCATCATGACGGCGCTGCTCGAGCGCGAGCGCTCGGGCCGGGGCCAGTGGGTGCAGAGCTCGCTGCTGCAGGCGGGCATCACGCTCACCGACTTCCAGGCGGCGCGCTACCTCAAGGAGGGCGAGGTCGCACCGCAGGTCGGCAACGACCACCCGACGAGCATGCCCACCTCCGCATACCGCACGGCGGACGGGCATATCAACGTGGCGGCCGCGGGCGAGGGCATGTGGAAGCGCTTGTGCGCGGCGATCGGCCGCGAAGACCTGCTCGCGCGGCCGGAATTCGCCGACGCGCCGGCTCGAGCGGAGAACCGCAAGGCGCTGAACGAGGAGATCGACCGGGCGCTCGTGAAGAAGCCGGGCGCCGAATGGATCGAGCGGCTGAACCAGGCGGGCGTACCCTGCGGCCCGATCTACACGATGGACCAGGTGTTCGCCGACCCGCAGGTGCGCCACCTCGGGGTCGCCGCCGACGTGGAAAGCCGAACCCTCGGCAAGTTCCAGGTGGTCAACCAGGCGGTTCGCCTTTCGCGCACGCCGGCCCGCGTGGCGAGCGCGGCGCCCGGGATCGGCGAGCATACGGACGAGATCCTCGCGGAGCTCGGCTACGGCAAGGACGAGATCGCGCGGCTGCGCGCGGAAAAGGCGGTGTGAAATGACCGAGCGGCTGCCGACGGAAAAGCGCGGCGCGGTGGGCTGGATCACGTTCAACAACCCGGAGCGGCGCAATGCGATGTCGCTCGACATGTGGGAGGCGCTGCCGCGCGCGCTCGATGCGTTCGAGGCCGACGACGAGGTGCGCGTCATTGCGCTGCGCGGCGCCGGCGACAAGGCGTTCATCTCGGGCGCGGACATCTCGCAGTTCGAGAAGGACCGCTCCTCGCCCGAGGGCGTGCAGCGCTACGAAGAGATGGCCGAGGGTGCGCAACAGCGGTTGTCGCGCGCCGACAAGCCGACGGTCGCCGTAATCCGGGGCTATTGCCTCGGCGGCGGCGTCAACATCGCGCTCGCCTGCGACCTGAGGCTCGCCGCCGACGATGCGCGATTCGGCATTCCCGCGGCGCGCATGGGCATCGGCTACCGCGCCTCGTCGACGAAGAACCTGGTGGATGTCGTCGGGCCTGCCTATGCGCGCGAGATCCTGATCACGGCGCGGCAGTTCAGCGCCGCCGAGGCGCTGGCAATGGGCCTGGTGCAGCGCGTGGTGCCGGCCCTCGAGCTCGACGCTCGCGCCGATGCGCTGCTCGCCGAGATCGGCGTGAACTCACCGCTCAGCATGCGCACCGGCAAGCGCATCGTGCGCGAGCTGCTCAAGCCCGCCGCCGCATTCGACGCGGAGGCCGCACGCGGCTGGGTTCGCGAGTGCTTTTCCAGCGAGGACTACAGGGAGGGCCGGCAAGCTTTCATGGAAAAACGCAAGCCGGTGTTCAAGGGCAAATAGGGACAGTCCCTATTTGCTGACGACGATCTTGCCGACGTGGGCGTCGGCTTCCATGCGCGCCTTGGCGGCCGGGAGCTCGTCGAACGAGTAGACGCGGTCGATGAGCGGCCGGATGCGGCCGTCGGCGAGCAGCGGCAGCACGTCGGCCGCGAAGCCGCGCGCGGTCGCGGCGCGCTGCTCCGCATTGCGCAGCTTGTTGGAGACGCCGAACAGCGCAAGGCGCCTGGCGTGCAGCGTATCGAGGTCGAGTTCGGCCTTCAGCACCCCGTCGAGATAGCCGACGACGGCGAGTCGTCCTTCGTAGGCGAGCGCGCGCAGGCATTCGCCGAACACGCTGCCGCCCACATTGTTGACGCAGAGATTCGCGCCCTTGCCGCCGGTCGCCTCGAGCACGGCGGCGGCGAAGTCGGCGCGGCGCGTCGGGATCGCGAGGTCGAGCCCGAGAGGCTTCAGCCGCTCGAGCTTGGCGGCCGAGCCCGAGGTGCCGGCAACCTTTGCGCCGAGCGCCTTCGCGGTCTGCAGCGCGGCGACACCGACGCCTGAAGTCACGCCGGTGACGAGCAGCCATTCGCCCGCCTTCAGGCGGCCTTGCAACACCAGCATGTCGTAGACGACGAGGAACGCGATCGGCACCGCGGCGGCTTCCTCCCAGCTCATCCGCTCGGGCACCGCGAACGCCTCGCGCGCGTCCATCAGCGCGTAGTCCGCGAATGCGCCCGGGCATCGCCCCATCACGCGGGCGCCCGTCACGAACCCGTTCACGCCGGCACCGAGTTTTTCGACTTCACCCGCGGCGTCCATGCCGGCGGGTTTCGGCGCGGCCGGCGCACCCATGAGCTCGCCCCGGTTGAGGCCTGCGGCGCGCACTCGCACGCGCATCTGGTGCGGCCCCGGTTCGGGCAGGTCTGCCTCGCGCGCCTCGAGCGCGGCGCGCCCGTCAGCGGATCGAAGGAAGTAGGCGCGCACGCCGGGGCTGCCGACTAGGTCGAGCCTGGCTGCTGCGGGCCGCCGGGGGGCTGCGTTGCGGCGTGCGCCGGCGCCTCGTACTGCACCACGCGGTTGCGTCCGGCCTCTTTCGCGCGGTACAGCGCGCGGTCGGCGCACGCGAGCAGCGCATCCAGCGTTCGGCCGTCGGTGGGGAATGAGGCGACGCCGATGCTCACGGTGCACGAGACGTGGCCCGCGTCGACCGTGAAGGGCGCATCCAGGATCGCGCGGCGCATGCGCTCGGCGACCTCGTAGGCGCCGCGGGCCGGCGTGTCCGGCAGCATGACGACGAACTCATCGCCGCCGTAGCGCGCCGCGATGTCGGTGAAGCGAAGCTGCCCCTGCATCGCCTTCACCACGTGCTGCAGCAGGTGATTGCCGGCATCGTGGCCATGGTGGTCGTTCACCTGCTTCAGGCTGTCGGAATCGACCATCAGGAAGCTCGCCGGCCGCTCGTAGCGCTGCGCCTGGGCGAAGAGGCGATTGGCGATGACGACGAAGCCGCGCATGTTGTACAGGCCGGTGAGCTCGTCGGTCTCCGACAGCAGCTTGGCGCGGTTCAGGCCATAGCGGATGTCGGCGGAGAACATCGTGGTGATGTAGGCGACCAGCACCACGGGCGCCATGCGGGCGAGAAAGCCGCCGATGTAGGGCAGGCGCAGCATCTCGGCCGTGCCGAGCTGCCAGTCGAGGAACAGGTAGCAGAGCCCGATCAGCCCCACGTGCGCGAGCGTCAGCGTCTTGCCGAGCGTCAGCGCGCTGGTGATGACCACCAGCAGGTAGGCGTTCAGCAGCGGGCTGCTCAGCCCGCCCGTGAACCACAGCGCCCAGGTGAGGAACACCACCATCGACAGCGTCTCGACCGCGATCTTCCAGCGCGTCTCGCGCCGGTAGAAGTTGGTGTAGCGGAAGCTCATGACGAAGGCGGCGTAGAAAAACATCGCCATCGACAGGGCGGGCTCGACGAACGGCGTCGGGCCGCCGAACACGCGGTACAGCAGCACCAGGATCAACAGCAGCCACTCGATCTCGGCCACCGTGCGCGAGATGCCCCGCAGCTCCTCCTGCTCGATGCTGGGGAGCGTGGTGCGCTGTGCGGCGGGGTGCGGATCAGGCATGCACCGCTATGATACCGGCCTCGGATTCGGCGGCTAAATGCGTACTTCACAAATCTGCATGGTGCGGCACGGCGAAACGGCGTGGAACGCCGAGGGGCGGGTCCAGGGCCAGACCGACGTCCCGCTGTCGCCGGTGGGCGAGGCGCAGGCCCGCGCCTTGGGGGCGGCCCTCGCCGGCCGGCGCTTCGCCGCGCTCTACGCGAGCGACCTTGCTCGCGTGCGGCAGACCGCCGCGCCGGCGGCCGCGGCGCTCGGCCTCGAGG
>JBOIFE010000158.1:0-6005 GCA_050741015.1 Burkholderiales bacterium | reverse complement strand
GTTTCTGTGCGCCCGCGAGGCGGTGCGCGAGTTCCTGCGCCGCGGCGTCGTGCCATCGGTGTCAAAGGCAGCCGGCAAGATCATCTGCATCAGTTCGGTGCACCAGATGATCACGTGGGCCGGCCACGCCAACTATGCCACCTCCAAGGGCGGCGTGAAAATGATGATGGAGACCTTGGCGCAGGAGGTGGCGCCGCAGCGGATCCGGGTCAACGGCATCGCGCCGGGGGCGGTGCGCACGCCGATCAACACCGCCGCGTGGGACACGCCGGCCGCCTACGAGAAGCTCATGACGCTCGTGCCCTACGGGCGCATCGGCGAGCCCGAAGACATCGCGCGCGCGGCCGTGTGGCTCGCCTCCGACGAGTCCGACTACGTGGTCGGCACGACGCTGTTCGTCGATGGCGGCATGACTCTGTATCCCGGCTTCGCGAGCGGGGGCTAGCCGGCAATCTCCAAAATCGATGATGCGCCGCGCGCGCGCCGGGTTCAGACTGGCGGCGCGGAGGTGGCGCGGCATGCGTTGGAAGCCGTGGGCGCGGTGGCAGGAGCTGCTGGACTGGGCGAAGGTCATGCGCCCGGCGCGTTTTGCGATCCTGATGGTGCTGGCGGCGCTCGCGTTCCTCGTGATCTCGGAGCAGGGCGAGGACGTGGTACGCGCGCTGGCCGAGCGCCAGACCGGCGGACAGGACGAGTGGCAGCGGTTCTTCTTCTTCGCCTCGGTGCTCGCATGGTCCGCGACCGCGTGGTACTGGGCGCGCGTGATGCTGCGGCTCGCCTTTCCCGGCGTGCCAGGAAACGATCCGCGCTTTCACCGGCTCCGGACCTGGCTGCCGAGGGGACTCGGCACGGCGGCGGCGCTCGGTGTATCGGCCTCGCTCGCGCTCGCCGCGCGCGGGTACACGGGCGACGCGCACGCGCAGGTGCGCGACCTGCTGCACGCCTACGCCTTCTGGTGCCTGCTGGGCGCGCTCGCCTTTCTTGCCGCGGTCACCCTGCGCCGCCGGCTGCTGCGCGCGATGGGCATGACGCGCGTGCAGGCCACGGGCGAAGTCGAGTATGGCGCGGCGCGCCTGCGCGGGCTGCGGCGCACGACGCTGCTCGTGCTCGCCGCGACGCTGCTCGGCGCGGTGGCGCTGCTCCTCGTCTTCACGTTCGCGCTGCAGGCTACGGCGCCGTCGATCGGCACGGCCGCCATCTTGCTCTTCGCGGCCACCGGCTGGATCGCGGGCGGCAGCGCGCTCGACGTCTTTGGCCTGCGGCACCGGTTTCCGGTGTTCATCGGGCTCGTCGCGCTCGCGATCCTCTTCAGCCCGCTGAACGACGATCACGCGGTGCGCACGCTCGCGGGGCCGCCGCCCGCAAGGCCCGACCTGCGCGCGCTGCTGCGCGACTGGATGAAGGCCCAGCCCGCGCGCGCCGAGCACTACCCGATCTACCTGGTGGACGCCGAGGGCGGCGGCATCCGCGCCGCGTGGTGGACCGCGTCGGTGCTGGGCGAGATCGACGGTGCGATGCCCGAATTCGGCACGCGGCTATTCTCGCTGTCGGGTGTCTCCGGCGGCAGCCTCGGCGCGGCGGTGTACGCGGCGATCCTCGCCGAGCGTCGCGCCGGGCGCAACCTGATCGCGGCGCAGGTCGCGCGCAGGATGCTCGGCAAGGACTTCCTCGCGCCGGTCGCGGCGGCGATGCTCTACCCGGATCTGCTGCAGCGGCTGCTGCCGTTCCCGGTGCCGCACTTCGACCGCGCGCTCGCGCTCGAGGAGGCCTGGGAACGCGCTTGGCGCGAGGCAGTGCCGGACAGCAACCGCTTCGCCGAGCCGATGGACGCGCTGCGCGCGGGGCCCGGCTGGGCGCCGGTGCTGTTTCTGAACGCGACCTGGGTGGAGACCGGCAAGCGGCTGATCGCCAGCCAGGCCGCCATCACCGACCGCGACTTCAACGACGCCGAGGACGCGCAGGCGTTCTTCGCGCCGCGCGCGCTGCGGCTGTCGAGCGCGGCGCACATGAGCGCGCGCTTCACCTACGTCAGCCCCGCCGGCACGCTGGTGCGGGACGAAAGGAAATACGGGCGCGTCGTCGACGGCGGCTACTTCGAGAACTCGGGCGCGACCACGACGCTGGAGATCGCGCTCACGATCGACAACATGGCGGACGACCCGGACGAGGATCCGCGCTGGCGGCGCGTCGCGCCCACGGTGATCCACATCAGCAACGAGCCGGTGAACCCGGCGCTCGCGCCCGAGGACCTCGCGCATGCCGCCGGCCACCCGCGCATTGCGCCGGGCCGCTGGATGCCGGAGCTGCTCTCGCCGCTGATTACGCTGCTCAGCACGCGCGGCGCGCGCGGCGTGTACGCGCGCGAGGCGCTGCACTGGCACGTCGGCGACGAGCACTTCTTCCATTTCGGCCTGTGCCGCGAATCGACCAACGTACCGCTCGGCTGGGTGCTCTCGTCGAGCACGCGCCGCAACATGCGCAGCCAGCTCGCGGGCGAGAAGTGCGAAAGCGACGAGACGCCGCCGCGCGTGTTCTTCGACAACCGCGGGAACCTCGAGCGACTGCGCGCCGAGCGCTAGTGCGCACGGGCGGCCGCCCGCTGGGGAAATCGCGCCAGGCAGATCGCCATGAACGCGAGGATCGCGGCGGACGCCGCGAATCGGCCCAGGGCGAGTCCGCCGGCGGCCTGCGGCTTGTCGAGGAAATCGCCGACGACGGCGCCCAGCGGCCGCGTGAGCACGAACGCCGCCCAGAACAGCAGCACGTGCGACGTGCGAGTCCAGCGATAGGCGGCGGCGACGGCGGCGAGCAAGCCCGAGAACACGAGCGCCGCGCCCACGTAGCCGAGCCCCGCGGTGCTCGCGGTCCAGTCCCCCAGCGCGGTGCCGAGTGTCTGCGAGAACATGATGGTGATCCAGTAGAACGTCTCGGCCTTGGCGGAATGCACGGTGCGGATCGACACTGACCCGAGGCTGCGGTCCCAGACCGCCAGGGTCAGGAGCAGGGCTGCCAGCAGTATCGACGAGCCGCCCGCGTAGCCGATGCCGAGCGAGCGGTCGGCAAAGTCGGCCAGGGTCGTGCCGACCGTGGTGGTGGCGACGATCGTCGTCCAGTAGAGCGCGGGATGGAAGCGCGTCGCAGCGATCTGGAGCATGACGGCGAGCACGAACAGGACGGCGAAGATGCCCGTGGCGTCCAGGTACCCCAGGTGCATCGACATCGAGACCGCATCCCCGCCAGTCTCGCCCAGCGTGGTCGCGGCGATCTTGACGATCCAGAAGATGAGCGTGACCTCGGGAACCTTGCCTAGCAGCACATCATGGCCGGAGTCCGCGGCGGGATTCCGGCGATCGAAGAGTTTCGGCATGCAGGTTGGAGCCGCGGACCGCCCTATTGTTCCGGTCGGCCGCGAACGTATCCGCGTCCCGCTAAGCGCCCAGCCCGTGCACGCCGACGCCCAGCAGCCGCACTGTGCGCTTCCCCGCGTCGGTGCGCTCGAGCAGCATGACCGCGCGCGCCGCGATGCGCTCCGCGTCGCGCGTCGCGGGCTCCTCGGTGTGGCTGCGCGTGACGGTGTCGAAGTTCGCGTAGCGCACCTTGATCGTGACGGTGCGGGCAACCAGCGATTTGTTCTCCAGCGAGCGCGCGACGCGCGCGGCGAGCCGCTCGAGCTCGACGCGCATCTCCTCGATGCGCTCAAGGTCCTCGGGATAGGTGTCCTCGGCCGAGATCGACTTCCACGGCCGGTCAGGCTTCACTTCGCGCGGGTCGTCGCCGTGCGCGAGGCGCCGCAGCCAGCCCGCCAGGCTGCCGATCGCTTCGCGCAGGCGAGCATCGTCGGCCGCGCGCACGTCGACCAGCCGCTCGATGCCGAGCGCGCGCAGCTTTTTCGCCGTCACCGGCCCCACGCCCCAGAGCGCCTCCACCGGCAGCTGCTGCAGGAACGCCTCCATGCGCTCGGGCGCGATTACGGTGAGGCCGTCGGGCTTTTTCCAGCCCGAGGCGATCTTGGCAAGGAACTTGTTCGGCGCGACGCCCGCCGAGGCGGTGAGCGAGGTCTGCTCGAGGATGCGCCGCTTGAGGTGCTTCGCGACTTCCATGGCGAGCGGCTCGCCGAGTGAGTTCTCGGTGACGTCGAGGTAGGCCTCGTCGAGCGAGAGCGGCTCGACCAGCGGCGTGACCGAGCGCAGGATCGCCATCACCTGCTGCGACGCCGCGCGGTACTTCGAGAAGTCCGGGTGCACGATCTCGAGCTGCGGGCACAGTCGCAGCGCGCGCGCCATCGGCATCGCCGAGCGCACGCCGAATTTCCTCGCTTCGTAGCTGCAGGCGGCGACCACGCCGCGGCCCTGCGGCGAGCCGCCCACCGCGACGGGCTTGCCGCGCAGCGACGGGTCGTCCCGCTGCTCGACCGACGCGTAGAACGCGTCCATGTCGAGATGAATGATCTTCCGGTACGGCGGGCCCACGGCCTACCCTACACGTTCTGCGCCTTGCACTCGCGCTCGACTGCCTCGCGCAACAGCGCCGCGATCCGCAGCGTGCCGGGGCCGGCCGCCTCGCGGTCGGCGAAGACGAGGAACAGCGTGCCGGCCTTCACCGCGCCTTCGCGCAGGGGCAGGGGCTTCAGCGCGCCGCGCTCGAGCTCCTCGCGCACGCTGTCCTCGGGATACCAGGCGTAGCCCAGCCCGAGGCCGGCCGCGTGGATCGAGGTCGCCTTGTTCGACACCGTCCAGCGCCGCTCGTTGATGAAGCCCGCCGAACGCTGGCGCGCCTCGCCCGAGTCGCGGATCACGATGTGCCGGTGCCGGCGCAGGTCCTCGATGGTCAACTCGCGCCCGAGCTGGTGCAGCGGATGCGTGGGCGCCGCCATGCAGACGGCGCGAAGCGGCATCAGCAGGTCGCCAACAAAGCCCTGGGGCACGGCGCTGGCGATCGCAAGATCGACGCGACCCGAGACGAGCGCTTCATCGGTGCCGCCGAGCACGGTCTCGTAGAGCTCGAGGTTGCACTCCGGCCGCTCGGCCGAGAAATCGGCAAAGCACGTGAGGAGCAGCCAGGTCGGAAAGATGATTTCGGCGGCGACCCGCAGCTCGGGCTCCCAGCCCTTGCCGAGCTCGGTCGCCGAACGCTCCAGGCGCGAGGCTTCCTCGGTGAGGAGCTTCCCGCGGCGGTAGAGCAGGGTACCCGTGGGGGTGAGGACAGCCTTGCGTCCCTTCAGCTCGAAGAGCTTCACCCCCAGGATGGATTCCATCTTCTTGATGGAGTAGGTGAGCGTTGACTGACTTTTGTTCAGATGCTCTCCAGCCTTGGCGTAACCACCTGAGTCAACAACAGAAACAAGGGCTGCCCACTGGTCCAGCGAGATTCTCGCATCAGGCATATATATCTATTAATTGAATTGGTATGGCCAGTATTATGTGCTTTTACTTCTATTGAATCAATACAAGAATGCCTCCATCTCAACCGCACCCGGCGCGTACGGTGGGCCGGTGGCCCACCCTACAGCCCTAAAATGGAGATGCCATGACGACCCGTACCCTGAAGCAAGTCATTCCGTCGATCGCCGCCTCGGACGGCGCGGGCGTGAAGCTGCGCCGGTCGCTGGGCGCGAGCCAGCTCGCGCGCCACGACCCGTTCCTGATGCTCGACGAGTTCTACTCGGACGACCCGAACGACTACCTCGCGGGCTTTCCTTCGCACCCGCACCGCGGCTTCGAGACCGTCACCTACATGCTCGACGGGGTCTTCGACCACCAGGACAGCAACGGCGGCGGCGGCTCGATCACCAACGGTGACACCCAGTGGATGACCGCCGGGGCCGGCCTGCTGCACATCGAGGCGCCGCCGGAGTGGCTGGTCGCCTCCGGCGGGCTGTTCCACGGCGTCCAGCTGTGGGTGAACCTCCCGAGCACCGAGAAGATGACCGCCCCCCGCTACCAGGACATCGGGTCGGGCAATGTGGAGCTCCTCACCTCCCCCGACGGCGGGGCGCTGGTCCGGCT
>JBOIFE010000157.1:0-8195 GCA_050741015.1 Burkholderiales bacterium | reverse complement strand
CCCCGGAAGACATCGCCGCGCTGGCCGCGCTCGAGCCGCGGGCCGAGGCCCGGCCCGCCGATGCGCGCATCGAGCTGCTCGCGGCCAACGTCCACGGCGCGCCGAACGTCGCCTCGCTGGTGGCGGTGAAGGCCGAGCGGCAAGGATTCAAGGAGCTGGACGACATGCTGATCGGCATGCACCTCGCGCAGGCGCAGCGCCTGCTCTACGGCAGCGAGCCGCCGCAGGCGACCGCGGTGGTGCTGCAACTGCACCACACCCGGCAGATCCCGGCGGCCAAGGCGCGCCTCGCCGAGCTGCTGCGCACGACCCTGAAGGACGAACCGCTGGAAGTACAGGACTTCGAGGTGCTCAACCCGTTCTATGGGCAGGCGGTCGGCATGTTCGCCGCGATCTTCGGCTTCATGGCGGTGCTGATCGGCGCCATCGTGTTGTTCACGGTCGGCAACACCATGAGCATGGCAGTCATGGAACGCACCACGGAGATCGGCACCCTGCGTGCCATGGGCTTGCGGCGGTCCGGAATCCGGCGGCTGTTCGTGTGCGAGGGACTGCTGCTGGGCCTGGTCGGCGCAGCCATCGGCGTCGTGGCCGCCCTGGGCGTGGCCTGGGCCGTCAACCACTCCGGGCTGACCTGGCTGCCGCCGGGGCAGGTCGATCCGGTGCCGCTGACCGTGCGCATCTGGGGCGAGGTCTCGATGATTCTCGGCACCGCCGCGGGGCTCGCCGCCGTCGCGGTCGTCTCGGCCTGGTGGCCGGCGCGCCGCGCGGCGCAAATGCAAATCGTCGACGCCCTGCGGCACGTCTAGGAAGGAGAACGTCGATGAAACTCTCGCCGGCTTGCGTTGCCCTGGTCGCGGCGGCCGGTATCGCCCACGCCGCCCCGAACGCGCAGGAGATCCTCGCCGCGAGCGACGCCATCCGCAATCCGGGCAAGCCGTTCGGGCTGACCGTGACGCTGGTGGAATACCGCAACGGCCGCCAGGTCGATGGCAGCTCGCTCGACGTCTACTCCAGGGCCGACACCCGGAGCGGGCAGTTCCGCAGCCTGCTGCGCTTCGCCACGCCCGCGCGCGACGCCAACAAGCTGATGCTGAAGAACGGCAACGACCTGTGGTTCTTCGACCCCTCGAGCAAGGCGAGCATCCGGCTGTCGCCGCAGCAGCGCCTGCTCGGACAGGCCGCCAACGGCGACGTCGTCACGGTGAACCTGGCGCTCGACTACAAGGCCGAGCTCGCGGGCGAGGAAAGCGTGCTGGACGGCGATCGCCAGAGCCGGCGCTGCAACAAGCTCGTGCTGGCGGCGGCCTCCGCCGACGTGACCTATCACCGCATCGAGATGTGGCTGGACGCCGCCGGCAATCGCCCGGTCAAGGCGCGCTTTTTCACCGAGAGCGGCCAGCTGCTGAAGACGGCGTACTACCGGCGCTACCAGAAGCAGCTCGGCGTCGAGCGACCCACCGAGACCGTGATCATCGACGGGCTCGACCCGACCTGGGTGACCGTGATGCGCTTTGGCGACTACGCCTGGCGCGACGTGCCCGAGGCGTGGCTGCAGCGCGACTACCTGCCGCGCTTCCGGCCGGAATAGCACGTGCGCGCGGCGGCCGCGATCCTGCTGCTGGCGTTCGCGCGCGCCGCCGCCGCGCAGGCGCCCGCCGCGGACGCCGAGGAGCAGGCGCTGAAGCTCGCCGACCAGCCGGCGGCCGCGCCCGAGCAAGCGGGCGATTGGCGCTTCTTCGCTGAAGGTGCGTTGCGCGAGGTGCGCCAGCGCAATCCGCAATCCGACCAGGCCGCGGGCCGCCTTTCCTTCGACGCGCGCTTCGACAAGGTGTTCGCGCCCGGCTGGCGCGCGGTCTTCGCCGACCGGCTCGACATGACGCGCGCGGAGGGCTCGGGCAGCGACAGCAACATCAACACCCTGAAGGAGGTGTACCTGAGCTGGCAGGCCGCGCCGGACCGCATCGCCGACCTCGGCCGCATCAACGTGCGCAATGGCGTCGCGCTCGGCTACAACCCCACTGACTACCTGCGCGCGGGTGCGCTGCGTTCGGTCGTGTCGCTCGACCCGGCGAGCCTGCGCGAGAACCGCATGGGCACCGGCATGCTGCGCGGGCAGGCGCTGTGGGAGAGCGGGTCGCTGGGCGCGCTTTATGCGCCCAAGCTTGCCGACGCGCCCGCCGCTGGCGACTTCGACGCGGACTTCGGCTCCACCAACAATCGCGACCGCTGGCTGTTGACGCTCAGCCAGAGGCTCGTGGGCTCGTTCAGCCCGCAATGGCTGCTGCAGGGCGGCGAGGGCCAGTCGGCGCAGCTGGGCGTGAACGTGACTGCGGTGCCGAACGACGCCACGGTGTGGTTCCTCGAATGGTCGGGCGGGCGCTCGCCGTCGCTCGCCGCGCAGGCGGGCGTCGCGCCGGATGACGTGGCGTTTCGCTCGCGGGCCGCGACGGGCTTCACCTACACCACGGCGGCCAATCTTTCGCTGACGCTCGAATACGACTACAACGGCGCGGGGCTCGACGCCGAGGGCTGGGACAAGCTGCGCGCCGGGCCGCCTGCGCGCTACGGGCAGTATCGCGCTTACGCATTGGTACAGCAGGATCCGCCGACGCGGGACAACCTGTTCTTCTATGCGCTGTGGCAGGACTTGCTGGTCAAGCATTTCGACCTCGCCCTGATGTTGCGGCGAGACCTGATCGACGCCAGCCGGCTGCAGTGGGTGGAGGCGCGCTACCACTGGCCCAAGGTCGACTTCGCTCTGCAGGCGCAGGTCAATTCGGGCGAGCCGGCGAGCCAGTACGGTGCGGTGCCGGAGAGCCGCTTGCTGCAGGCTTTGCTGCGATTCTATTTCTGAAATATTCGCCTCGTTCTGGTGTTAACCTTTTCTAGCCAGGGAATCGGCTCAATCGATGGTGACCAGGAGGCAAGGATGCATGCCATGAGAAATCTTGTGCGTCAGTATTCGACTGCAGGGATGTGCGCCGCGGCGATTCTGCTGGCGGGATGCGCCGCGTTGGGGATGGGTGGGGGTGTCAAGGTTTCGCTGAGCGGGGCCCAGGAAGTCCCGCCTGTGTCCACGGAAGCTTTGGGCAGCGGCACAATCAAGATCGGCGAGGACCACTCCGTGTGCGGGAGCGTCACGACCTCGGGCGTGGCGGGCGTAGCTGCCCATATCCACATGGGTGCGATGGGCAAGAACGGTCCGGTGATCGTGCCGCTCAAGAAGACGGGCGACAACAAGTGGTCGGTGCCGGAAGGGGCGAAGCTCACCGATGCTCAGTACGCGGCCTACCAGGCTGGGGACCTGTACATCAACGTGCATAGTGCCGCTCACAAGGGCGGAGAGATTCGCGGGCAACTGAAGCCCTAGCAACTACCGACCCAACTCATCGCCTGCACACAGGATATGGCGATGAGTTGCCGTCGGCGGTCCTGCAAAGTCCTCCTTGGGGGCTTCGTCGCGCTCGCATTCCTGCTGGGCGCATACGGGCGCGATGTATGGGCCGACTCGTCAACCGCAACGCTGGTCACGGTGCGCCTTGTGGACGATCGTTTTCTTCCGAGCACGCTCACATTTCAGCATGCCGTTCTCTATCATCTGCACCTGGAGAACGATGGCACCACGATGCATGAATTCACTGCGCCCACGTTTTTCGCGGCAATCGAGGTAAAGAATCCCGGCGTCCTGGAAGCGGGACATGGCGGTTTGGTGCTGCAACCCGGGGAGCGCAAGGAACTCTATTTCATCGCTGCGGCGCCGGGCCGCTACGCCTTGAGCTGCGCTGATCACGACTGGGACGGCATGACGGGGAATATCATTGTCGAATGACGAGCGTTAGCGACAAGCGGCGCGTGTTCCGGAAGTTGCACGAAGCGGGGTGCTTCGTCATTCCGAATCCCTGGGACATCGGCAGCGCGCGTTATCTGCAGAGCCTCGGGTTCAGGGCGCTTGCTACTACGAGCTCAGGGTTTGCGTGGTCGGTTGGGCAGAGCGACGGCGCTGTTTCTCGTGACGAGGTGCTTGCTCATTTGCGCGCGCTTGTTTCTGCGACTGACTTGCCGGTGAATGCCGACTTCGAGAATGGGTATGCGACTGATGCGGCGGGCGTCGCGGAGAGCGTTCGTCTGGCCGTCGAGACCGGAGTAGCTGGGCTGTCGATTGAGGATTCGACCGGCGACGCCGCGAAGCCGTTGTTCGAGTTGGACGTTGCCGTCGAGCGGATGCGCGCGGCGCGCAAGGCCATCGACAAGGCGGGCGGGGATACTTTGTTAGTGGGACGGGCTGAGGGGTTTTTGTGGGGTCGGCCTGATCTCGATGAAGCGATTCTCCGGCTAAAGGCCTATTCGGACGCGGGTGCCGACTGCCTTTACGCGCCGGGCATACGGACGCCCGAGCAGATTCGGGCGGTCGTGGATGCGGTTGCGCCGAAGCCGTTCAACTTGCTCGTGGGGTCGACGAGCGAGCTGACGATGCAGGCGATCGCGGCGTTAGGGGTGCGGCGGGTGAGTGTGGGTGGGGCGATGGCGCGGGCGGCGTGGGGTGGGTTCATGCGTGCGGCGCGGATGATTGCGGAGGAGGGCAGGTTCGATGGTTTCGCGGATGCGGCGTCGGGGAAGGAGCTCAATTCGCTGTTCCGCGGGTGACCGCGGCGGCGCACTTCGCTACCCGCTATTCCTCAACCCCGCCGCCACTCCGTTAATGGTGAGGTGAATGGCCCGCCGAGTGCGCTCATCGGTATCCCCCGCTCGAAAGCGCCGCAACAGCTCCACCTGCAAATGATTTAACGGATCGAGGTACGGAAACCGATTCCGTATCGAACGCGCCAGCGCCGGGTTGTCCCCAAGCAGCTCGGTCTGCCCGGTGATCTGCAGCAGCAAGGACTGCGTCCGCTGCCACTCCGCTGAAATCCGCCCGAACACGTCATTGCGCAACCGCGCATCCGGCACCAGCCCGGCATACCGCGAAGCGATTCTCAAATCCGATTTAGCCAGCACCATGTCCATGTTGGAGAGCATCGAGCGGAAGAACGGCCAGCCGCTCTGCATTTCGCGCAGCTCCTCCAGCGTGCCGCCTTTCTCAGCTAGCCAAGCCTCGACCGCGGAACCAAATCCGTACCACCCCGGCAGCATCAGCCGGCACTGGCTCCAGCTGAACACCCAGGGAATCGCGCGCAGGTCCTCGAGCCGCTGCGATGCCCGGCGCGAGGCGGGCCGGCTGCCGATGTTGAGCGCCGCGATCTCCTCGAGCGGCGTGGAAGCGCGGAAGTAGTCGATGAATCCGGGCGTGTCTCGAACCAGCGCCCGGTAAGCGCGCAGCGCATGCGCCGAGAGCGACTCCATGATCGCCGCGTGGCGCTCGCGGTCCGGATGCGGCGCGCGGCGCCCGAGGCTCGCTTCCAGCGTCGCCGCGGCAAGGATCTCGAGGTTGCGCCGCCCGCGCTCGGGGTCGGCGTATTTGCTCGCGATCACCTCGCCCTGCTCGGTGAGCCGCAGCGCGCCGCCCACCGACCCCGCCGGCTGCGCGAGGATCGCGTCGTAGCTCGGCCCGCCGCCGCGCCCGACGCTGCCGCCTCGGCCGTGGAACAGGCGCAGGCGCACGCCGCGCGCCGCGCAAGCCTCATGCAGCGCCCCGGCCGCCTTGTACAGAGCCCAGTTCGAGGCCAGGTAGCCGCCGTCCTTGTTGCTGTCCGAGTAGCCGAGCATCACCTCGTGCTCGTCGCCGCGCGCGTGCACCCACGAGCGATAGAGCGGGTGCTCGAGCGCCGCGGCCATGACGCGGCCGCTACTCTCGAGGTCGGCGATCGACTCGAACAGCGGCACGATATCCAGGTCGAGGGCCTGCGCCGCGCCCGGGCGCAGCAGTCCTGCTTCGCGCAGCAGGACGCCGACCTCCAGCAGGTCGGACACCGACTCGCAATGCGAGATCACGTAGTGCGGCACCGCGCGCGCCCCGAGACGTCGCCGGCCGCTCGCTGCCGCGTCGGCGATGGCAAGCTCCGATTCCGCGAGCGCGGAGTAGGCGAGATGCGGCGAGCGAAGCGGCCGCGGCCCGGCGAGCTCGCGCCCGAGCAGTGCGACGCGCCCGGCCTCGTCGAGCGAGCCGTAGCCCGGCGTCACGCCGGCGTGGGCGAGCAGCTCGGCGACCACGGCTTCGTGCTCGCTCGAGCCCTGGCGCAGGTCGATGCTCGCGAGGTGAAAGCCAAACACGTCCACCTTGCGGCGCAGGTCGCGCAGCCGCCCGTCGGCGAGGCGGCCCGCGCCCTGCGCCTTCAACCCGCGCTCGAGCAGCGAAAGATCCGCGTCGAGTTCCTCCGGGCCCGCATACGGGGGCCGTGACACGCTCGGGGCGGGCACCGCTTCGAGGCCGCAGAGCGACCGCGCCGTCGCAGCGAGCCGCGCGTAGATCCCGGAGACGATGCGCCGGTAGGGCTCGTCGCCGCGGTAGCGGGAGTCATCGCCCGAAGCAGCCGCCGCCGCCTCGATGTCCGGCGCCGCCGCACGCACGCGCGTGGACAGGGAAAGCTCGCGGCCGAGGTCATGGACCTCCCGCAAGTAGTGCTCGAGCGCGAGCCGCGCCTGCTGCGCGAGCGCGAGCGCGAGTGTCGCGGCGCCGACGTTCGGGTTGCCGTCGCGGTCGCCGCCGATCCAGGTTCCGATCCAGAGGAACGAGGGCAAGTGCGTCCCACCGAGCGCCGCCTCGAGCTGCGCGTAAAGCCGCGGCAGCTCCTCGAAGAAGGTCAGCCGGAAATAGGCGAGGCCGTTCGCGATCTCGTCGGCGACCTCGAGACGGGTCAGGCGCAGCATCGAGGTGAGCCACAGGCGCAGCACCTCGCGCTCGATTGCCGCGTCACGCGCTTCGCCCGGTGGCTGCGCGATCAGCCGCGCGATCCCGCGCTCGCAGTCGAGGATCGACTGTCGCTGCACCTCGGTCGGGTGGGCGGTCAGCACCGGGCTCACGCGCGCGCGGGCGAACCACGCGGCGAGGCTTTCGGCGGTCGCGCCGGCGTCCTTCGCGCGCTGCAGCGCATACGCGAAGCTGCCGGGCCCGGCCGGGTCCGGTCGGTCCTGGCGCGCGTCCTCGGCGATGTTGAGCAGCATCGAGAAGTAGCTGAAGGCACGTACCACGTGTAGCGTCTGCTCGAGGTCGAGGGCGTCGAGCTGCCCTTCGAGCGCCGCCAGGGCCGTCTCGTTGCGCCGGAAGCCGACCGCGGCCTGGCGGATGTGCTCGACGATCTCGAACGTGGCCTCGCCCGCCTGCTCGCGGACCACGTCGCCGAGCAGGCGGCCGAGCAGCCGGCGGTCTTCGCTTAACCCAGCCGGCATTGCCGGCGCATCTAGTCGGCGTAGGGTGGGCCGAAGGCCCACCGTACGAACGGGCCAACGGCCCACCGTACGAACTTACGCACCCTTGGCCCGCGTCATGAATACCAGCCGCTCGAACAGGTGCACGTCCTGCTCATTCTTCAGCAGCGCGCCGTGCAGCGGCGGGATGATGGTCCTGCGGTCCTGCGAGTGCAGCGCTTCCGGCGGGATGTCCTCGGCGAGCAGCAGCTTCAGCCAGTCGAGCAGCTCCGAGGTCGAAGGTTTCTTCTTCAGCCCCGGCACTTCGCGCACCTCGAAGAACACTTCCATCGCCTCGCGCAGCAGCGACTTTTTCAGCGACGGGAAGTGCACGCCGACGATCTTCTCCATCGTCTCCTTGTCGGGGAAGCGGATGTAGTGGAAGAAGCAGCGGCGAAGGAACGCGTCGGGCAACTCCTTCTCGTTGTTCGAGGTGATGAACACGATCGGCCGGTGCGTCGCCTTGACCAATTCCTTCGTCTCGTAGACGTAGAACTCCATGCGGTCGAGCTCGCGCAGCAGGTCGTTCGGGAACTCGATGTCGGCCTTGTCGATCTCGTCGATCAGCAGCGCCACCGGCGTCTCGCTGGTGAAGGCCTGCCACAGCACGCCCTTGACGATGTAGTTGTGGATGTCCTTGACGCGCGGATCGCCCAGCTGGCTGTCGCGCAGCCGGCTCACGGCGTCGTATTCGTACAGGCCCTGCTGCGCCTTGGTGGTGCTCTTGATGTGCCATTCCAGCAGCGGCAGGCCCAGCGCGGCGGCGGCCTCCTCGGCGAGCATCGTCTTGCCGGTGCCGGGCTCGCCCTTCACCAGCAGTGGGCGCTCGAGCGTCACGGCGGCGTTCACGG
>JBOIFE010000156.1:0-8275 GCA_050741015.1 Burkholderiales bacterium | reverse complement strand
GATCTGCGCCGCGCGCACGAGCGCGCGGAACACCGCCACGTGGCCGATGTCCATGCGCGCGCCCTTCGCGCCCGCCGCCTCGAGCGCCCGGCCGAGAAGCGACTGGATCTCCAGGTCGCTCGCGATGCCGGCGTCGCCGAAGATCTCCGCGCCGATCTGGATCGGCTCGCGCGTCGCGCCCGGCCCGGCGGGCCGCGCGTGCAGGACGCTGCCGCAGTAGCAAAGGCGCGTCACGCCCTTGCTGTTGAGGAGGTGCGCGTCGATGCGCGCGACCTGCGGCGTGATGTCGGCCCGCAAGCCCATCATGCGCCCGGAAATCTGGTCCACGACCTTGAACGTGCGCACGTCGAGATCGTGGCCGGTGCCGGTCAGCAGCGACTCGGTGTACTCGAGCAGCGGCGGCATCACCAGCTCGTACCCGGTGCGCTCGAACAGGTCGAGCAGCGCGCGGCGCAGCCGCTCGATGCGCGCGGCCTCGGCCGGCAGGATGTCCTCGACGTACTCGGGCAGGATCCAGCGCATCAGCGGGCGAGCAGGAGCAGCAGCAGGCCGATCAGCATCGAGGTGAGCCCGAAGAAGCGGATCTGGCCGTCGCTGAGCTGCGTGATGCGCCGGAACGTGTCGCGCCAGACGCTAGGCGCGAGGAAGGGAAGCGCCCCTTCGATGATCAGCATGAGCGCGAAGGCGAGGAGGAACGTGGTCGCCATGCGCGATCATTTCCGCGCGCCGGCCTTGCCGCTGGGGTCGCGGAGGTAGCGGAAGAAGTCCGAATCCGGCTGCAGCAGCAGCAGGTCGCTGCGACCGCGAAACGTCGCGCGGTAGGCCTCCATGCTGCGGTAGAAGGCGTAGAACTCGGGGTCGGCGCGGAACGCCTGCGCATAGATCGCGGCGGCTTTCGCGTCGCCCTCGCCCTTCACGCGCTGCGCGTCGCGGTAGGCCTCGGCGATGATCACCTCGCGCTGGCGGTCGGCATCGGCCCGGATGCGCTCGGATTCGGCCGCGCCGGTGGAGCGCTTTTCGTTGGCGATGCGCTTGCGCTCGGCTTCCATGCGCCGGTAGACCGATTCGCTCACTTCCTGCGGCAGGTCGACGCGCTTCAGGCGCACGTCGACGATCTCGACGCCGATGCGGCGCAGGTCCAGGTCGGCCTTTGCGCGCACGCGGGCCATGACGGCGTCGCGCTCGCCGGAGACCACGTCGTGCACAGTGCGCGCGCCGAACTCGTCGCGCAGTGCGCCCGAGATCGTCTGCCGCAGGCGCCGCGTGGCCTCGACCTCGTTGCCCTGCACCGACACGAAGTACTGGCGCACGTCGACGATGCGCCAGCGGATGAACGAATCCACGAGCACCGGCTGGTTGCCCTGGGTGAGGAAACGCAGCGGATCGGCGTCGTCGTAGGCGAGGATGCGCATGTCGAACAGCCGCACGTTCTGGATCAGCGGCCACTTGAAATGAAGGCCCGGCTGGGTCACCACTTTCTTGACTTCGCCGAACTGGAACACGATCCCGTTCTGGCGCTGGTCGACCGTGTACAGCATGCTGGAAGCGACCAGCGCCAGCGCGACGAGCACGGCGGCGACGGGGCCGAGCGACCTCACCTCAGCGCTCCCCCCGGTCGCGGCTGCGCAGGCTGTCGCGCGAGCGCGGGCTGGCGTCCTGCGCGGGCGACGTCGAATCGGATCCGCCCGACGAGGACGAAGACGACGACGGGGACATGTCCGGCAGCGCTGCCGCGGCGCCGCCCTGCAGCAGCTTGTCGAGCGGCAGGTAGAGCAGGTTGCCGCTACCCTTGGTGTCGACCAGCACCTTCGAGGTCGAGGACAGGACCTGCTGCATCATGTCGAGGTAGAGGCGCTCGCGCGTGATCGCAGGGGCCTTGGCGTATTCGGCGAGCACCTGACGGAAGCGCGACGCGTCGCCCTCGGCGTTGTTGGTGACGCGCGCCTTGTAGCCCTCGGACTCCTGCGTCAGGCGCGACGCGGTCCCCCTCGCCTTGGGAATGACGTCGTTGGCGTAGGCCTGGCCCTCGTTCTTCTGCCGCTCGCGGTCCTGGCCGGCCTTCACCGCGTCGTCGAAGGCGGCCTGCACCTGCTCGGGCGGCTGCGCGTTCTGGATCGTGACGCGGCTCACCGCGATCCCGGTCTTGTAGCTGTCGAGGATCTGCTGCATCAGGACCTGCGCCTGGTTGGCGATTTTGTCCTGTCCTTCGTACAGGATGGCGTCCATCTTGCTCTTGCCGATAATCTCGCGCATGGCCGCCTCGGCGGTCTGCATCGCCACTTCCTCGGGCCGGCGGTTGTTGAACAGCCACGCCCGGGCGTCGGTCACCACGTACTGCACCGCGAACTGCAGGTCGACGATGTTTTCGTCGTCGGTGAGCATCAGCGACTCTTTGAGCACCTTGGTCTTCACGCTGTTGCGGTAGCCCACCTCGAGCGTGCGCACCTGCGAGAGGTTGACGATTTCGTTCGACTCGATCGGGTACGGCAGGCGCCAGCGCAGCCCGGGCTCGGTCAGCTCGGTGAACTTGCCGAAGGTCAGCACCACGCCCTTGGACGCGGCGTCGACCACGTAGAAGCCGCTTGCCAGCCACACGGCGAGCACGAGCGCGACCAGCACGCCCGCGCCGCCGCCGAATGCGCGCCCGCTCGGTGGCGTGGGCGACAGATCGCCGCCGCCGCCGCGGCGCCCGCCGAACAGCTCGTTCAGCTTGCGGTTGAAATTGCGCCAGAGCTCGTCGAGGTCGGGCGGGCCCGAGTTGCCCCCGGGTCCCCGGCCGCCCTGGCGTCCCCAGTTCGGGTCGTTCAGCGACATCAGCGGATTACGAAGAGACGGATTCCGGCGAAGGGGTGCGGGTCGGCCGCGGTCGGGCGGCCTCGGCAATCGCGCCTCGCAGATCGGCGAGGCCGGCACCGGCGCGCGCGCTCACGAACACGCGTTGAATCCTACCATACTCGTCGCGCTCGACCCCCGGGGCGAGGCCGGCGGCGTCGATTTTGTTCCAGGCGACGATCTGCGGCAGCGCCCCGGCGCCGATCTCCGCGAGGACCGCATCCACCTGCACCGCCTGTTCGGCGCGTGCCGGCGAGGACGCGTCGACTACGTGCAGCAGCAGGTCGGCGTGCACCGTCTCCTCGAGCGTGGCGCGGAACGCCGCGACCAGGCCGTGCGGCAGGTCGCGGATGAAGCCCACCGTATCGGAGATCACGACGCTGCCCGCCTCCGGCAGCCAGACGCGGCGTGTCGTGGTGTCGAGTGTCGCGAACAGCTGGTCGGCCTCGTACGCGCCGGCGCGCGTGAGCGCATTGAACAGCGTGGTCTTGCCCGAGTTGGTGTAGCCAACCAGCGATACCGAGAGCACGTCGCCGCGCGCGCGCGCGCGGCGCTGGACATGGCGCTGCCGGCGCAACGTCTCAAGCTTATCGCGCAGCACGCGTACGCGGCGAGCCAAGTATCTTCGATCCAGCTCGATCTGCTTCTCGCCCGGGCCCCCGGTCTTGCCCAGGCCCCCGCGCTGGCGCTCCAGGTGCGTCCAGCCGCGCACCAGCCGCGTCGATTGGTGCTCGAGCCGCGCAAGCTCGACCTGCAGCTTGCCTTCGTTCGTGCGCGCGCGCTGCGCGAAAATCTCCAGGATCAGCTCGGTACGGTCGAGTACGCGGCGCCCGAGCTCGCGCTCGAGGTTGCGCTGTTGCGCGGGCGAGAGCTCGTGGTTGAAGATGACCTGGCCGGCGTTGAGCGCCTCGGCCGCCAGGGCGATCTCCTGAACCTTGCCGCTGCCGGCGAAGAGCTTCGGATCGGGGCGCTGCCGGCGCCCGCGAACCGCCGTGTGGCGCGGGACACGGGCGCTCTCGACCAGGCGCACCAACTCCGCGGCCGATTCCTCGTAGCCCAGGTCACCGAAGTCCAGGTCGACGAGCACCGCCGCCTGGTAGTCGGGCGCCGCCGTCGGCCTCAGCTTCACCCTTCCTTGTCGGCGTCGGCGCCTACGCTGATGGCGCGCGAGGGCACCACCGTCGAGATCGCATGCTTGTAGACCATCTGGGTGACCGAATTTTTCAGCAGCACCACGTACTGGTCGAAGGACTCGATCTGGCCCTGGAGCTTGATGCCGTTCACCAGGTAGATCGACACGGGAACGTGCTCCTTGCGCAGCGTATTCAGGAACGGGTCTTGTAGAAGCTGCCCCTTGTTGCTCATGTTATTGGCCTCGCTCGCGCAGGGTGGGTCACTACTTTAATGCAATCCCCGGGCCATTTCTATACCGGGCGCGTGGGCGGCGTGACGTCGCCGCACTGCGCGCGGTGCCGGAGCGCGTGGTCGATCAGCACGCAGGCGAGCATCGCTTCCGCGATCGGCGTGGCGCGGATGCCGACGCAGGGATCGTGCCGCCCGGTGGTCGATACCGTCGCCGGCTCGCCGTCGACGTCGATCGTCCGCCGCGGCAGGCGGATGCTCGAGGTGGGCTTGAGCGCGATCGACACCGTCACGTCCTGGCCGGTGGAGATGCCGCCGAGGATGCCCCCATTGTTGTTGCCGGCGAATCCCTGCGGCGTCATCTCGTCGCCGTGCTCGCTGCCTTTTTGCTCCACGGCGGCGAATCCGGCGCCGATCTCGACGCCCTTGACGGCATTGATCGACATCATCGCCGCGGCGATGTCGGCGTCCAGCCGGCCATACACCGGTTCGCCCCAGCCCACCGGCACCTTGCGCGCGACGACGTTCACGCGCGCGCCGCAGGAGTCGCCGCTTTCGCGCAGCGCATCCATGAAGGACTCGAGTGCGGGTACCGCGGCGGGATCGGCGGCGAAGAACGGATTGGCGTCGACCGCCGCCCAGTCGCGGAACGCGATCCGGTGCGGCCCGAGTTGCGCCAGGTAGCCGCGCACGTCCACGCCGTAGCGCTCGGCGAGCCACTTTTTCGCGATCGCCCCCGCGGCCACCCGCACCACGGTCTCGCGCGCCGAGGCGCGCCCGCCGCCGCGCGGATCGCGGATGCCGTACTTCTGCCAGTAGGTGTAGTCGGCGTGCCCCGGGCGGAACTTGCGCGCGATGTCGGCATAGTCCTTCGAGCGCGCGTCCTCGTTGCGCACGAGGAAGCCGATGGGCGTGCCCGTCGTCCTGCCTTCGTACACGCCGGACAGGATCTCGACCGCGTCGGTCTCGCGGCGCTGGGTGACGTGGCGCGAGCTGCCCGGCTTGCGGCGGTCGAGCTCGCGCTGCAGGTCGGCCGCCTCGAGCGCGAGCCCCGGCGGGCAGCCGTCGACCACGCCGCCGTAGGCCGGGCCGTGCGACTCGCCGAACGAGGTGACGCAGAACAGCGTCCCGAAGCTGTTGCCGGACATGCGAAAGATTCTACACGGCGCTCCCGGCGCACCGCGCCCGGCGGGGCCGCGCTACGCGGGCCAGTTCTTGATGTAGCCCTTCAGCATCTTGTTCTCGAAGTCCTGCTCCTCGAGTACCGCCTTGGCGACGTCGCGGAACGAGATGACGCCAAGCAGCTTCGCGCCGTCCACGACCGGCAGGTAGCGCGCGCCGGAATCGAGCATCGTGCGCCGCAGGTCGTTCACTTCCATGTCCGGCGCCGCGGTGACCGGATCGCGCACCATGATCTCGGCCACGCGTACGTCGCCCACGCTTCCACCGTGCGCCGCGAGCGCCATCAGGATCTCGCGGAACGTGAGCACGCCGATCATTCGGCCCTGCTCCATGACGATCAGCGAGCCCAGGTTCTGCTCCGACATGACCTTGACCGCGTCCGCGGCCCGGCCGCCCGGCTCGATGCTGAGCAGCCGGTTTCCCTTGACTCTCAGGATTTCCTTGACTTGCATGCCGACCTCCCTTGGTCGAGCTGCACGTCAGGATGGTAGTGGAAAGCGGCCTACCGCACCAGCAACGTCGCCAGGCTGAGCAGCATGCCCATGCTCACGACGTCGGTCGCGGTGGTGAGGAAAATGCTCGAGGCGGTCGCCGGGTCGAACCCCAGCCGCTTGAGCGTCAGCGGCACCATCGCGCCCGCGATGCCGCTCGCGACGCACGCGCCGACCATGGCGAGGAACACGACTACCGCCAGCATCAGTGCATGCGTCGAGTTCTGGCCCGCCGCAGTGACGTACATGCCGAGGGCCGCGAACAGTCCCACCCCGGCGCCATTGAGCATGCCGAGCCCCGCCTCCTTGTACACCAGCGCCTTTTCCGCGCCGGGCTTGAGCTCGCCCAGGGTCAGCCCGCGCAGCGTCACCGCGAGCGCCTGGCAGCCGGTGTTGCCCGATTGCCCCGCGAGCACCGGCAGGAAGAGGGCAAGGATGACGAGCCGGTCGATCGTGCCCTGGAACACGCCCACCACCGCGGCGGCGAGGAACGCGGTCAGCAGGTTGAGCTGCAGCCACGGGTGCCGCATGAACAGGCTCCTTTGCCAGGGCGTGGCGAGGCGTTCTTCCTTCTCGACGCCGACCATGCTGCCGGCCTGCGCGGCGATGTCGAACGCGCGCGCCTCGAACATGCTCTGGCCGCGCACCAGGCCGCGGATGCGATTCTCCGCATCGACCACCGGGTAGACCGGATAGTGGCGGTCGAGCACCTGCTTCATCGCTTCCGCGAGCAGCGTCGGCGCGTGCAGCGCGAACACGTCGGTCAGCATGACGTCGCGCAGCGGCCGCGCGCGCTCGTTGAACAGCAGGTCGCGCATCGTGACGATGCCGAGCAGCCGCTCGTCGTCGTCCACGATGTAGATGTAGGTGATGAAGGCGAGCTTGACCAGCTCGTGCAGCGCCTCGATCGCGTCGCCGACCGTCGAATCGGGCGGAAACGCGGCGTAGACCGGCTCCATCATGCGGCCGATGGTGCCCTCCTCGTAGAGCGCGTTGCGCTGCCATTGGCGCGCAGTCTCGAGCGGCGCGGCGGCGAGCGCACGCTCACGCGTGTCGGCCGGCAGGCGCGCCAGCACGTCCTGCGCGAACCCGGGCGAGAGCTTGAGCAGCGCCGCGGCGACTTCGGCGCCGCCGTAGTGCGCGAGCTTCTCGGCCGCGCCTTGCGGCGCGCGCAGCTTCACCTCCTCGGCAAGGTCGATGGCCGAGCGCTGGACGGTGGGGCGATCGATGGATTCCAAGGCCTGCCTCCCTTTCTGTTGCGTGCTAAATACCGAGCGCGTCGGCGACGAGACCACGCAGCTCTCGGCGCATTCGCGCGCGCACGGCCGCGTGGCCGCGGCTGCGCGCCAGGTTTTTCATTTCCCAGGGGTCGCGCTCGAGGTCGTAGAGCTCGTCGAGCTCGCCGGCCGTGCCGCGGTTCACCCAGTGGATCAGCTTGTGGCGGCCGGTTCGCACCGCCTTGTACGACATGCCGACGAGCCAGGGCATGGCCTGCTCGGCCCAGTACTCGATCAGGAAGGACCTGCGCCAACCCCGGCGGCGGCCAGCGAGCAGCGGCACGAACGAGCGGCCCTGCATCTGCGCCCCCGGGCGCCCGCCGGCCAGCTCGATGAACGTCGGCGCGATGTCCTGGCAGATGACCAGGTCGTGGATGCGCGTGCCCGCTTTCGCCTTGCGCGGGTAGCGCATCACGAACGGCGAGCGGATGCCCGCCTCGTAGGCGAAGCGCCGCTCGGGCCCGAGGCCGTGCTCGCCGAAAAAGTATCCGTTGTCGCCAAGGAACACGATCGCCGTGTCGTCCAGGCGCCGCTGGGCCTCGAGCTCGCCGAGCAGCGCGCCGACGCCCTCGTCGACCGAGGCCATCATGCGCGCGCGCTGGCGGATCTCCTCCTGCGAGCCGGCCTGGATCGCCGCCAGCAGCTGGCGCGAGCGCTCGCTCGCCTTCAGCTCGAATGCCTCGGCCCAGGCGGGCGCCTGTCGCAGCAGCTCGGCGCCCGGGCGCATGTTCGGCGTCTTCGGGAATACGGCGCCGGCGTACAGGCCCCGATGCCGCTCGGCCGGGATGTAGCCGCCGAAGCGGCCGAGTTCGAGCGTGCCGTCGGCCGCCTGGTGCGCGTCCGGATGCACCGCCTTGTGCGCGAAGAACAGCGCGAACGGCTTTGCACGGCGTCGGCGCAGGTACTCGAGCGCTGCCTCGTTCAGCAGGTCGGTCATGTAGCCGTGGCGCTGCACGTAGGTGCCGTTCACATTGAGCTTCGGGTCGGTGAGGCTGCCGTGGCCATCGAAGCTCACCCAGTGGTCGTAGCCGGGGCGCGGCTGGCCGTCGTTGCCCATGTGCCACTTGCCGACGTGCGCGGTCTCGTAGCCCAGCTTCTGCAGGATGCCATGGTAGTTGGGCAGGCGGTGGC
>JBOIFE010000155.1:0-11966 GCA_050741015.1 Burkholderiales bacterium | reverse complement strand
TAGCGGTCGCCGAGCGCGCCGCCGACGAGCAGCAGCGAGGCGAGCATCAGGGCGTAGGCCTCGACCACCCACTGCGCCTCGAAGGCGCTCGCGCCCAGCGCGCGCTGGATCGCCGGCAGCGCTACGTTGACGACGGTGCCGTCCACGAACGCCATGCTCGAGCCAAGGATCGCCGCCACGAGCACCCAGCGCCGCGCCACGACCGCGCACGGCGTCGCGGGCGCGGCTGCGAGGATGAGACCTTCGTCACACGGCGGCTTGCCGATCTGGCTCATGGCGGGGCACGCGTAGTCTATCCGCGCGAGCCTCGTGCCGTACCGGGCGCCCGCCGCGCAGCGCCCGCGCTAGTCGCGCGTCGCGCGCCTCAGCCCTGCTCGAAGCGCTGCAGCGCGACGTCCCAGTTCATGAGTTTCCACAACGCATCGACATAGCGCGCGCGGTCGTTGCGGTAGTCGATGTAATAGGCGTGCTCCCACACGTCGCAGCAGAGCAGCGCCGTGTCGGCCGAGCGCAAGGTGTTTTCCGCATCGTGGGTGTTGCGCACCACGAGCTGGCCGTCGTGGGTCTTCACCAGCCAGGTCCAGCCCGAGCCGAAGTTGTCCAGTGCATGCTTGCGGAAGATCTCGCGCAGCTTGTCGATCGAGCCGAAGCTGCTCTTCAGCCGCCGACCGAGCTCGCCGGCCGGCTCGCTGGCGCCGCCGGGCTTCAGGCCGGCGAAATAGAAGTCGTGGTTCCAGACCTGCGCGGCGTTGTTGAACAGCGCGCCGGTCGAGCGGCGCACCAGCTCCTTGAGCGGCTGGCCGGCCATCGCAGTGCCGTCGACGAGGCCGTTCAGCTTGTCGACGTAGGCGCGCAGGTGCCGGCCGTGGTGGTATTCCAGGGTCTCGCGCGAGATCGCGGGCTCGAGCGCATCGATCGGATACGCGAGCGGCGAAAGCTCGTATTTGACAGAGACGGATGTGCTGGGCTTGGGTTCGGCCATGGGACTCTCCTTTTAGTTCGCGCTGTCGCGCGGATCCGTTGAATGCGCCCGCTGGTGGACGCTGCGCGAGCCTTCGGCCTCGGCTTCCTTGCGCGAGCGCTCCTGCAGCAGCCACTCGTGAAGCCCCTGCGCGGTATGGCAGTCGACGCCCCGCTGCGCCTCGCAGCGCGCTACCGCGTCGCTATGGCGCGCAGCCTTGACTTCCGCAGGCTCTGCGGCATGCACGAGCGCGGCTGCGGCGGCCAGCGCCAGCAGCCACGCGCGCATCGCGCTAGCCCGCCTGCAGCGGCACGAACAGGCGCGTCTCGCCGCGCTGCACGAGGAGCGCGACCGTCTTGCCGCTCTTGGCGGCGCGGCGCAGGTCGTTCACCGATTTCACGGGCTTGCCGCCCGCCTGCAGCACGATGTCGCCGGGCGCGATGCCCGCGCGCGCCGCCGCGCCGTTCACGCTCTCGACCAGCAGGCCGCCCGTGGCGACGTTCGCTTGCGAGCGCTCCTCGGGCGTGAGCGGGCGCACCGCGAGCCCGAAGCGCGCGTTGCCGTTGCCGTGGTCGCTCGAGGCGGACTGCGTCCCGCCCTCGGTCGACGTGCCGAGCGTCGCGGTCAGCGTGCGCGGGGCGCCTTTGCGCCAGATGTCGAGCTTTGCCCTGTCGCCGGGCTTGGCTTCACCGACCATCGCGGCGAACGCGGCCGAGTCGGCGACGTCGCGGCCGTCGTACTTGAGCACCACGTCGCCGACTTCGAGCCCCGACTTTTCTGCGGCACTGCCGGGCGAGATCGCGGCGACCAGCGCGCCCTGCGCGCTCTTCAGCCCGAAGGACTCGGCGAGCGACTGGTTCATGGTCTGCACGTTGACGCCCAGGCGCGCATGCGTGGCATGGCCGGTGGCGACGATCTGGTCCTTCACGCGCAGCACGACATTGATCGGGATGGCAAAGGACAGGCCCTGGTAGCCGCCCGAGCGGCTGTAGATCTGCGAGTTGATGCCGATCACCTCGCCCTCGAGGTTGAACAACGGTCCCCCCGAGTTGCCGGGGTTCACGGCAACGTCGGTCTGGATGAACGGTACGTAGGTGTCGCCTGGCAGCGACCGGCCCTTGGCCGAGACGATGCCCGCGGTCACGCTGTTCTCGAAACCGAAGGGCGAGCCGATGGCGAGGACCCAGTCTCCGACGTGCGCCTGCGCGGGATCGCCGAGCTTGACTACGGGCAGGCCCTCGGCCTTGATGCGCAGCACGGCGACGTCGGTCGCTGCATCGGTGCCGAGCACTTTCGCCTTGAACTCGCGGCGGTCGGTGAGCTTGACAGTGACTTCGGAGGCATCCTGTACCACGTGCGCGTTGGTGAGCACGAGGCCGTCGGACGCGATGATGAAGCCCGAGCCCTCGCCCTGCACGGGCACCTGCGCCTGAGGTCCGCCGAACTGGAACTGGAACGGCAGCGGCAAGCCGTGGAAGAAGTCGGGGAGCGCGTTCTCGGACGCGGTGCGCGTGCCCGAAGTGGTGATATTGACGACGGCCGGGCCGTAGTGCTCGACGATGCTCGCAAAGTTGGGCAGCGCCTGCACCTTGGTCATGGGCGCCATCGGCGCGGCCGCTGCCACCGGCGTCGCGGCATGGGCTTCCGAAGGCGCAAAGCTGTGGCCGGCGGCGAGCGCACCGAAGGCGAGTACGCCCGCGGCGGCCAGGGCGGCCGCAATGGATTTGGGCTTCATGTGTCGACTCCTGGCAAGAGCTTCGATGCCGGGTTGGACAGGGCGTTTGCCGCGCGGGTTCCCTGCCCGAGCGGGGCAGCGTTGGCACGGTCAGCGCGTTTCGGGCCGTTTGGGCATAATGCGCGGCAATCTCCGCCACCGGCGGACGCGAAGGGAGACAGGATGAAAAGGTTCGGCATGCTGTGCGCGCTGCTCGCCGGCGCGCTGTTCGCGGCCCAGGCCGAGGCGCAGTCCGCGGGCCAGGGCTACTTCGGCCTCGGCTACGGCGTGACCTGGAGCGACCCGATACCGTACGCGGGCACGCTGGTCAACAGCTCGGCATCCGCGGGCAAGGTCTACGGCGGCTACATGTACAGCAACTGGGGCGTCGAGATGGGCTACTACAACCTCGGCAACTACGACGCAAACATCAACGGCGCCACCGTCGGCCGCGTGAAGACGCAGGCGATCACCGTCGCGGGCGTCTACTCGGCGCCGTTCGGGGGCGCGTTCAACCTGCGCGCGCGGCTCGGCATCGCATTCACCGACGCGGAGTTCACGTGCCCGTCGAGTTGCGGCACGCTCACCGACCCCGACCTCAACGTGGACACGAAGCAGCATGGCGTCGCGGGCATGGGCGGCTTCGGCATCGGCGCCAAGTTCGCGCAGGACGTCAGCGTGCAGATGGACTATGAGCACTTCGGCTCGGTCAACCACAAGGTCAACAACACCCCATATAACGCTGGCTACGACCTGCTGACGCTCAGCCTGCAGTTCGCGTTCTGAGACCACTGGCAAGCTACGTCGGCGGCCGCTGGGTCGCCGGCGCCGCCGAGGGCCAGACCCTCGTCAACCCCGCGACCGAGGCGCCACTCGCCTCGGCCTCCACCGAAGGCCTCGATCTTGCCGCCGCGCTCGACTATGCGCGCAGCACTGGCGGCCCCGCGCTGCGCGAGCTGGGCTTTGCGCAACGAGGCGCGCTGCTGAAGGGCATGGCCGACGCGCTGCAGGGCGCGCGCGACGAGCTGCTCGAAATCGGCATCGCCAACTGCGGCAATACGCGCTCCGACGCGAAATTCGACGTCGACGGCGCGATCGGCACGCTGCTCGCCTACGCGGAGCTCGGTGCGCAGCTCGGCGAGGGCCGCTTCCTCGTCGACGGCGAGGGCCTGCAGCTCGGGCGCTCGCCGCGCTTCCACGGCCAGCACATTGCGGTGCCGCGCCACGGCGTCGCTGTGCACGTGAACGCATTCAACTTCCCGACCTGGGGCCTGGCCGAAAAAGCCGCGGCGGCCCTGCTCGCGGGGATGCCGGTGGTCTCCAAGCCGGCCACGGCCACCGCCCTGCTCGCGCATCGCGCGATGCAGGTGATCGCGGAGAAGAACGTGCTTCCCGCAGGTGCGCTGTCGCTCATCGTCGGCGCGCCGCGCGACCTGCCCGCGCACCTGGGCGGCCAGGACGTGCTCGCGTTCACCGGCTCGGGCGAGACCGGCGAGCGCCTGCGCGCCCTGCCCAACATGATCCGCCATGCGGTGCGCATCAACGTCGAGGCCGACAGCCTGAACGCCGCCGTGCTCGGGCCGGACGCGGGTGCGGGCGGCGACCTCTACGAACTCTTCCTCAAGGACGTCGTGCGCGACGCGACGCAGAAGGCGGGCCAGAAGTGCACCGCGATCCGCCGCGTGCTGGTTCCGGCGGCGCACGTCGCAACGGTGCGCGACGACCTCGCGGGCCTGCTCGGCGCGCTGAAGGTCGGCGACCCCGCCGACGAGGAGACGCGCATGGGCCCGCTCACCAGCGCAGCGCAGCTTGCCGACGTGCGTGACGGCATCGGGCGCCTGGCGAAGGAAGGCTCGACCGTCGTCGGAGGGACCGCACCGGTGCACCCGAAGGGCTACTTCCTCGCCCCCACCCTGTTCGAATTCGCACCGGGCGCGAAGGCCGACGCCGTCCATGCGCGCGAAGTCTTCGGGCCGGTGCTGTCGGTCCTGCCGTACGAGGGCGACCCGGCGCCGATCGTCGCACGCGGTGGCGGCGGCCTGGTGTGCTCGCTGTACTCGGAGGATGCGGCGTGGCTCGAGGCGACCGTGGCCGCGATCGCGCCCTTCCACGGCCGGATCTTCATCGGCCACCCGAAGATCGAGCTCTCGCCCGGGCCGGGCACCGTGCTGCCGCAGCTGGTGCACGGCGGGCCCGGCCGCGCGGGCGGCGGCGAGGAGCTCGGCGGCCGGCGCGCGCTCGCGTTCTACCTGCAGCGCGTCGCGATCCAGGGCTCGCGCCCGCTCGTGCAGGGGCTCGCCCGGGGCGGCTCGCAGGCCTAGCGGCGATGTGCGGGCGCTACGTGAGCCCCGACCAGAGCGCGATCGAGCGCGCCTGGAAGATCGACCGCAGCTCGAGCAATCCGTTTCCCCGCCGCTTCAACGTGCAGCCGACGACCGAGGTCGCGATGCTGCGCCTCGAGGACGGTGCGCGCGTGCTCGGCGCGGCGCGCTGGGGCCTCATCCCGCACTGGTGGAAGCAGGACAAGCCGCCGATCTACGGCATCAACGCACGCCTGGAGGACATCGCCGGCAAGCCCATGTGGCGAGATCCAATCCGCCACACGCGGTGCCTCCTGCCCGCCGAGGGCTGGTACGAGTGGCAGGCGGTCGCCGGCGGCAAGCAGCCGCACTACCTCACGCGGCGCGACCGCCGCCCGTTCTGCTTCGCGGGCGTGTACGCCGTGTGGCGGGACGCGCTGAGCTGCGCCATCCTCACCACGCAGGCGCTCGGCCCCATCGCCGAGGTGAACGACCGCATGCCGGTCGTGCTGCCCGAGGACGACCACGACGCCTGGCTCGACCCGGGCCTGAAGGACGCCTCGGTGGTCACCGCCCTGGCGCTCGAGCCGATGGCGCCGGAGGACTTCGAGCACTTCATGGTGAGCAAGCGAGTCAACAACGCGCGCAACGAAGGCGCCGAGCTGGTCGAGCCGATCGCGGCCTAGCCGAGCGACTCGAAGAACTCGATCACGTCGCGCGCGAGCAGCGCCGGTTGCTCGAGCGCGGCGAAGTGGCCGCCGCGCGGCATCTCGGTCCAGCGCCGCAGGTCCGGGTACATCTTCGCCGCGAGCGAGCGCGGCGGCCGCACGATCTCCTTCGGAAACGCGGCGTAGGCGGCGGGCACGTCCACGGTCGCGCCGTCGGGCATCGGCCAGGGGCCGTGGCGGCGCGCGTAGTACGGCCAGAACGACGAGCCGATCGCGCCCGTGAACCAGTAGAGCGAGATGTTGGCCAGCAGCTCGTCGCGCGAGATCGCGTTCTCGATCGCGCCGCCGCAGTCGCTCCAGCTCCTGAATTTCTCCGCGATCCAGGCCGCGAGCCCGGCCGGCGAGTCGGTCAGCGCGAAGGCGAGCGTCTGCGGCTTGGTGCCCTGGATCCACTGGTAGCCCGTTTCCTCCCCGGCGAAGTGGGCGAGTTGCTTCAGGTAATCGCGCTCCTCCGGCGTTGGCTCGGCGACCTTCGCGTCGCGCCGCAGCGCAAGGAGGTTCACGTGGATGCCGGTCACGCGATGCGCGTAGCGGTGGCCGAGCACCGCCGAGATGAAGCCGCCCCAATCCCCGCCTTGCGCGCCAAAGCGCCCATAGCCAAGTTGCGCCATCAGGTCGGCGAAGCACGCCGCGATGTCCTCCACGCCGAAGCGCTTCTGCCCCGGCGCAAAGGACAGCCCGTAGCCTGGCAGCGAGGGCGCGACGACGTGGAAATGCGGCGTGAGCAGCGGGATCAGCTTGTGGAACTCGAGTACCGAGCCCGGCCAGCCGTGCGACAGCAAGAGCGGCCTCGCGGCCGGATTCGCCGATCGCACGTGCAGGAAATGCAGCTCGATGCCGTGCAGCGCGACCTTGAACTGCGGGAACGCGTTGAGCTTCGCTTCCCAGGCGCGCCAGTCGAATTTCTCGCGCCAGTACGCGCACAGCTCGCGAACGTAGGCGAGGCTCGCGCCTGTACTCCAGGGCTCGAGCGGCGGCTCATCGGGCCAGCGCGTCCGCGCAAGGCGTTCTTTTAGCTCGGAAATCGAGGCCTCGGAGACCTCGAGACGAAACGGTCGGGGAGCATCGGCCATGGCTCGCGTAGTATCCGGCCATGCGACGGCTGTGGGCAATCGCCGCCCTGCTCGTGCCGGTGGCCGCCGGCGCCTTTGACCTGCAGGGTCACCGCGGCGCGCGGGGCATGGCGCCGGAGAATACGCTGGTGGGTTTCGCGACCGCGCTCGGGGTCGGCGTGAACACGCTCGAGCTCGACGTCGGCGTGACCAAGGATGGGGTCGTGGTCATCCGCCACGACCGGCGCCTGAACCCCGACGTTGCGCGCGGCCCGGACGGGAAGTGGGTCGAGGCGCCGACCCCGCTCATCCACCAACTGACCTACGCCGAGCTCGAGCGCTACGACGTGGGGCGGCTGCGCCCGGGCAGCGCCTATGCCGCGCGCTTTCCTGACCAGGTCCCTTCGGACGGCACGCGCATCCCGCGCCTGGCGGACCTGTTCGCGCTCGTGCGCAAGTCGGGCAATGCCGAGGTCCGCTTCAACATCGAAACCAAGATCTCGCCCGCCGCGCCTTCGGAGACGCTGCCGCCCGAGGCTTTCGCGCGCGCGGTGATCGCCGAGATCCGCGCCGCGGGCCTGGCGGATCGGTGCACGGTGCAGTCCTTCGACTGGCGCACGCTGCACGTGGTCGAGCGCGAGGCGCCCGAGATCGCGACCGTCTACCTCACCGGCCGCAAGCAAGGCGCCTCGCAGCCGAAAGCGGTGCACGACGCCGGCGGCCGCATCTGGTCGCCGAACTACGAGCAGGTCGACTCGACCGACGTGGTCGAGGCGCGCCGGCTCGGCCTCCAGGTCATCCCCTGGGTGGTCGACGAGCCGGGCTTCATCGAGCGCTTCCTCGACCTCGGGGTCGACGGCCTGATCACCGACTACCCCGAGCGCGTGCGCGCCGAAATGCAGCGGCGCGGGATTGCGCTGCCCGTTGGCACGCCGGTCGAGGCCAAGCCATGACGCCCGCGACCACCGCGCTGATCGTCGCCAATGTGCTCATCTACCTGCTCGAGCTCTCGGGCTCGATGCCGCTGATCGAGCTGTTCGCGCTGTGGCCCCCTTCGACCGGCTCGTCGGTCGGCCCGGGGTTCCAGGTCTGGCAGCTCGTGACCTACGCGTTCCTGCACGACCCGCGCTCCTGGCTGCACATCGGCTTCAACATGCTCGGCCTCTACACCTTCGGCCGCGACCTGGAGCGCCTGTTTGGCGCGGTGTGGTACCTCAAGTACTACTTCGCGAGCGTCGTGTCGGCCGCGGTCTGCCACCTGCTGATCACCGGCTGGTTGGGCGCGCATGCGATGCCCACGATCGGCGCCTCGGGCGGCGTCTACGGGCTGCTGCTCGCCTTCGGCTACTACTTCCCGAAGCGCACGGTGATCCTGCTCTTCCCGCCGATTCCGCTGCCGGCACGAGTGTTCGTGGTGATCTTCGCGGCCCTCGAGCTCTACCTCGGGGTCACCGGGACGATGGCCGGGGTCGCCCACTTCGCGCACTTGGGGGGGATGCTCGGCGGCTGGCTCATGATCCGCTCGCGCGGTCGCAGGCGGCGCTGAAACAATCTGTTTCAAATCGCCGCACATTTCGGGCGATTCCTGGCGCCCGGAAGCGTACAAAGTGGGCGGAGGTTACGACTATGAGACGAGCCCTCGCCATCCTGATGTCTGCCTTGCTGGCCGCGCCGGTGTCCCCGGTCTGGGCCGAGACCCCGGCCGCGCCGCAGCCGCAATCACAATCCGCGCCCAGCTTCACGCAGACCGAGCTCGACCAGATGCTTGCGCCGGTTGCGCTCTACCCGGACCAGCTGCTTTCGCAGGTGCTCATGGCGTCAACCTATCCGCTCGAGATTGTCGAGGCGGCGCGCTGGTCCCGGGCGCATCCCGACCTGAAGGGTGACGAGGCCGTCCGCTCAGCCGCAAACGAGGACTGGGACCCGAGCGTGAAGTCGCTGCTCGCCTTCCCCGACCTGCTCGGCCGGATGGACGACAAGGTCGAGTGGACGCGCCAGCTCGGCGACGCGTTCCTCGGGCAGGAGTCGCAAGTGATGGACACCGTGCAGCAGCTGCGGCAACGCGCCCAGGCGAATGGCGACTTGCGCAGCGACGAACGCCAGCGCGTCACGGATGACGGCGGCACCATCGCGATCGCTCCCACGAACCCGCAGGTCGTTTACGTGCCGTACTACGACCCAACCGTCGTCTATGGGAGCTGGTGGTGGCCCGCCTATCCTCCGGTGTACTGGGGGCCGTGGCCGGGCTACGCGGTGGCGTACCCCGGTTTCTGGTGGGGCGTGGGCATCGGGGTGTCTGCGGGCTTCTTCTTCGGTTCGGTGAGCTGGCACTCGCACAGCGTCGTCGTGGTGCACAGCAACGTCTACTACGCGCGGCCATCCTTCTCCCACCACTCGGCGTATGCGCACCAGACGATCGCGGTCGGTCAGTGGCACCACGATCCCACGCACCGGCACAACGTGAACTACCGCTCGCCTGCAGCGCAGCAGCGCTATGCGCATTGGGAGCCACAGCGTGGCACTGCGGCGCAGCGCCTCGATGCGTCGCATCGCGGAAGCGCGCCCGGTGCGCCGCGCGGAGCGCCGCGCAACGATAGCCACGGCCACGCCATGCCGCCCGCGATGCGCTCCAGTTCGCCGTCGATGGCAGAGGGGCACTCGGGACGCGCCGCGCCCCGGCCCCGAGCGGATCCGCCTGCCGGATTCAATCCGCCGCGCCCCGCGTCCGCGCGCGAGATGCCGCAGCCGCGATTTGGCAGCGGTTCGTCTCGGGGCGATGTGCACCCGAGCTACGGGGGACAAGGTGGAGGCTACCGCGGCCAGGATGGCGGCTTCGGCGGGCAAGGCGGCAGCTTCGGCGGCCACGGCGGCGGCTTCGGCGGCCACGGCGGCGGGCACGGCGGCTAGCGGCCCTCTCCCCTTATCATCCGGAGCATGGTCGGCTCCGGGGTTCTATGGATCGCACTCACCGTCTGGGCGGCCTTCGCGCAGACGCTTCGCAACACGGCGCAGCGCGGCCTCACGGCCTCGCTCGGCACGCTCGGCGCGACGCTGGTGCGCTTTCTCTACGGCCTGCCCTTCGCGCTCGCCTGGCTCGCCGTGGTGCACTGGTGGCGCGCCGAGCCGCTGCCCGCGCTCAACGCAGCCTTCGCCGGCTGGGTCGTGCTCGGCGCGGTCGCCCAGATCGTCGCGACGGCATTCCTGCTCGCGGCGATGGAGGCGCGCAGCTTCGCGCTCGGCGTAGCGTATTCCAAGACGGAGGTGCTGCAGATCGCGGTGCTCGGGCTGCTGCTGCTCGGCGACCCGGTCACGCTGCCGGCGGCGATCGCGGTGGGTTGCGGCACGCTCGGCGTGCTGCTGCTCTCGCCCGCCGATCCCGCGCGGCCGCTCGCCGCGCTCGTCTCGGGCCTCGCGACGCGGCCGGCGCTGCTCGGGCTCGCCTCAGGCGCGGGCTTCGCCTTCGCCGCGGTCGGCTATCGCGGCGCCAGCCTCGCGCTCGAGGGCTCGTTCCTGATGCGTGCGGCGCTCGCGCTCGCGGTGGCGCAGGCGCTGCAGACGGTCCTGCTCGGCGGCTGGCTGCTGTGGTGCGACCCGGGCGTGGTGCGCTCGACGCTTCGGCTGTGGCGGCCGTCGCTGTTCGCCGGTTTCATGGGCGCCGCCGCTTCGGTGGGCTGGTTCAGCGCCTTTGCGCTGCAGACCGCGGCCTACGTGCGCACGCTGGGGCTGGTGGAACTGATCTTCAGCTACGCGGTGTCGAGGAAGCTCTTCCGCGAGCGCCTGACGCGCCGCGAGCTGATCGGCATGGCGCTGCTCGCGGCCGGGATCGCGGTGATTACGCTGTCGGCGTAGCCGACCCGGCGCGGGCCGCGACGAGCTTGTCGAACTCCTCGGCCACGGCCGCGTCGTTGTCGAGCATCTCCTGTGCGTTGCGGTCGCCGTAGTGCAGCACGCCCATGTCGGCGTAGGCCCTCTGCACCTTCTCGCTCCACAGGCCGATGTCCTTGACCGTGGGCACGATGCGGCTGAACAGGCGCTTGCGAAAGCGCACCTGGCCCTCCGAAGCATGGTGCGTGGCCATCGCGTCCTTCGGGTCGATGCCGATGCTTTCCCACATCTCTTCGGAATTCAGGCGGTCGCGCAGAAAGTACGAGCCCTCGATGACGAATTCCTCGCGCTCACGCCGCTCGGCGGCGGTGAGCTGCGGGTAGTACTCGCGCAGCGCGATGCGGCCGAAGGCGACATGGCGCGCTTCGTCCTGCATGACGTAGGCGTTCACCGCCTGGCACAGTTCGTTCTTGGCATAGTCGCGGATGCGCTGGAAGGCGGCAAGCGCGAGGCCCTCGATCAGCACCTGCATGCCGAGGTAGGTGAAGTCCCAGCGCTTGTCGGTCAGCGCCTGCTCGAGCAGGCGCTTGAGCGGCGGCGACATCGGATAGACGAAGCGGAACTTGTCCTTCAGCAGCCGCCGGTAAGCCTCGACGTGCCGCGCCTCGTCCATCACCTGCGTCGCGGCGTAGAACTTCGATTCGAGCGTCGGCACGTCCTGCACGATGCGCGCCGCGCACACCAGCGCGCCCTGTTCGCCGTGCAGGAACTGCGAAAGGTTGTGCACCTGGCTGTGGTAGCGCAGGTCCGACTTCTGCCGCGCCGACAGCCGCGCGTAGAGCGGCGTGCCGTAGAGCGGCATCATCTCCTCGACGATCTGCATCGGATCGTCGGGATCGACGTCGAGCGTCCAGTCGATGCGCTTCTCGGCGTCCCACTGCTGCTGCTTGCCCTTGGAGTACAAGCGCAGCAGCTCTTCGCTCTGCGTATCGTAGTTCCAGGTGAAAGCGGTTTCCGAGGCGCCCTGGAACTTCCAGTGGGTCTCCTCGACCGGCAGGACGTAGGTGAAGACGGCACCCATCCCTTACTCTACCGTACAGTGGGCCATCGGCCCACCCTACTTGGTGGGCCGCAGGCCCACCCTACTTTTTCAGCGCCTTGTACCGGATGCGGTGCGGCCGGGCGGCCTCTTCCCCCAGGCGCTTCCGCTTGTCGGCCTCGTATTCCTGGTAGTTGCCGTCGAAGAAGACCCACTGGGAATCGTCCTCGGCGGCGAGGATGTGGGTGGCGATGCGGTCGAGGAACCAGCGGTCGTGCGAGATCACGAGCGCGCATCCCGGGAATTCGAGCAGCGCTTCCTCCAGCGCACGCAGCGTCTCCACATCC
>JBOIFE010000154.1:0-2697 GCA_050741015.1 Burkholderiales bacterium | reverse complement strand
AGCGCGGCGTGCCGCACCGGCGCTGCGGCAAGCTGATCGTCGCCGCCGACTAGGCGCAGGTGCCCGGGCTCGAGGGGATCCTCGCCCGGGGGCAGGCCAACGGCGTCGCCGACCTCGCGCGCGTCAGCGCCGCCGAGGTGCGCGCGATGGAGCCCGAGCTTGCCTTCGCGGCGGCGTTGCACTCGCCCTCGACCGGCATCATCGACAGCCACGCGCTGATGCTCGCCTACCTCGGCGACGCCGAAAATGCCGGGGCGATGCTCGCATTGAAGAGTCCCCTCGAACGCGCCGTCGCACTCGGGAACGGCTTCGAAGTGCGCGTCGCCGGCGCCGAGCCGATCCTCGCGCGCGCACTGGTGAACGCAGCGGGCCTGCGCGCGCCCAGCCTCGCGCGGCGCATCGAGGGTTACCCGGCCGCGCTCGCGCCGCCCGAGCTCTACGCCAAGGGCAACTACTACACGCTAGCGAGGCGCTCGCCGTTCTCGCGCCTCGTCTACCCGGTGCCCGAGCCCGGCTGCCTCGGCGTGCACGTCACGCTCGACCTCGGCGGGCGCGCGCGCTTCGGGCCCGACGTCGAATGGGTCGATGCGATCGACTACCGCGTCGACCCGCGGCGCGCCGAGCGCTTCTACGCCGCGATCCGCCGCTACTGGCCGGGGCTGCCCGACGGCGCGCTCGAGCCGGGCTACTCGGGCATCCGCCCGAAAATCGCGCCGCGCGATGCGCCCGCGCCGGATTTCGTCGTGCAAGGCGCGTCGGTGCACGGCGTGCCGAACCTGGTGCAGCTGTTCGGCATCGAGTCGCCCGGATTGACAGCGTCGCTCGCGTTGGCCGATGATGTGGCCGACCTGCTGATCGAATGAAAAACCCCGGAGGATTCATGAACGCGAAGCTCGCGGCGCTGTTCGCCGCATCGCTCGCGTGCGCCGCCGCGCACGCGCAGACGCAGTGGGACATGCCCACGCCCTACTCGGACGGCGAGTTCCACACGCGCAACGACGTGCTGTTCGCCGAGGACGTCGCCAAGCGCACCCACGGCGCGCTGCAGATCAAGGTGCACTCGTCCGGGTCGCTGATCAAGCACCCCGACATCCTGCGGGCAGTCTCTACCGGGCAGGTCAACATCGCCGAGTTCCTGCTCGGCCAGTTCGGCAACGAGGACCCCGTATTCGCCGCGGACAACGTGCCGTTCGTCGCGCCGGGCTACGACAACGCCTGGAAATTCTACGAGGCGCAGAAGCCCGTGCTCGAGAAGCGGCTCGCCGCGCGCGGCCTGACGCTGCTCTACGCCGTGCCCTGGCCCGGCCAGGGCATCTACACCAAGGACCCGGTCACGTCGCTCGCCGACTTCAAGGGGCTGAAGATGCGCACCTACAGCCCGTTGACGGCGCGGCTCGCCGAGTTGATGGGCGGGAGCCCGATCGTGGTGCAGGTGCCGGAGATTCCGCAGATGTTCGCCACCGGCGCGATGCAAGCCATGATCACCTCTTCTGCCACCGGCACTGCGTCCAAGGCCTGGGAATTCGTCAAGCACTATTACAAGACCAATGCCTGGAACCCGAAGGACGCGATCGTGGTGAATACGCGCGCCTTCCACCGCCTGCCGAAAGCCGAGCAGGCGGCGGTGATCGCCGCAGCGAACCTGGCCGAGCCGCGCGGATGGGCGATGTCCAAGCAGCGCGAGGCCGACGGCGACGCGACGCTGTTGAGGAACGGGATGACGGTGCAGGAGCCCTCGCCCGAGCTGAAGGCGGCGCTCGCCAAGATCGGCAAGCAGATGGCCAAGGAATGGGAAGCAAAGGCCGGCGCCGACGGCCAGGCGATCCTCAAGGCCTACTACAAGAAGAAGTAGGCACTTGAGGCGGTTCCTCGACCGCCTCTACGCCGCGAGCGGCGCGCTCGCGGCCGTATGCCTTGCGGGCATCGCCGTCGTGATGCTCGCGCAGGCCGGCCTGCGCGAGGTCGGCGTGCTGCTCAAGGGCGCCGACGACATCGTCGGGTGGCTGTGCGCGGCGAGCGCGTTCCTTGCCCTCGGCTATACGTTCCGGCGCGGCGAGCTGGTGCGCGTCGGGCTGCTGCTTGACCACCTGCGCCCCGCCGCGCGCCGCCGCGCCGAAATCGCCGCGCTCGGCGCCGCCGTGCTGGTCGTCGGCTACATCCTCTGGTCCGCGTCGAGCTTCGTCTGGGAGAGCTGGCGCTTCGGCGAGGTGGCGCAGGGCCTGATCCAGATTCCGATCTGGATGCCGCAGATGAGCTTCGTGCTCGGGGCGCTCGTCTTCTTCATCGCCGTGCTGGACGAATTCGTCGTGCTCGCGGCGGGCGGCACGCCCGCCTACCGCCGCGCCGAGCAAGCGCAGCGCGGCAGCGCCGACGGCGCCGAGGCGCTCTGATGGGGACGATCGCGATCGGCATCGTCCTGCTGGCAATCATGCTCGCGCTGCTCGCGGGCGGGCTGTGGATCGCGATGGCGATGAGCGCCGTGGCCTGGTTCGGCCTGCAGTTCTTCACCACCAGCCCGCCCGACGTGAACCTGTTCCAGTCCTACTGGGGCTCGAGCGCCTCGTGGACGCTCGCCGCGCTGCCGATGTTCGTGTGGATGGGGGAAATCCTGTTCCGCACGCGGCTCTCGGAGGACATGTTCAAAGGCCTGGCGCCGTGGCTCACGCGCCTGCCGGGCCGGCTGCTGCACACCAACAT
>JBOIFE010000153.1:0-3819 GCA_050741015.1 Burkholderiales bacterium | reverse complement strand
TCGAGACGGCGAAGAAAAACGGCGTCGAGATTCCGCACCTTTGCTACAAGCCGGGCATGCGGCCCGACGGCAACTGCCGCGCCTGCGTGGTCGAGATCAAGGGCGAGCGCGCGCTGGCGCCCTCGTGCTGCCGCTACCCGAAGGAAGGCATGGAGGTCACCAGCGACTCGCCGCGCGCCGTGCTGTCGCAGAAGATGGTGCTCGAGCTGCTGCTCTCCGACATGCCGGAGAAGGACTACCGCAGGGATTCCGAGCTCGACCAGTGGGCGAAGAAGCTCGGCATGGGCTTGCCGCGCTTCGAGGCGCGCGCCCAGCCCAGGGCCGACCTCTCGCACCCGGCGATCGCGGTGAACCTCGACGCCTGCATCCAGTGCACGCGTTGCCTTCGCGCCTGCCGCGAGGAGCAGGTGAACGACGTGATCGGCTACGCCGGGCGCGGCGAGCACGCGAAGATCGTGTTCGACTTCGACGACCCGATGGGCGCCTCGACCTGCGTCGCCTGCGGCGAATGCGTCCAGGCCTGCCCGACGGGGGCGCTGATGCCCGCGCGCGAAGTCGGCCTGAGCGCGATCGACAAGACCGTGGATTCGGTGTGCCCGTTCTGCGGCGTGGGGTGCCAGCTCACCTATCACGTGAAGGAAAACGTCATCCAGTTCGTCACCGGCAAGGACGGCCCGTCGAACCACGGGCGCCTGTGCGTGAAGGGGCGCTACGGTTTCGATTACGCGCACCATCCGCAGCGCCTCACGAAGCCGCTGGTGCGCAAGCCGGGCGCGACGAAGTCGGCGGACTTCGCGGTCGACCCGGGCAACTGGTCCGCGGTGTTCCGCGAGGCGAGCTGGGAGGAAGCGCTCGAGCTCGCCGCGGCGGGCCTGGCGAAAATCCGCGCAGAAGACAGGTCGGCGCTCGCGGGCTTCGGCTCGGCCAAGTGCTCCAACGAAGAGGCGTATCTGTTCCAGAAGCTCGTGCGCACGGGCTTCGGATCGAACAACGTCGACCACTGCACGCGCCTGTGCCACGCCTCATCGGTCGCAGCGCTGCTCGAAGGAATCGGCTCGGGGGCCGTGTCCAACCAGGTGAACGACGTCGAGCATTCCGAGGTGATCTTCGTCATCGGCGCCAACCCGACCTCGAACCATCCGGTGGCGGCGACCTGGATGAAGAACGCGGCGAAGCGCGGCGCGAAGCTGATCATGGCCGACCCGCGGCGCAACGACCTCGCGCGGCACGCCGACTACTACCTGCAATTCAACGCCGACACCGACGTCGCGCTGCTCAACGCGATGATCCACACCATCGTCGACGAGGGGCTCGTCAACGAGGCGTTCATCCGCGACCGCACGAGCGGCTACGAGGCGCTGAAGGAGAACGCGAAGGGCTTCTCGCCGGAAAGGATGGCGCCGATCTGCGGCATCCCGGCCGCGACGATCCGCGAGGTGGCGCGCCTGTACGCGACCTCGAAGGCCTCGATCATCCTCTGGGGCATGGGCATCAGCCAGCACGTGCACGGCACCGACAACGCAAGGTGCCTCATCGCGCTCACGCTGATGACCGGGCAGGTGGGACGCCCCGGCACGGGGCTGCACCCGTTGCGCGGGCAGAACAACGTGCAGGGGGCTTCGGACTCGGGACTGATCCCGATGATGTATCCCGATTACCAGCGCGTGGACAATCCGGAGGCCAACCAGCGCTTCGAGAAGCACTGGGGCGCGGCGCTGGATCGCAAGCCCGGGCTCACGGTGGTCGAGATCATCAACGCGGCCTATGACGGCAAGATCCGCGGCATGTACATCATGGGCGAGAACCCCGCGATGTCGGATCCCGACCTCGAGCACGCGCGCGCGGCCATGGCGAAGCTCGAGCACCTGGTCGTGCAGGACATCTTCCTCACCGAAACCGCCTACCTCGCCGACGTCGTGCTGCCCGCGACGGCCTGGCCGGAGAAGGACGGCACGGTGACCAACACCGACCGCATGGTGCAGCTGGGGCGCCGTGCGCTCGAAGCGCCGGGCGAGGCGCGCGAGGACCTGTGGATCATCCAGGAACTTGCGCGGCGGCTCGGGCTCGGATGGCGCTACGCGGGGCCGAAGGAAGTCTGGAACGAGATGCGCGGCTGCATGGACTCGGTTCGCGGCATCACCTGGGAGCGCCTGGAGCGCGATTCGTCGGTTACCTACCCGTGCGAGAACGAAGGCGACCCCGGCCAGCCGGTCGTCTTCCAGACGCACTTCCCGACCGCGACCGGCCGCGCGAAATTCGTGCCGGCCGACCTGATCCGCGCCGCCGAGCGCCCCGACGACGACTACCCGATGGTGCTGATCACGGGGCGCCAGCTCGAGCACTGGCATACGGGCGCAATGACGCGGCGCTCGGACGTTCTCGACGCGATCGAGCCGGAAGCGGTCGCCTCGATGCATCCACTCGACCTTGCGGCGCTCGGCGTGCGGCCCGGCGACCGGCTCACGGTCGCCTCGCGTCGCGGAAAGATCGCGCTGTACGCGCGCGCCGACGAAGGCACGCCGCGCGGCGCCGTGTTCATCCCGTTCGCCTTCCACGAGGCCGCGGTCAACCTGCTCACCAACCCGGTGCTCGATCCGTTCGGCAAGATCCCCGAGTTCAAGTACTGCGCGGTGCGCGTGACCAAGGGCGGCGCCCCGGCGGCGCGCGTCGGCTATCGCGCGGCGGTCACACGCTGAACGCGCGCGGCGCTTCGCCGCGCAGGTGCATCTCCCACATCCGAAGGTAGGCGGCCTCGAAGTGCCGGCAGCTGAGCGCGCTGTCGAACAGGGGGTGCGTCAGCCGGTGGCGCGCGAGCTTCGCGCGTACGACCGCAAGTGCGGCTGGGTCGCTCGCGTAGGCGAGTGCCCGTCGCTCGTAGTCGGCCACGTCGCGCGTGACGAGCTCGGGCAGGCCGATGGCATGGAGCATGCTCGCCGCGACGCGGCCGACGAAGGTGCTGCCCAGGCACGTCAGCACCGGCAGCCCCACCCATAGCGCATCGGTCGTCGTGGTGTGCGCGTTGACCGGGAGCGTGTCGAGGAAGAGGTCAGCGAGCCGCTGGCGCGCGAGGTGCTCTGCGCGCGCGAGCCTCGGGGCGAAGACGATCCGTGCGGGGTCGACCCCGTGGGCGGCAGCGGTCCCGCGCAGGTTGCGCACCGCGAATGCAGTGGGCTCGAGCAGCCACAGTACGCTCCCCGGTACGCGCGCGAGCAGGCGCATCCAGACGTCGAAGAAGGCGGGCGTCAGCTTGTAGGTATTGTTGAAGCAGCAGAACACGAACGCGTCGTTGGGCAGGCCCGCTTCGGCACGCGACGGCGTGCGCTCGGCAACGGCCGTGGTTTCGTCATTCACCCAGTAGCTATCGGGCAGGTAGACCGGCTGCTCCGAGTAGAACGCCCGCGCCTCGGGCGGGATGACCCAGCGGTCGGCCAGCAGGTAGTCGATGTGGGCGGCGCCCATCGTTCCCGGAAAGCCCATGTAGCTGACCTGGACCTGCGCGGGCCGGTCTGCAAGGAGCCGGGGTCGCGCCCCGGCGGTGTAGCCCTTGAGGTCGACCGCGATGTCGATCTCCAGCGCCCGCAACGCGCGCGCAGCCTCGGCGTCGTCCAGGTCCCGGATGTCGACAAAGCGGTCGAACGCGCGCGTGAGCCGCGCCCGCATCGGGCTCGCGTCGTCCGGCCCGAACGACACGGCGAGCACCTCGAAGCGGTCCCGGTCGTGCCGCTCGAACAGCCGCGTCATCAGGTACGCGGTCGCATGCTCGTAGAAGTCCGACGAGAGGTAGGCGAGCCGCACTCTCCCGCGCGCGCGGCGCGCGGC
>JBOIFE010000152.1:0-12421 GCA_050741015.1 Burkholderiales bacterium | reverse complement strand
AGCTGGTACTTCGACCGGTTCACCTCGCCGCATCTGGAGAGCGCGCCGTTCGATCGCGAGGAGAACAACTACTGGATGCCGGTCGACCAGTACATCGGCGGCATCGAGCACGCGATCCTGCACCTGCTGTACTCGCGCTTTTTTACGCGCGTGATGAAGGCCGAGGGCCTGCTCGAGGTCGACGAGCCGTTCACCAACCTGCTCACGCAGGGCATGGTGCTCGCCGAGTCCTACTACGCGCAATCCGCGCAGGGACGGCGCGAGTGGATCAATCCCGCCGACGTCGAGGTGACGCGCGACGCGAAGGGCAAGATCGTCTCGGCGCAGACGAAGGACGGCCGCACGGCGGTGTTCGACGGCGTTGGCACCATGTCGAAGTCGAAGAACAACGGCGTCGACCCGCAGGCCCTGATCGACAAGTACGGCGCGGACACTGCGCGCTTCTACGCCATCTTCGCCTCGCCGCCGACCAATACGCTGGAGTGGAGCGACGAGAGCGTCGAGGGCTCGTTCAAGTTCCTCAGGCGCGTCTGGGCCTATGCGCTGAAGCATTCCACGGCGGAGGCCGGCGCCGGCGATCACAAGAAGGCACGCTTCGAGATCCACAACCAACTGCGCCAGGCGAACTACGATCTGGGCAAGCTGCAGTTCAACACCGTGGCTTCGGCGGGGATGAAGATCCTGAATGCGCTGGAGGAGATCCCGGGGCGCAACGCGGTCACCGAGGACGGCCTGTCCATCCTCCTGCGGCTTCTCGCGCCAATCACGCCGCACCTCGCGCACCAGCTGTGGCGCGAGCTCGGGTTCGGCGAGGACGTGATGACCGCGCCCTGGCCCGAGCCGGACGCGCGGGCGCTCGAGCAGGACCAGATCGAGTACGTGGTGCAGGTCGGCGGCAGGACGCGCGGTACGGTGACCGTGCCGAGGTCGGCCGACCAGCGGGCCATCGAGTCGAGTGCGATCGAGGCGATGCGCAAATACGTCGCCGACCAGGTGATCAAGAAGATCATCATTGTCCCCGGCCGCCTCATCAACATCGTGCTGTGATGCGCACCGCCGCGGCGTTGCTGGTCCTCACCCTCGCCGCCTGCGGTTTCGAGCTGCGCGGCAGCGCCAACCTGCCGTTCAGCACGATCTACGTCCCCAATGCCACCTCCGGCATCGCGCTCGACCTGAAGCGCAACATCCAGTCGGGCACGAGCACGCGGGTCGTCGACAATCCGCGCGACGCCGCGGCGCGGCTGCAGTTCAGCGAGGAAACGCGCAGCAAGGACATTCTGTCGCTGAACGCCTCGGGGCGCGTGCGCGAGTACCGTCTGATCTACCGCGTGGGCTTCAGCGTTATCGACGGCAAGGGCGGCGAATACCTGCCGACGCGCGTGATCACGCTCTCGCGCGACGTGACCTACGACGACTCGGTGGCGCTCGCCAAGGAGACCGAGGAGGAGCTGCTGTTCAAGGACATGCAGTCGGACATGGTGCAGCAGATCGTGCGGCGCCTGTCCGCGTCCGAGCCGCTCCCGCCGGCCAAGGCGAAGTGACGACGCTTCGGGCCGAGCAGCTCGAGGCGCAGCTGCGGCGCGGACTCGCGCCGCTCTACGTGATCCACGGCGACGAGCCGCTGCTCGCGCTCGAGGCCGCCGACGCGGTGCGCGCCGCGGCGCGCGCCGGCGGGCGCGACGAGCGCGAGGTGTTCATCGCCGAGCGCAGCTTCGACTGGAGCGCGTTCGCGCACGCGGGCGCGAGCCGGTCCTTGTTCGGCGGAAGCAAGATCATCGAGCTGCGCCTGCCCTCCGGCAAGCCCGGCACCGAGGGCGCGGCCGCGATCGTCGCGTACTGCGGGCGGCTCGATCCGGACGCGACCACGCTGGTGAGCCTGCCGCGGCTGGATCGCGCCGGGCAGGGCTCGGCGTGGTTCGCCGCGCTCTCGGCCGCGGGTGTCATCGTTGAAATCTGGCCCGTGGACCGCGCGCGCCTGCCGCAATGGATCGGGACGCGCCTCGCGCGCCAGGGGCACCAGGCTTCGCCCGAGGTGCTCGAGTTCCTCGCCGAACGCGTCGAGGGAAACCTGCTCGCCGCACACCAGGAGGTGCAGAAGCTCGCGCTGCTCGTGCCGCCCGGTTCGCTCACGCTAGAGGCGGCGGAGGATGCCGTCGCACAGGTGGCGCGCTACGACCCGTTCGGCGCCGCCGAGGCCCTGGTCGCCGGCGAACTCGGGCGCTACCTGCGCGTATTGCAGGGCCTGCGTGCCGAGGGCGAGGCGCCCACGTTCGTGCTGTTCGCCATCGCCGGCGCGCTGCAGGTGCTGCGCGGCGCCGACGACGGCCGGCCGGCCGAGCGCCTGTTCGGCGAGCACCGCGTGTTCAACAAGCCGCTGCAGCGCGCGATCCTCGCCGCACAACGCCGCCACCCGCGCGCCACGCTCGACGCGGCGCTCGACGCGGCGGCGCTCGCTGACCGCGTCATCAAGGGCGTGGCGCGCGGCGACGCGTGGGATCAGTTCGCAGCGCTCGGGTTACACTTGGCCGGTGGATCAGAAGCTTGACGTGAAGGCCTACGTGCGCGGCCTCGCCGAGGCGGCGCGCGCGGCTTCGCGTACGCTGGCGCGGGCCGACGCGGCGGCGAAGAACCGCGCGCTCGCCGCGATGGCCGCGGCGATCCGCGAGTCGCGCGAGGCGCTGCTCGCGGCCAATCGCGACGACGTCGCGCAGGCAAGAAAGGACGGGCGCGACGACGCGTTCGTCGACCGGCTCGCGCTGACGCCGAAGCTCGTCGAGCAGATGGCGGCGGGCCTCGAGCAGGTGGCCGCGCTGCCCGACCCCGTGGGCGAGCTGAGCGAGCGTCGCACACGCCCGAGCGGCATCGAGGTTGCGCGCATGCGCGTACCGATCGGGGTCATCGGCATCATCTACGAGTCGCGCCCGAACGTGACCGCCGACGCGGCGGGCCTCTGCGTGAAGGCGGGCAACGCCTGCATTCTGCGCGGGGGATCCGAGGCACTGCTTTCCAATCGCGCGCTCGCGGCCTGCGTGCGCGCCGGGCTCGCGGCCGCCGGGCTACCCGAATCCGCGGTGCAGGGGGTCGACATTACGGATCGTGCCGCGGTGGGCGAGCTCATCGCGCTGCACGGCCTGGTGGACCTGATCATCCCCCGCGGCGGCAAGGACCTGATCGCGCGCCTGATGCGCGAATCGCGCATCCCGATGCTGAAGCACCTGGACGGCGTGTGCCACGTGTACGTCGACGACCGCGCCGAGCCGGCGATGGCGGTCAGCATCGCCGACAACGCGAAAACCCAGCGTTACGGCACCTGCAACACGATGGAGACCTTGCTCGTCGCGGAAGGCATCGCGGCGCGCGTGCTGCCCGGGATCGGCCGAATCTACCGCGACAAGGGCGTCGAGATGCGCGCCGACGACAGGGCGCGCGCGCTGCTTCCCGGCGCGAAGGCGGCGACGGAAGCAGACTACGCCACCGAGTGGCTCGCGCCGATCGTGTCGATCCGCGTGGTGAAGGGGCTCGACGAAGCCATCGAGCACATCGCCCGCTACGGCTCGCAGCACACCGACGCCATCGTCACGCAGGACGATTCGCGCGCGCAACGGTTCCTGCGCGAAGTCGACTCGAGCTCCGTGCTCGTCAATGCGTCGACCCGCTTCGCCGACGGCTTCGAGTTCGGCCTGGGCGCCGAGATCGGCATCTCGACCGACCGCCTCCACGCGCGAGGTCCGGTGGGGCTGGAAGGCCTGACGACGCAGAAGTTCGTCGTCCTCGGCCACGGAGAAGTCCGCAGCTGAGCCTGATGCCGATCGGCCTGTTCGGCGGCACCTTCGACCCGGTCCACAACGCGCACCTCGCCATGGCGCGGGCGGCGCTCGACCAGCTCGCGCTCGAGCGCGTGGTGTTCCTGCCGACCGGCGCGCCGCGCTACCGCGCGCCCGCGATCGCATCGGCCGCGCAGCGCGTCGCGATGCTGCGGCTCGCGATCGAAGGCGAGCCGCGCTTCGCGATCGACGAGCGCGAGCTCGCGCCGGGGCACTCGGGCTACACGGTCGACACGGTGGCGAGCCTGGGCTACCGGCCCGTGCTGCTGCTGGGCGCCGACCAGTACGCAAAGTTCGAGACCTGGCACCGCTGGCGCGACCTGCTTGCGCTGGCCGAGCTCGCGGTGTTCGCGCGCCCGGGCTGGCGGGAGGGCCGCGCGCCCGCGCGGCACCTGCCGTTCGCGGCGATGGAGGTCTCGGCGAGCGACGTCCGCGCGCGGCTCGCGCGCGCGGAGAGCATCGCCGGACTCGTGCCGGGCGAAGTCGAGCGCTACCTCCGCCGCGAAGGCCTGTACCGCTGATGGACATCCGCAAGAAGCAGCGCGCCGTGGTCGATGCCCTGGAGGATGTGAAAGGGCACGACATCCAGGTGTTCAATGTCGCGAGCCTCTCGCCGCACTTCGAACGCGTGGTGATCGCCACCGGCGACTCCGGCCGCCAGCTGAAAGCGCTCGCCCACAGCGTGCGCGAGCGACTGGAGGCGCTGGGCGCGCGCGTGCATGGCGTCGAGGGCGAGTCGGGGGGCGAGTGGATCCTCGTCGACCTCGGCGACGTCATCGTGCATGTGATGCATCCCGCGGTGCGCAGCCACTACAACCTCGAGGAGATCTGGGGCGACAAGCCCGTGCGGATGAAGCGCCATGGGCAGGCTCGTCCTCGTCGCGCACGGCGCTAGGCTGCGCGGCTGGGCCGCCGCCGCGCGCGACGACTACCTCGCGCGCATGCCCCGCGGCTACGCGGTGCAATGCATGGAACGGGTGCCTCGCGGCGCGCGCGTTGCTGCGCTGGATGAGCGCGGGCGCGACATGAGCACGGTCGAGCTCGCGGCGTGGATCGGGCGCCACCTCGGCGAGGCACCGCCGCTCGCCTTCGTCGTCGGGGGCCCCGACGGGCTGGACGCGCAGACAAGAAAGGACGCGGTGCTGCTGCTGCGACTCTCGGCGCTCACGCTGCCGCACGCGCTCGCGCAGGTGCTGCTCGCCGAGCAGCTCTATCGCGCGGCGACGATCCTCACGGGACACCCGTATCACCGGGAATAGCTTTGCTACACTGCGGCGAACCCCCGACGCCGCAACGCCATGGCCCAAATGCTCGACCGCAGCATCTACCTCGCCTCGCGCAGCCCGCGCCGGCGTGAGCTGCTCGGCCACATCGGCGTCAAATTCCACCTGCTGCTGTTCCGCAACCGGCCGGGCACGGCGCCCGACGTCGACGAGGAGCCGCACGCCGGCGAGGAACCGCGCGAGTACGTGATGCGCGTGGCCAAGATGAAGGCCGCAGCGGGCTGGACGCGCATGCTCGAGAGGAACCTGCCCAAGGCGCCGGTGCTCGCGGCGGACACCACCGTCGCGCTCGAGGGCACGATCTACGGCAAGCCGCAGGACCGTGCCGACGCCGAGCGCATGCTCGCCGCGCTTTCGGGCAAGCGCCACGAGGTGCTGACCGCGGTGGCGCTGAAGTACGACGACCAGCTCGAGACCGCGCTCTCGGTCTCGGAGGTACAGTTCCGCGTGCTGACGCCCGAGGAAATCCGCGACTACGTCGCGAGCGGCGAGCCCGACGACAAGGCCGGCGCCTATGCCATCCAGGGGCGCGCGGCGCTGTTCGTCGCCGAAATCCGCGGCAGCCAGTCGGGCATCGTCGGCCTGCCGCTTTACGAGACCGCGCAGCTGCTGCAGAAGATGGGGGCGCGGCGTGAGCGAAGAAGTCCTCGTTAACATCACGCCGCAGGAGACGCGCGTGGCGATGGTGCACGCCGGCGCGGTGCAGGAATTGCTGGTCGAGCGGGCGGCGAGCCGCGGGCTGGTGGGCAACATCTACGTCGGGCGCGTGGCGCGCGTGCTGCCCGGCATGCAGTCGGCGTTCGTCGACGTCGGCCTCGAGCGCGCGGCGTTCCTGCACGTCGCCGACATCCACGAGGAGCGCCGCCCGCCCGGCGAAGCGCCGCGGCCGATCGAGAAGGTGCTGGCCGAGGGCCAGCCCCTGGTGGTGCAGGTGGTGAAGGATCCGCTGGGCTCCAAGGGCGCGCGCCTGTCGACGCAGATCTCGATCGCCGGACGGCTGCTCGTGTACCTGCCGCAGGACCCGCACATCGGCATCTCGCAGCGGATCGAGGACGAGGGCGGCCGCCAGGCGCTGCGCGACAAGGTGAAGGCGCTGTTGCCCGGGGACGAAAAGGGCGGCTTCATCATCCGTACGCAGGCCGAGAGCGCGTCCGACGAGGAGCTGCGCGCCGACGTCGCCTTCCTGCGCCACCTGTGGTCCGACATCCGCGGCCGCTCGCTCGGCGCGCCGGCGCCGCGCCTTACGCACCAGGACCTCTCGCTCGCGCAGCGCGTGCTGCGCGACATGGTCACCGGGCAGACCGAGCGCGTGCTGGTGGATTCGCGCGAGAACTACCAGAAGCTCGCCGCGTTCGCCGAGACCTACACGCCGCAGCTGCGCGAGCGGGTCGAGCACTACGCGGGCGAGCGGCCGCTATTCGACCTCTACGGCGTCGAGTCCGAGATCGAGAAGGCGCTCGCGCGGCGCGTCGACCTCAAGTCCGGCGGCACGCTCGTGATCGACCAGACCGAGGCGATGACCACGATCGACGTCAACACCGGCGGCTACGTCGGCACGCGCAACTTCGACGACACCGTGTTCAAGACCAACCTCGAGGCGGCGCAGGCGATCGCGCGGCAGCTGCGGCTCCGGAACCTCGGCGGCATCGTCGTCGTCGACTTCATCGACATGCAGACCGAGGAGCACCGCGCCGCGGTGCTGGACGAGCTGAAGAAGGCCCTCTCCCGCGACCGCACGCGCATCACCGTGAACGGATTCACGCAGCTCGGCCTGGTCGAGATGACGCGCAAGCGCACACGCGAGTCGCTCGCGCACGTGCTGTGCGAGCCCTGCGCCGTGTGCGGCGGCCGCGGCGCGGTGAAGACCGCGCGCACCGTGTGCTACGAGATCCTGCGCGAGATCCTGCGCGAGGCGCGCGCGTTCAACGCGCGCGAGTTCCGCGTGCTCGGCGCGCAGCCCGTGATCGACCTGCTGCAGGAGGAGGAGTCGGGGTCGGTGGCGATGCTGCAGGACTTCATCGGCAAGCCGATCTCGCTGCAGGTCGAGCCCGGCTACACGCAGGAGCAGTTCGACGTCGTGCTGATGTAGCGGCCGCCGGCCTCAGCGCTTGCCCGCCAGCGTGTCCAGCATGGCGGCGGAAATCTCCTGCTCGCCGCGCTTGCGCAGTTCGTCGGCGGCGTTGACGCGGTCGCGCTCTTCCTTGTTCTGGCTGAGCTTCCACTTGCCGACCATCTTCACGATTTCGATCTCGAGGCCGACGATCGCGGCGATCATCTGGGCGATGTACTCCGGGGACGAGTCCGTCATCCGCCAGGGGCGCTCGGCGCCGGTGCGGCCCTCGTTGACGCGCGTCAGCTTGGCGACCACGCCACGAACGAAGCGCTCGTCGTCGTGCACCGTGACCTTGCCGTGCACGTGGACCACGCGGTAGTTCCAGGTCGGCACCTGGCGGTGCTGCTCGTGCTTGCTCGGGTACCAGTTGGGCGAGATGTAGGCGTTCCCGGCGCGGAAGATGACGAGCACGTCGTCCCCGTTCTTCATTTCCTTCCAGACCGGGTTGGCGCGCGCCACGTGGCCGATCAGTCGCGTGCGAGCGCCGGCCTCGGCTTCCAGCTCGAACGGAATGTGGTTCGCATCGAGCCCGTTCGGCCCGTGGGTCACCAGCGCGCCGAAGGGGTGTTCGGCGATCACCCGGTGGAGCTCCTCGATCCGGGCTTCTTCGAAATGCTGGGGCAGGTACATGCCGCAATACTAGTGCCTTGCACGCGCATGCGGCTACACTTCGACGCCCATGGACGACCTCTGCGATACCCCCGCCCGGCAGCTCGCCCGCCTCTTGCACGCCCGCAAGATCTCCGCCGCCGAGGTCATGCGCGCCTTCATCGCGCGAATCGAACGGGTCAACCCCGCGGTGAACGCGATCGTCACCTTCCTCCCGGACCAGGCGCTGACGGCGGCAAAGGCCCTGGACCGCAGGAAGGGCCCGAAGCCGCGGCTCGCGGGCCTGCCCATCGCCTACAAGGACCTGGTGCCCACGAAGGGCATCCGCACCACGATGGGGTCGCTCATCTACAAGGACAACGTGCCCAAGGAGGACGCGCTCCTCGTCGAACGGCTGACGGCCGCGGGCGCGATCACGATCGGCAAGACCAACACGCCCGAGTTCGGCGCGGGCAGCAACACATTCAACAAGGTATTCGGCGCGACGCGAAATCCCTACGACCTGACGAAAACCGCGGGTGGCTCCTCGGGCGGCGCCGCCGCCGCGGTCGCCTGCGGCATGCTCCCGTTCGCTGACGGCTCGGACCTCGCCGCAAGCCTGAGAAACCCCGGCAACTACTGCAACGTGGTGGGCTTCCGCCCCACGCCGGGGCGCGTGCCCACCTACCCCGCGCTCAACGCCTGGGACTCGCAGCCCGTGCTCGGTGCCATCGCGCGCACGGTGGAAGACGCGGCGTTCCTGCTCTCGGCGATGGCGGGGCCCGACCTGCGTGCGCCGTTGTCGATCGCTGAGCCGGGGTCGATCTTCTCGAAGCCGCTCAAGCGCTCGTTCAGGAAAGTGCGCATCGCCTGGACGAAGGACTTCGGCGGCCTGCCGGTCGAGCCGGCAGTCACCGCGGTGCTGGAGAAGCAGCGCAAGGTCTTCAAGGACCTGGGCTGCGTCGTCGAAGAGGCCTGCCCCGACTTCACCGGCGCGACCGAGGCCTTCGAGACGCTGCGCGCGGTGGCCTTTGCCGGGCGCTTTGCGCCGCTCATGAAGACCCATCGGTCCGAGCTGAAGGAGACCGTGGTCTGGAACATCGAGCAGGGGCTCGCGCTCGACGGCGCGAAAATCGCGCGCGCCGAGGCGCTTCGCACCGAGCTCTACCAGCGCATGCGCGCGTTCCTTGAAAAGTACGAGTTCCTGCTCGCCCCGGTGAACCAGCTGCCGCCGTTTCCGGTGGACACAGAGTATCCGACCGAGATTGCCGGCGTGAAGCTCGGCAACTACCTCGACTGGATGAAGAGCTGCTACTACGTGACGATCACGAGCCATCCGGCGATCTCGGTGCCGGCGGGCTTTACACCGCAAGGCCTGCCGGTGGGCCTGCAGATCATCGGGCGCTATCGCGACGACTTCGGCGTGCTGCAGCTCGCGCACGCATTCGAGCGCGAGACTCAGGTCTTCGGCAAGCGCCCCATGAGGTAGAACTCGTCGTTCGGCCGCATGCGGGTCACGTTGGCCATGCGGTTGGACAGCGCGAAGAACGCCGCGATCGCGGCGATGTCCCAGACGTCCTCCTCCGTGAATCCGTGCGTCTTCAGCGCCTCGAGGTCGGCATCCTCGATCGCGTGCGATTCGAGCGCCACCTTGAGCGCGAACGCGAGCATCGCCTTCTGCCGCGGCGCGATGTCGGCCTTGCGGTAGTTGATCGCCACCTGGTCGGCCACGCGCGGGTCCTTGGCGCGAATGCGCAGGATCGCGCCGTGCGCCACCACGCAGTACTGGCACTGGTTCGCGCCCGAGGTCGCGACCACGATCATCTCGCGCTCGGCCTTGGTCAGCCCGCCCTCTTTCTCCATCAGCGCATCGTGGTAGGCAAAGAAGGCGCGGAACTCCTCGGGCCGGCGCGCGAGCGCGAGGAAGACGTTCGGCACGAATCCCGATTTCTCCTGCACGGCGAGGATGCGCGCGCGCACGTCTTCGGGCAGCGCGGAAAGCTCGGGCACGGGAAAGCGGCTGATCGGGCGGGCGGACATGCGGGTCAGGAGTGGCGCGCCCGGCGGGATTCGAACCCACGACCCTTGGCTTCGGAGGCCAATACTCTATCCAGCTGAGCTACGGGCGCTTTCAAGCTAAAATGATACCTTCAATCCGAGACCCTCGAGCCCGGCGCATGAGCACGCACGACGAGCATTCCTCCTTCATCAAGACGCCGCAGCAGTTGCTCGTCATCATCGTGCTGTCGTTCGTGGTGCCGATTGCCGGCATCCTGCTGCTCGTCAGTCTCGTGCTGTCCAAGCCGAGCGCCGATCCGAGCGCGCTCTCGCCGGAGTCGATCGCGGAACGCATCCGGCCGGTCGGCCACCTCGAGTTCGGCGCGGCGGGCGCTAGCGCGGCCGCGGGTCCGCGCACGGGCGAAGAGATCGTGAAGTCGGTGTGCTCGGCCTGCCACGTGCCGGGCGTCGCCAACGCGCCCAAGATCGGCGACAAGGCCGCGTGGTCCGCGCGCGCCAAGGGCGGGCTGAAGGAGCTGTTCGCGGTCGCATCCAAGGGCAAGGGCGCGATGCCGCCGCGTGGCGGCGCGGCAGACCTGTCCGACCTCGAGCTCCAGCGCGCGATCGTGTACATGGCCAATAAGTCGGGCCTGCGCCTGAAGGAACCCGCCGTCCCGGCGGCCAAGAAGTAGCCTGCGCGCCGAGCCCCGGCGCGCGACCGCGCCCGTGAACCTGCTCTTCATCATCGATCCGCCCGAAGAGCTCAAGGGCTACAAGGACACGACCGTCTGCATGATGCGGGCCGCGCAGCGCCGCGGCCACGCGGTGTACGTCTGCACGCAGGACGTGCTCGCCTGGGGCTCGGGCGCGGTCACCGCGCACGCGACGCGCATCGCGCTCACCGACAACGACGAGGACTGGTACCGCCGCGACGGCGGCGGCGAGCAAGCGCTGAAGGACTTCGGCGCGGTGCTGATGCGCAAGGACCCGCCTTTCGACATGGAGTACGTGGCGAGCACATGGCTGTTGTCGGAGGCCGAGCGCCAGGGCGCGCACGTCTACAACTCGCCGCAGGCGCTGCGCGACCTGAACGAGAAATTCGCCATCGCCGAGTTCGCGCACCTGACGGTGCCCTCGCTGGTGACGCGCGACATGGCGCGCCTGCAGTCGTTCATCGACGAGCACCGCGACACGGTCCTGAAGCCGCTCTCCGGCATGGGCGGCGCCGGCATCTTCCGCGTGCGGCGCGACGACCCCAACCGCAACGTGATCGTCGAAACGCTCGCTCGCGACGGCGCCGAGAGCGTCATGGCGCAGCGCTTCATCCCCGAGATCACGGCCGGCGACAAGCGCATCCTCCTGATCGAAGGCAAGCCCGCGCCCCACGTGCTCGCACGCATCCCGAAGCCGGGCGAGACGCGCGGCAACCTGGCCGTCGGCGGCAAGGGCATCGCGCGGCCGCTCTCGGCGCGCGACCGCGAGATCGCCGAGGCCATGGGCCCGGTGCTCGCCGCGCGCGGGATCCTGTTCGCGGGCCTGGACGTGATCGGCGACTGGCTGACCGAGGTCAACGTCACCAGCCCGACGTGCTTCCGCGAGATCCAGGACCAGACCGGGTTCGATTCGGGCGACGTGTTCATCGCGGCGCTCGAGGCGCGCGTGCGGCGATGATCGGGGTGCTCGTCATCTCGCACGGGCCGATCGGCGAGGCGATGCTCGCGGGCGCCGAGCGGATCCTCGGCGGCCCGCAGGCGCGCGCGGCGGCCCTCGGCGTGGCGCGCGGCGAGGATCCCGAAGACGTGCTCGAGCGCGCGCGCGCGCTCGCCGCGCGGCTGGATGACGGCTCGGGGCTGCTCGTGCTCACCGACATGTTCGGCGCGACGCCCTGCAACGTGGCCGCGCGGCTGCTCGCCGACGGCCGCGTCGAGGGCGTCTCGGGCGTGTCGCTGCCGATGCTGGTGCGCGTGCTCTCGGGGCGCAACGGCTCGCTGCCCGGCGCCGTGCAGCGCGCGCTCTCGGGCGGCGCGGAAGGCGTGGTGCACATGAACTCGGACGCCTGCGGTGCCCAGCGCTGAGCTCACGATCGTCAACAAGCTCGGCCTGCACGCGCGCGCCTCGGCCAAGCTGACGCAGATCGCGAGCGGCTTCCAGAGCGAAGTCTGGCTGTCGCGCAACGGCCGGCGCGTGAACGCCAAGAGCATCATGGGCGTCATGATGCTCGCCGCCGGCCAGGGCACGAAAGTGATCGTCGAGGCGAGCGGCGCCGACGCCGAGCAGGCGCATGCCGCGATCCTGCAACTTATCGGCGATAAGTTCGGCGAGGGCGAGTAGGAAAAGACCCAACGGCAGGAAAGGCGCGACGGCGCGGATGAATTTCGTATTGCACGGGCACGCGGTCTCCACCGGCATCACCATCGGCTACGCGCACCTGGTCTCGACCGCGCGGCTGGAGGTGGCGCATTACGAGGTGCCGCCGGAAGACCTCGAATCGGAAGTCGAGCGCCTCGACGACGCCCTGCGCCGCGCCCGGCAGGAGCTCGATGCGCTCAAGTCGCAGATCGCTCCCGACGCGCCGGCAGAGTTCGGCGCCTTCCTCGACCTGCACCGCATGATCC
>JBOIFE010000151.1:0-11756 GCA_050741015.1 Burkholderiales bacterium | reverse complement strand
GGACATCGTGCGGGTGCAGGCCGATCGAGGGCTCGTCGAGCACGAACAGCGTATTGACGAGCGAGGTGCCGAGCGCCGTGGTGAGGTTGATGCGCTGCACCTCGCCGCCCGAGAGCGTGCGCGACTGGCGGTCGAGCGTGAGGTACCCCAGTCCCACCTCGCCGAGATAGGAAAGCCGCGTGCGGATCTCGCCGAGCAGCAGTTCGGTCGCCTCGTCTATGGGCTTCGGCAGCTCGAGCGCATCGAACATGCGGCGCACGTCGCTCACCGGAAGCAGCATGAGCTCGCGGATCGACTTGCCCTCGATCTTCCACAGCGTCGCGTCAGGCTTGAGGCGCGTGCCGCCGCAGGCCATGCACTCCGTGTACGCGCGGTACTTCGACAGCAGCACGCGGATGTGCATCTTGTAGGCCTTGGTCTCCAGCCACTTGAAGAAGCGCGCCACGCCGTACCACTTGCCGGGCCAGGACTTCTTCCAGCTCACCCAGTCGTCGTCGCCGTCGATCACCCAGCGCCGCTGCGCCTCCGTCATCTCGCGCCAGGGAACGTCGAGCGGCACGCCGCGCTTCTTCAGGTACTTCGCGAGGTCGCCCTGGCATTCCTTGAAGCTCGGCGTCTGCCAGGGCCGGATCGCGCCCTCGCGCAGCGACTTCCCCTCGTCGGGGATCACGAGCCCGTAGTCGACGCCGATCACGCGCCCGAAGCCGCGGCAGGTCTCGCAGGCGCCGATCGGCGAGTTGAACGAGAACATCGCGGGCGTCGGATCGGAATACGTGATGTCGCAATCGGGGCAGTGCAGCGAGGTGGAAAACAAATGGGGACTGTCCCCATTTACCTTCAGTCGTCCCTGGCCGATCCGCAGGGCCGACTCGATCGCGTCCATGACGCGCGATTTCTCGGTCGTGCCCGGGGTGACGGTGTCCTGCACGACCTCGATCAGCGTCTTCGAGCGCGAGTGCAGTTTCGTGTAGCCCTGGCGCTGCAGGAGCTCCTCGATTTCCTTCTCGGAGAAGTTCTTCGGCACCGGCACCGGGAAGGTGATCGACACCTTCTCCTTCGGCAGCGCCTCGAAGATCGACTGCGGCGTGTCGCGGCTGACCGTCTTGCCGCAGTTGCGGCAGTGCAGCCTCGCCGCGCGCGCGTAGAGCAGTTTGAGGTGGTCGTTCAGCTCGGTCATCGTCCCGACCGTCGAGCGCGAGGTGCGCACCGGGTTGGTCTGGTCGATGGCGATCGCCGGCGGGATGCCGTCGATCGAGTCCACCTGCGGCTTGTCCATGCGCTCGAGAAACTGGCGCGCGTAGGGGCTGAAGGTTTCGACGTAGCGGCGCTGGCCTTCGGCGTACAGCGTATCGAAGACGAGCGAGGACTTGCCCGAGCCCGAGACGCCGGTGACCACGATCAGCTCGCTCGCGGGCAGCGTGAGCGTGAGGTTCTTCAGGTTGTTCTGGCGCGCGCCGCGGATGACGATGGCGTCGGCGGGAGGAAGCTCGGGTTTCATGAAAATCGTGGGGAAACCCGCAATTCTAAGGGACGATGTCCCGGGTTTATAGTCCGCGTATGGATTCGCGGCGAATCGTCCTTGCGGCCATCATGGTGATCGCGCCGGCGCTGGCCGGCGCCGCCCCCGTCGCCGAGATCTCCATCGAAGGCGCGATCGGCCCGGCGACAGCGGACTACGTGGTCCGCGGCCTCGAGCGCGCTGCGAAGGACGGCGCGCCGCTCGTGGTGCTGCGCCTGGATACGCCCGGCGGGCTGGACACCTCGATGCGCGACATCATCCGCGCCATCCTGTCCTCGCCCGTCCCGGTCGCGGGCTGGGTCGGGCCCTCCGGCGCGCGAGCCGCGAGCGCGGGAACCTACATTCTCTATGCGTGCCACGTCGCCGCGATGGCGCCCGCGACCAACCTGGGCGCGGCCTCACCGATCGCCATCGGCGGCGGGGGCGGCAAGTCGGGCGACAAGGACGAAAAGAAGGAAGGCGGGTCGTCCGAAGAGACGCTGCTGCGCAAGGCGACCAACGACGCCGCCGCCTATATCCGCGGGCTCGCGCAGCTGCGCGGGCGCAACGCCGACTGGGCGGAGAAGGCCGTGCGCCAGGCGGTGAGCCTCCCGGCCGAAGAAGCAAAGCGCACCAAGGTGGTCGACCTGATCGCCGAGAGCGTCCCGGCCCTGCTCGCGGCGCTCGACGGTCGCACGCTCGAGGTCGCGGGCGCCAAGGTTACGCTCGAGGTGAAGGGTGCGACGGTGACGTCGTTCGAGCCGGACTGGCGCACCAACGTCCTGCGCGTGATCACCAACCCGAGCATCGCGTACCTGCTGGTCCTGGTCGGGATCTACGCGCTGCTCTTCGAGTTCATGAACCCGGGCCTGATCGCCCCCGGCGTGCTCGGCACGATCTGCCTGCTGGTGGCGATGTACGCCTTCCAGCTGCTGCCGGTGAACTACGCCGGCCTCGCGCTGCTGCTGCTCGGCGTCGGCTTCATGGCTTCGGAACTCTGGGTCGGCACGCACGGCGCGCTTGCCATCGGCGGGCTGGTCGCGTTCGTGATCGGCTCGGTGATGCTGATCGACACCGAGGTGCCGCAGTTCGCGATCCCCCTGGCGCTGATCGGCGGCGTGACGGTCGCCAGCGCCGCCTTCGTATTCCTGCTCGTCGGCATGGTGCTGCGCTCGCGCCGCCGGCCGGTGGTGAGCGGGCGCGAGTTCCTCGTCGGCGCCGTCGGCGAGGCGCTCGAGGACATTTCCGTCGAAGGCTGGGCGCGCGTGCAGGGCGAGCGCTGGCGCGTGCGGGCGGACGCGCCGGTGCATGCCGGGGAAAGCTTGCGCATCACCGCGGTCCACGGGCTGTTGCTCGACGCGACGCGCGCGGGCGACAAACGATGAGGAGGAAGACATGCTGAGCTTCGGTCTGGGATTCCTGGTGCTGGTCCTCTTGCTGGTGTTCATGTCGATCCGCATCCTGCGCGAGTACGAGCGCGGGGTCGTGTTCCTGCTCGGTCGCTTCCAGCGCGTGATGGGCCCGGGGCTGGTCGTCGTCATCCCCGGCGTCCAGCAGATGGTGCGCGTGGACCTGCGCCTGATCGTGCTCGACGTGCCGAGCCAGGACGTGATTTCACGCGACAACGTGTCGGTCAAGGTCAACGCGGTGGTCTATTTCCGCGTCGTTGACCCGCAACTCGCCATCATCCAGGTGGCGAACTTCATGGAGGCGACCAGCCAGCTCGCGCAGACCACGCTGCGCTCGGTGCTCGGCAAGCACGAGCTCGACGAGATGCTCGCCGAGCGCGACAAGCTGAACGCCGACATCCAGATGATCCTCGACCAGCAGACGGACGCCTGGGGGATCAAGGTGGCCAACGTCGAGATCAAGCACGTCGACCTGAACGAATCCATGGTGCGCGCCATCGCGCAGCAGGCCGAGGCCGAACGCGCGCGGCGCGCCAAGATCATCCACGCCGAGGGCGAGCTGCAGGCCTCCCAGAAGCTGCTCGAGGCCGCGAACATGCTTTCGCAGCGCGCCGAGGCGATGCAGCTCCGGTACCTGCAGACGCTCACGCAGATCGCGGGCGACAAGTCGCACACGATTGTCTTTCCGCTGCCGATGGACCTGGTCGGACCGCTCGTGGAGGCGGCGAAGAAGCTGAAGGGCGCGTGAGCGCAGCGCCGCGCCCGCTCGACGGCATCCGCGTGCTCGAGATGGGCCAGCTGCTGGCAGGGCCTTTCGCCGGCAGCGTGCTCGGCTACTTTGGCGCCGAGGTGATCAAGGTCGAGCCGCCCGGCGGCGATCCGATCCGCGGCTGGCGCGTGGTGCGCGACGGCACGTCGCTGTGGTGGGCGAGCCTCGCGCGAAACAAGAAGTCGGTGACGCTCGACCTGTCGACCGAGCGCGGCCGCGCGCTGGCGAAGGCGCTCGCGGCGAAGTCCGACGTGCTGATCGAGAACTTCCGGCCGGGCACGCTCGAGAAGTGGGGCATGGGCCCCGAGGCGCTGAAGGCGATCAACCCGCGGCTCATCGTCGCGCGGGTCTCGGGCTACGGCCAGACCGGTCCCTACGCGGCGCGCCCGGGCTTCGCCTCGGTGTGCGAGGCGCTCGCCGGCTTTCGCTACGTGAACGGCTTTCCCGACCGGCCGCCGGTGCGGCCGAACCTGTCGATCGGCGACACGCTTGCGGGTCTGCACGCGGTGATCGGCGTACTCCTCGCGCTCACGGCGCGACTGCGCGAGAAAGCGGGCGCGGGGCAGGTGGTCGACGTCGCGATCTACGAGTCGGTGTTCAACCTGCTCGAGGCCGTGGTGCCCGAGTACGACGGCGCCGGCGTGGTGCGCGAGCCCTCGGGCTCGACCATCACCGGCATCGTGCCGACCAATACGTACCGGTGCGCCGACGGCAAGTACATCGTCATCGGCGGTAACGGCGACTCGATCTACCAGCGCCTGATGCGGGCGATCGGCCGTCCGGAAATGGCCGAGGACCCGCGCTTCGCCACCAATGCGAAGCGCGTCGAGAACGAGAAGGAGATCGACGCGGCGATCCTTGCCTGGACCGGGACGCTCGATTCGGGCGCCGCGCTCGAGGTGCTGCGCAAGGCCGACGTGCCCAACGGGCCGATCTACAGCGTCGCCGACATGATGGACGACCCGCATTTCAACGCGCGCGGCATGTTCGAGACCGTGCAGGTGGCGGGCAAGCCGCTGCGGATCCCCGCGATCCCGCCGCGCCTTGGCGAAACGCCGGGCCGGACGGACACGCCCGGGCCGGCGCTCGGCGCGCACACGGAGGAGGTCCTCGAGGCGTTGCTGGGACTGTCCGCGGCGGAGCGCGCCGAGCTGCGCGGCGCGGGCGTGATCTAGCGTAGGGTGGGCCGATGGCCCACCGTACAGCACCGTAGGTTGGGCCGATGGCCCACCGTACGCAGCGCTCCTCCTAGTACTTCTTCGGGTCCTTGCAGCGCTTGTCGTCGGGATTCATCTTGCAGTCCTTCGGCGGCTCCTTGTCTGCCGCGACCGATGTCGCGGCGGAAACTTGCGGCGCGCTCGAGAAGGCGTGCACGTAGCCCGCCGCCATCGTCAGCGCGGCGAACGCGCCAAGCAGGGGTGCCAGTCTGGGTTTCATGTCGATTCTCCATTCAGGTTGAGGAACGCGCGACCGTCCGGCCGCGCCGTGCCCTGCGACGTGCGAGGTTCGTGCCAGCTTTCGAAATGCGCGACGCGTCAAGGACTTGACCCGCACTGTCGGGCGCCGCGGACGCGCCCATTGCGTCGGTCGCGCCCGACGGTTCAGCCCAGCGTTACATCTGCTTACCGGCGGTCATCGCGTCCTTACGATTGCTCGCCAGACTGGGTGCGTATTCACAATCATGCGAAAGGAATGACCATGGAACAGACCCCAAGCCAATCGCCGCGCCGGCGCTTCTTCCGCCTGGCCGGCGTTTCCACCGCCGCGGCCGCACTCGGCTCGGTGGCCTTCGGCGCGCTTGCCCGCGCGCCCGGCGGAACCGCCGACCCGGCGCACGCCGAGGAGCGACTGGAGCACATGCTCAAGCACCTGTACGTCGATGTCGACGCCACGCCCGAGCAGCAGCAGAAGATCGACCCGATCGCGAAGCAGGCGGCGAAGGACCTGCGGCCGCTGCGCGAGAAGGAATGGAAGGCGCGCCGCGAGACGATGAAGCTGTTCTCCGCCGACAAGATCGATCGAGGCGCGATCGAGCGGCTGCGCGCCGAACAGACTGCCGCGCACGACGCCGCCTCGAAGCGGTTCACGCGAGCCCTCACCGACGTCGCCGAGGTGCTGACCCCGGACCAGCGCCGCAAGCTGGCCGCGCGCTTCGAGCACCGCCGCCATGGCCGCGGCCGCGGCGGGCCGGGCTTCGGCTAGATCAGCTTCTGGCGGTCGAAATAGGCCTTGCGCCAGCGGGCGACCGTCACCTTCTCGAACAGTCCCGCCTTCGTGAAGGGATCGCCCGCGACGAAGGCCTCGGCTTCCCGGCGGTCGTCGGTGTCCACGATCAGGATGCCGCCGTGTCCGCCGGTGCCGTCGTCGCCGGTCATCGCGCCGGCGGCGAGCAGCTTGTGGCGGTTTGCATCGAGGTAAGCAACGTGCACGTCGCGCGTGCGCGCACGCAGGTCGCCGACGTCCTTGCGGTCGGCGGTGATGATGGCGTAGGGCATGTCGTCCTCCGGAAGGGGTTCGGCACGTAGTCTAAACTCGCGGGCGCATGCGTTCCGCGATCCTCGCTGGCGGACTGCTGGCGGCGACGAACCTGTACGCCGGCTACCCGCTCATCACCGAGGACACCGGCACGTCGGGCGCGGGAGGCTGGCAGCTCGAAGGCGTGGCCGAGCGCCAGGCCGCGCACGTCACGGGCGTGCTCACGACCTACGACACGCTCGCGCTCAGCCACGGTCTGGGCGAGCGAGTGGACGTGCAGGGCGTGCTGCCCTGGTACCAGGGCGGCAGCCAGGGCGTCGGCGACCCGGAAGTCAACCTCAAGTGGCGTTTCTATGAGCACGGTGCATTCAGCGCGGGCGTGAAGCCGGCCGTCACGCTCCCGGCGGGCGACCCGGCAGAGGGCACCGGGACGGGCAAGGCGACGTGGGCGGTCACGGTCATCGGCTCCTACGTGTCCGGCCCGCTCGCGGTCAATGCCGACCTCAAGTACCTGCGCAATCTCAACACCGTCGACGAGCGCACGTCGATCAAGCACGGGTCGGTGGGCGTGCTCTATCGCGTGGGCCCCGTGCGGTTGGTCGCCGACTACACGCGCGAGACGCCCACGGATCCGGCCATCGACGAGACGGCGCGCTATCGCGTGCTCGGCCTGCTCTGGCAGGTGCGCCGCGACTTCGGGCTCGGCTTCGGGTGGAAGCGCGGCAGCCACGGTGCGGCGATCGAGGAATCCTGGATCGCAGGCGCGAGCCTGCACTGGTAGCGCGCGCTCAGGCCGAGTCGACGACGCGCGCGATCGCGGGCCAGTAGGCGGCGCCCAGGCCCGCCGCCTTCGCCTCTTCCAGCCGCTGCGCGACGAGCGGCGCGCCGCGCAGCCGCACGCCGGTCTCGCGGCCGAGCTCGAGCGCGTAGCCGTTGTCCTTGGCCGCGTATTCCACCGAGAACGCGCGTTCCGGGAACGTATCCGTCAGCATTGCCTTCATGCCGTGGTTGCGCAGCGCGAAACTGTCGGCCGAGCCCTTGGACAGCGCTTCGAACAGCAGCCGCGGCTCGACGCCCGCGCGCCGACCGAGCGCGAGCGCCTCGGCGAGCGCGTTCACGGTCTGGAACAGCACCATGTTGTTGAGGATCTTCACCACCTGGCCGTTGCCCACGGCCCCGCAATGCGTGACGTCGGTCCCCGCGCAGCGCAGCAGCGGCTCGATGCGGGCGAACACCTCGGGCTCGGCGCCGACGCTGATCGCGAGCGTGCCTTTTTGCGCCGCCTCGCGCGTGCGCGCGATGGGGGCGTCCGCGTAGTCCGCGCCGCGCGCGGCGAACTTCGCCGCCAGCGCGCGCGTTCGCCCGACGCCCGAGGTGCCCAGGTCGACGACGGTGAGTCCGGGGCGCGCCGCGGGCAGCAGCGTCGTTTCGCAGAGCGACTCGAGCTCGGCGCCGCCGGGCAGGCACACGAAGACGATCTCCGCGGCCGCCGCCAGCTCGGCGGGCGAGGCCGCGGTCGCGACGCCCGCTTCGCGCAGTCGCTCGAGGGGCGAAGGCGCCGGATCCCAGGCGAGCACGCGCCGCCCGCTCTTCGCCGCGAGGTTGCGGCAGATGGGCTCGCCCATCACGCCGGTGCCGATGAATCCCAGGATGCCCGTCATGGTTCCTCCACGAACGCAGTATAGAATCGGCCGCAGGGGCAACCGGGCCGTGAGCGACGCCGTTTTCTCGGAGAGCCAGTGGATCGGCCGGCCCCTGCGCCGGCTGGAAGATGCGCGCCTGCTCACCGGGCAGGGGCGCTACACCGACGACGTGCGGCCCGAAGGCGCGGCGCACGTCGCGTTCCTGCGCTCTCCACACGCGCACGCGCGAATCGCCCGGCTCGACCTCGAGCCGGCGAAGGGCGCGCCCGGCGTCGTCGCGGTCTTCACCGGCGCCGACGTCGCGGCCGACGGGCTGCAGCCGCTGCCCTTCACGCACCTGCACAAGCGGCAGGACGGCACGCCGATCGTCGCGCCGCCGCGCATGGCGATCACCGCGGGCGAGGCGCGCTTCGTCGGCGATGCGGTGGCGATGGTCGTGGCCGAGACGCGGAACCAGGCGCGCGACGCAGCGGAGCTGATCGAGGTCGACTGGGAGCCGCTCGATGCGATCGCGGACCTGCCGGGCGCGGCGCGTGCCGGGAACGCGGCGGCCTACTACCACAAGGGCGACGCGGCGGCGCGCGAGAAGGCCTTCGCCGAGGCCGCGCACATCGTGCGCCTGCAGGTCGTCAACCAGCGCGTCGTCGCCAACCCGCTCGAGCCGCGTGCGCTCGCTGCGCAGTACGACGCGGCGAGCGGCCGCACCACGCTGTGGTGCCCCACGCAGAACGTGCACAACACGCGCGCGCAGCTCGCCGTGACGCTCGGGGTGAAGGAGGATGCGCTGCGCATCCTCAGCACCGACGTCGGCGGCGGCTTCGGCGCGCGCGGCTACGCCTACCCCGAGCATGCGGCGCTCGCCTGGGCGGCGAAGAAGCTCGGCCGGCCGCTGCGCTGGCTCGCCGACCGCTCGGAGAATTTCCTCGCCGAGGTGCATGGCCGGGACAACCTCACGGTCGCCGAGCTCTCGCTCGACGCGGCGCACCGATTCACGGCGCTTCGCATCCGCACGCTGGCGAACGTCGGCGCCTATATCTCGAGCTTCGGCGCGGCGGTGCCGGCGATGTCGGGCGTGCGCGCGCCGACCGGCGTCTACGCGATCCCGGTACTCGACCACGAAGTGAAGATGATGTTCACGAACACGACACCGGTGGACGCCTACCGCGGCGCCGGCCGGCCCGAGATGGGCTACCTGCTCGAGCGGCTCGTCACGCGCGCCGCGCGCGAACTCGGCGTCGACCCGATCGAGCTGCGGCTGAAGAACCTGATTGCGGCAGCGCGCATGCCGTACGCGAACCCCGCGGGCTACACCTACGATTGCGGCGACTTCGAGAAGATGCTGCGTGGTGCGCTCGAGGCGGCCGACTGGGATGGGTTCGAAGCGCGCCGGCGCGCAGCCGAGGCGCGAGGGCTGCGCTACGGGCGCGGGCTCGCCTGCTACGTCGAGATCACGGGCAGCGCGCGGCTGACCGAGATCGTGCGCATGATCGTCGCCGAGGACGGCACGCTCGAAGTCGACTGCGGCACGCAGGCGATAGGCCAGGGGCTGTGGACCGCCTACGCGCAGGTGGCGGCGCAGGCGCTCGGCATCGATCCGCAGCGGATCCGCGTGGTGCAGGGCGACAGCGACCTCCTCAGCGCGGGCGGCGGCGCAGGCGGCTCGCGCGGGCTGCAGGTGGGCGGCAGTGCGACGCTCGCGGCGGCGCGCGCGCTCATCGAGGCGGCGCGCCCGCTCGCGGCGCAGGCGCTCGAAGCCGCGGGGACGGACCTCGAGTACGGGCAGGGGCGCTTTCGCATCGCGGGCACCGACCGCGGCATCGGGCTCTTCGAGCTCGCGGGGCGGCAGCCCGGCCGCCGAATCGTCTGCGAGAACACCGAGACCGTGCAGGGCCAGACCTGGCCGAACGGCTGCCAGGTGGCCGAGGCCGAGGTCGATCCCGAGACCGGCGCCGTGCGCGTCGTGCGCCTGAGCGTGGTGGACGACATCGGCCGCGTGGTAAATCCGCTCACGGCGGAAGGACAGATCCACGGCGGCGCCGCGCAGGGCCTCGGGCAGGCGCTGCTCGAGCAGTCGGTCTACGACGAGACCGGGCAGCTGCTCTCGGGTTCGTTCATGGACTACGCCATGCCGCGCGCCGCCGACATGCCCGACCTGCGGATGCGGTTCGACGAGTCGGTGCCGACGGCGCAGAACCTGCTCGGCGCGAAGGGCGCCGGCGAGGCAGGCTGCCACGGCGCCACGCCCGCGATCGTCAACGCCGTCATCGACGCCCTCGGCGTCGCGGAAATCGACATGCCGCTCACGCCAGAGAAGGTGTGGCGCGCGATCAAGGGGAGTTGATGGCCCAGTACGTGTACACGATGCGCCGGGTGCAGAAGATCGTGCCGCCGAAGCGCGAGATCCTGAAGAACATCTCGCTCAACTTCTTTCCCGGCGCGAAAATTGGCGTGCTCGGCCTGAACGGCTCGGGCAAATCGAGCCTGCTGAAGATCATGGCGGGCGAGGACACGAACTACGAAGGCGAAGTGGTGCGCATGCCGAACATCAAGGTCGGCTTCCTGCCGCAGGAGCCGGTGCTCGATGCGGACAAGACGGTGCGCGAAGCGGTGGAGGAGAGCCAGGGCGGCCTGGCGGCGGCGAAGAAGCGACTCGACGAGGTGTACGCCGCCTACGCCGAGCCCGACGCCGATTTCGACAAGCTCGCCGCCGAGCAGGCGCAGCTCGAAGGCGTGGTCAACGCCGCGGGCAGCGGGCAGGAACTGGAGATCGCGGCCGATGCGCTGCGCCTGCCGCCCTGGGAACAGAAAGTGGGCGTGCTCTCCGGCGGCGAGAAGCGGCGCGTGGCGCTGTGCCAGCTGCTGCTCTCCAACCCCGACCTGCTGCTGCTCGATGAACCGACCAACCATCTCGACGCCGAGAGCGTCGAGTGGCTGGAGCAGTTCCTGCAGCGCTTTCCCGGCACCGTGGTCGCGGTGACGCACGACCGCTACTTCCTCGACAACGCCGCGGGCTGGATCCTCGAGCTCGATCGCGGGCGCGGCATTCCCTGGGAGGGCAATTACTCGTCGTGGCTGGAACAGAAGGAAAAACGCCTCAACGTCGAGGCGAGCCAGGAGGTCGCGCGCCTGAAAACCATGCAGGCCGAACTCGAGTGGGTGCGGCAGAATCCGAAGGGCCGCCAGGCGAAATCAAAAGCGCGCCTTGCTCGCTTCGAGGAGCTCTCGCAGTACGAGCACCAGCAGCGCAACGAAACCCAGGAGATCTTCATCCCGGTCGCCGAGCGCCTCGGCAACGAGGTGATCGAGCTGAAGGACGTCACCAAGGGCTACGGCGACCGGCTGCTGATGGACAAGCTTTCCTTCAAGGTGCCGCCGGGGGCGATCGTCGGCATCATCGGGCCAAACGGCGCCGGCAAGTCGACGCTGTTCCGCATGCTGACCGGCAAGGAGAAACCCGACAGCGGCAAGGTCGTGATCGGCAAAACCGTGAAACTCGGCCACGTCGACCAGTCGCGCGAGTCGCTGCAGGCGGACAAGACCGTGTTCGAGGACATTTCCGGCGGCCAGGACAACATCACGGTGGGCAAATTCAGCATGCCCTCGCGCTCGTACCTCGTGCGCTTCAACTTCCGCGGCGCCGACCAGCAGAAGCTCGTTGGCCAGCTCTCCGGCGGCGAGCGCGGGCGGCTGCACCTTGCCAAGATGCTGGTGTCGGGCGCGAACGTGCTGCTGCTCGACGAGCCCTCCAACGATCTCGACGTCTAGACGCTGCGCGCACTGGAAGAGGCGCTGCTGGAATTCGCGGGCAGCGTGCTCGTCATCTCGCACGACCGCTGGTTCCTCGACCGCATCGCCACCCACATCCTCGCCGCGGAGGATGACTCGAGGTGGGTGTTCTTCGAGGGCAACTACCGCGAGTACGAAGACGACAAGATCAAGCGCCTGGGCGAAGAGGGCGCGCG
>JBOIFE010000150.1:0-4147 GCA_050741015.1 Burkholderiales bacterium | reverse complement strand
GCCCTTCACCGGGCCCGCCTCGCGCGTCACCTTGCCGCCCTTCGCCTTGAGCGCTGCGCAGGTCTTCGCGGCGTCGTCCACCTCGATGGCGACGTGGCCGTAGGCCGAGCCGAGGTCGTACCGGTCGACGCCGTAGTTGTAGGTGAGCTCGAGCACCGAGGCGCGCGACTCGTCGTCGTAGCCGACGAACGCGAGCGAGTACTTCTGCTCGGGCCGGTCCGTGGTGCGCAGCACTTTCATGCCGAGGACCTGGGTGTAGAAGTCGACGGCGCGCTTCATGTCGCCGACGCGGAGCATGGTGTGCAGGAGTCGCATGAGGAGAGTCTATAACGCTACAGCGTCTGCTGCTGGCCTTCGATCCAGGCCTCGGCCTCGGCGCCGACCTGCTTGGCGTCCCGCCCGGCGGTCGGGATCGGGGGCCCGATGCGAACGGTCACGGTGCCCGAGCGCTTGAGGAAGGCGTTGCGCGACCACAGGCGCCCCGCGTTGTGCGCCACCGGCACGATCGGCACGCCGCACTGCACCGCGAGCCAGGCGCCGCCCTGCTGGTAGGCGCGGCGCTCGCCGACGCGCACGCGCGTGCCCTCCGGGAAGATCACGACCCAGAAGCCCTGCGTCAGGCGCTCGCGGCCGCGGCGCGCGATGTCGCGCAGCGCGGCGCGGCCCTTGGCGCGGTCGATCGCGATCGGGCTCATCAGCGCGAGGCCCCAGCCGAAGAACGGGATCCACAACAGCTCGCGCTTGAGCACCAGGACCTGCGGCGGGAAGATCTCCTGGAAGGCGAGTGTTTCCCAGGCGGATTGGTGCTTGGACAGGATGACCCCGGGATGCGCGGGCAGGTGCTCGCGCCCTTCCACCGTCCAGCCGATGCCGCAGATTGCCCGCGCGAGGCGCACCACCAGCCGCGACCACCCGGAAATGATGCGGTAGCGCACGAGCCGCGGCAGCGGGAAGGTGGCGAGCGCCACGACGGCATACGGCGGCGTGACCACGACCAGCGCGAGCGCGAACAGCGCCGAGCGCAGCGCGGTCATGGCGCGAGCGTCGCGGCGAACGCGGCGAGGTCGGGAAATACCTCGGTGCCGGGCGGCAGGCCGCCGCCGTCGCGCGTCCTGCGGCCCTTGCCCGTGAGCACGAGCACCGGGCGCGCGCCGGCGGCCGCGGCCGCCTCGAGGTCGCGCAGCGAATCGCCGACCATCGGCACGCCCTCGAGCGGCGTATTCAGGCGCCGGCCGATCTCGAGCAGCATGCCGGGCTTGGGCTTGCGGCAGTCGCACGCAGCCTCGCCCGCGTGCGGGCAGAAGAAGATGGCGTCGATGCGACCGCCCGCCTGCTGCACCGCGCGCTGCATCGCGTCGTGGATCGCGTTGAGCGTCGCCGTGTCGAACAGCCCGCGCGCGATCCCGGACTGGTTGGTCGCGACCACCACGCGGTGGCCCGACTGCGTCAGCCGCGCGATCGCCTCGAGGCTGCCCTTGATCGGCTTCCACTCCGCGGGCGACTTGATGTACTGGGCGCTGTCCTGGTTGATGGTGCCGTCGCGGTCCAGGATGACGAGCTTCATGCGGCGAGCTTCGACAGGTCGGCGACCCGATTCATGCTCGCGTGCAGCTTGCTGAGGAACCCGATGCGGTTCCTGCGGACGGCTTCGTCCGGATCCATCACGAGCACTTTGTCGAAAAAGGCGTCGACCGGCCCCTTCAGTGCGGCAAGCGACTTCAAGGCATCCGCATACTCGCCGGTCCGGATCGAGGCCTCATAGCCCGGGTGGATTGCGTCGAACGCGTCCGCGAGGGCGCGCTCCTCGTCCTGTCGAAACTGCGCGGGGTCGTAGTCGGCGGGAATGTCCTGCGCCTGCTTCAGGATATTTCCGATCCGCTTGTTTGCGGCTGCCAGGCTCTGGGCTTCCGGGAGGCTCGAGAAGGCGCGCACGGCCGCGAGCTGCTTCGGCACCTGGTCGAGGCGAATGAACGGCCGGCTCAGCACCGCCTCGATCTCGGTGGCCGAATGGTTCCGCTCGGCCAGATAGCCGCGCATCCTTTCAAGGATGAACATCTGGACGTCCGCGTGCGCCTGCCCGATGTCCTTGGGCAACACATCGTAGGCCGCCCGTGTCAGCAAATGCAGGGGCACGGGCAGCGCGCGCTCGACCAGGATGCGGATCACGCCGAGCGCCGCGCGCCGCAGGCCGTAGGGGTCCTTCTCGCCCGTGGGCTTCTCGCCGATGCCGAAGAAGCCGGCGAGCAGGTACAGCTTGTCGGCGAGCGCAACGGCGCATCCCAGCGCGTCTTGCGGCAGCGTGTCGCCGGCGAAGCGCGGCAGGTAGTGCGCTTCGATCGCCTTCGCGACCTCGGGCGCTTCGCCGTCGTGCAGCGCGTAATAGCGCCCCATCACGCCCTGCAGTTCGGGAAACTCACCCACCATGCCGGTGAGCAGGTCCGCTTTCGAAAGTTCGGCGGCGCGCTCCGCCAGCAGGCGGTCGACGCCCAACTCGTTCGCGATGATGCCCGCAAGGATCTTCACGCGCTGCACGCGGTCGAGCAGGCTGCCGAGCTTGTGGTGGAACACGACGCGGCCAAGCTGCGGCACGCGCTCCTCGAGGCGGAGCTTGCGGTCCTGGTCGTAGAAGAAGCGTGCGTCCTCCAGCCGCGGGCGCACGACGCGCTCGTTGCCGGCGACGATTTTCCGCGGGTCGGCCACGGTCATGTTGGACACGATCAGGAATTTCGGCAGCAGCGCGCCGCGCGCGTCGAACAGCGGAAAGTACTTCTGGTTCTGGCGCAACGTGAGCGCGAGACACTCCGGCGGAATGGCGAGAAAGGACTTGTCGAAGGCGCCGAGATAGACGCTGGGCTGCTCGACCAGCGCGGCCACCTCGGCGAGCAGGTCCGCGTATTCGCCCAGCGTCGAGCGCTGCGCGGCGGCCTCGGCCTGCAGCTGGCGCTCGATCCCGGCGCGGCGCGCCTCGAAATCGGCGATCACGGCGCCTTCATCGCGCAGCTGCGCCTCGTAGCTCTCGGCATCGCGCAGCGAGATCCAGCCCTTGGACAGGAACCGGTGCCCGCGCGTGCGGCGCCCGGCGGCGAGGCCGAGGACCGTGCCTGGAATGATCTTCGCGCCGTGCAGCATCACCAGTGCATGGGCGGGACGCACGAACTGCGCCTCGCCCGCGCCCCAGCGCATCATCTTCGGCACCGGCAGCGCGGCGAGCGCGGCCTCGACCTTCTGCGCGAGGACCTCCGCGAGCTTCGCGCCGGGCACGATGCGCTCGACCAGGTAGACGAAGCCCTTCGAGGTTTCATGGCGCACGAGCGCGTCGACCTCGACTCCGTGCTTGCGCGCGAAGCCCGCGGCCGCCTCGGCCGGCGCCTTCACCGACGGCCCCTGCACCTTCTCGCGCGCATCGGGGGCGACGGCGAGCACGCGCGTGATCGAGACCGCGAGGCGGCGCGGGGTGGCGAAATACCGGGCGGTGCTGCCCGTGGCGCGCAGGCCCGCCGCCTCGAGGTCATTGGTGAGCCGGTCGCGGAACGCGCGCGCGAGCGCTTCGAGCGCCTTCGGCGGCAGCTCCTCGGTGAGCAGCTCCACCAGCAGCGTGTCCGCCTTCGGGGCGGCGGCCGGCCGTGTCGCCATCGCCGCTAGCTCCGGCCGAGCGTCATCGGGAAGCCGAGGCGCTCGCGCGAGGCATAGTAGGACTTCGCCACCTCGCGCGCCAGCGCGCGTACGCGGCCGATGTACGCGGCGCGCTCGGTGGTGGAAATCGCGCCGCGCGCGTCGAGCAGGTTGAAGGCGTGTGAGCACTTCATCACCATCTCGTAGGCCGGCAGCGTGCAGTCGGCCCCGACCAGGCGCTTCGCCTCGGCCTCGTATTCGCCGAAGTGGCGGAACAGCAGCTCTGGATTCGAGAGCTCGAAGTTGTAACGCGACTGCTCGACTTCGTTCTGGTGGTAGACGTCGCCGTAGGTGACCCCCGGCGTCCACTCGAGCTCGTAGACCGAGGGCTTGTCCTGCAGGTACATCGCCAGGCGCTCCAGGCCGTAGGTGATCTCGCCGAGCACCGGCTTGCAGTCCAGGCCCCCCACCTGCTGGAAGTAGGTGAACTGCGTCACCTCCATGCCGTCGAGCCACACCTCCCAGCCCAGGCCCC
>JBOIFE010000149.1:0-6672 GCA_050741015.1 Burkholderiales bacterium | reverse complement strand
GCCTCGTGCTGCTGCTGATGGCGCTGGCGATGCTGAACGCGCAAGCGGGCGGCGTGCGCCAGTCGAGGGCCGAGGCGGCCGAGCTCGAGGCAGGCGCGGGGACCGGCGTCGTGCCGCTGGCGATTCCGCTGCTCGCGGGCCCGGGTGCGATCAGCACTGCGATCATCGCCGCGGAGGGCCGCGACGTCGCGGTCCGCCTGCTGATCGTGGGCGGCATCGCCGTCGTGTGCCTGGTGTCGTGGCTGGTATTGCGCGCGGCGCACCGGGTGGCGGCGCGCATGGGCACGACCGGGCTGAACGTCGCGACGCGGATCCTCGGTCTGCTTCTCGCGGCCATGGCAGTGCAGACCATGGCGGTGGGGCTGAAGGCGCTGTTTCCGGGACTGGGCTAGGAGCGATTGCTCAGCTGCGCGCCATCCAGTCCGCGGCGTTCGTCCACAGGGTGTCCTTGAACCGATCCCGGAAATAACCGAAGTGCCCGATGGGTCCAGCGCCAAGGGCGGCCGGGTCCACGCGCTCGAGCCGATGGGGAGCGTTCGGATAGAAGGCGAGGAACGCCTCGACCGCAGGCGCGGGCGCGTAGGCGTCGTCCGAGCTGACGACGACGCGAATCGGCGCACGGAAGGCGGCATATGCCGCCCGTGCCCCCGTTGCGCCGACGACATAGTCCGGGTCGCGGCACCAGCGAGCCCATTCCCGCGCTGCACCGGCAGGAAGATCCTCACCCTGCCCGACGACGCGAGCGGGCATGTAGCCCACGATGCGCGAGACGGACGGCAGGACCAGGTGGGTCAGGAACCACATGCCGATGCGCGAGGCGCCCGGCCAGTGTTTCCAATAGCCGCTCTGCGAGCCAAAGGTCATCACCGCGGCGTAGCGCTCGTTGCCCGGCACGAGGCCGAACACCTGGCCCCCGAAGCTGTGTCCCACGCCGATGAGCCGTGCGCCGTGCGTCGCCCGCGCAAGATAGTCGAGCGCACCGCCGATGTCCTTCTCGGCCCAGTCGCGCGTGTCGGCCTTGAATCCGCGCAGGCTGCCGCGCCGGGAGCGGCCGATGCCGCGGTAGTCGAAGGTGAGCACGGCGAAGCCTCGACCCGCCAGGTACTCGGCGAACTTGCCGTAATACTCCTGCTTCACGCCGGTCGCGGCCTGGACCAGCACGGCGCGGCGATTGGCGGTCCGCGGCCGGAAGAGCGTGCCCGCGAGGCGATAGCCGTCGCGCGCGGGGAACTCGACGGCGGTGCCGCTCACTTTGGCACGGGGCGGGGCCGGCCGTTCGCGTCGATGGCCACGTAGGTCAGCGTGGCGTCGGTCACCTTGACGATGCGCGCGTCGTCGGCGCGGCCGCGCTCGGCGTAGACGTCGACATTCACGGTGATGGAGGTCTTCCCGATGCGGACGACATCGGCGTACAGCGACAGGATGTCGCCGATCTGCACGGGTTGCTTGAAGATGAACTGGTTCACCGCCACGGTGGCGACGCGCCCGCGCGCGACGCGGCCGGCGACCGTGCCGCCGGCGACGTCCACCTGCGCCATGATCCAGCCGCCGAAGATGTCGCCGTTCTGGTTGGCGTCGGCGGGCATGGGCACCACGCGCAGTGCGGGAATCTTGCCTGCCGGCAGTGCGAGGCCGGGCGGCTGGTGCGAGGCCCGGCCGGAACGGCGCGTCACTTTCTCGTTGCGAGGTAGTGCAGCGGTCCGCCGCGAAACGGCGCGAACCCTGTGCCGAAGATCAGTCCCGCATCGATGAGGTCGGCATCTGCGACGATGCCGTCGGCGAGCGCGGCGCGCGCCTCGCTCAGGTAAGGCTCGAGCAGCGCGTCGGTCAGCGCCGGACGCACGGCACCGGGCTCGCCCTTGACCGGCTTTCCACCTTCATAGCGGTAGATGCCATGTCCGGTCTTGCGGCCGAGCTGGCCGAGCGCCACCTTGTTGAGCAGCACGCGCGGCGCCTCGGCCTCGCCGCCCGCACCCTTCTTGGCCAGCGCCTTGCCCGCGGCGAGGCAGATATCGAGTCCGACGGTGTCCGCGAGCTCGATCGGCCCCATCGGCATGCCGAACGCCTCCATCGCCGCGTCGAGGGTCTCGGGCTTTTCGCCCTCGTCGAGCATGCAGAATGCGTTCTGCATGTAGGGGCCGAGCACGCGGTTCACGAGGAACCCGGGCGAGTCCTTGACTGGCAGCGGGAGCTTGTCGATCTGCCGCACGAAAGCGGCGGCGCGACCCGCCATCTCGGGCCGCGTTCCGGCGCCCGCCACGACCTCGACGAGCTGCAGCTGCGGCACGGGGTTGAAGAAGTGGATGCCGACGAGCCGCGACGGATCCCGGAAGCCGGCGGCGACGTCGGCGAGCTTGAGGCTCGAGGTGTTCGTCGCAAGCACGGCATCGGGCTTCGCCACCGCCTCGATCCGAGTGAAGAGCTCGCGCTTGGCCTCCAGGTTCTCGAAGATCGCCTCGATGACGACGTCGGCATGCGCGGCGCCGGCGCCCGCGACGTCGGGAATCAGGCGGTCCATCGCGTCGCGGATGCGGCGAGGGTCCTTCAGCCGCCGCTTGAAGAGTTCCGCCGCGCGCTTGACTGCCGGCGCGATTCGCTCGGGCGCGGTGTCCTGCAGCGTCACGTGCAGCCCGCGCATGGCGCAGACCGCGGCGATGTCGCCGCCCATGACGCCGGCGCCAACCACGTGCACATGCGCCGCGCGGAAATCGACGCCCTTGGCGAGCCCCTTCATGCGCTCCTGCAGGAAGTAAATGCGGATCAGGTTCGCCGTCGTCGGGTGCTCGAACAGCGCCTGCATCGAGCACGACGGATCGTCCTGCGCGAGGAACGGATCGCCGTCGTATTTCACCCAGGCGTCGAGTATTGCGTACGGCGCGGGGTAATGCTCGCGACGCGCGCGGCGGGCGACCTGCTTGCGCGCCTGGGCGGCGACGAATCGACGGCCGATCGCGAGCAGCAGGCGGTCCGCGGCGCCCAAGCCTTTCGGTGGCCGGGCCTCGAGTGTCACCATGCGCGCCGCGTTCTCCAGGACGCGAAGGGGCACGGCCTCAGTGGCGAGGCCCATGCGCTTGGCGCGGCGCGCATCCACCGCGCGGCCGGTGAGGATCATGTCGAGCGCGGCGGCCGGGCCGAGGAGCCTGGGCAGCCACTGCAGCCCGTGCCACAGAGGCCAGATGCCGAGCATGACCTCGGGGAACGCAAAGCGCGTCTTCGGATCGTCGAGCGCCACGCGATAGGTGCAGGCGAGCGCCATCTCGAGGCCGCCGCCCATGCAAAAGCCGTTGACCATCGCCGTCGTCGGGAAGGGCAGGTCGCGCAACTTCTGCATCGTGTCCCAACCCAGGCGCGTGAAGGCGATGCCCTCCTCGGCCGTCTTGAATCGCGTGAATTCGTTGATGTCGGCGCCGGCGATGAAATTGTCCTTGGCCGAGCGGATGACGAGGCCGCGGGGCTTGGCCGCGGCGATGGCGTCGAGCGCCGAGGCGAATTCCTCGAGCGCCTCGCGCGAAAACATGTTCGTGGATTCGCCCTGCTTGTCGAACGTGAGCCAGGCCAGGCCGTCGCGCTCCTGGGTCCAGCGCCAGTGCTTGAGCATCGTGTCGGCTTGCGCGCGGTCCATGGTCAGGCCGCCTCCACCAGCATCGCGCCGCCGAGCCCGCCGCCGATGCAGATCGACGCCATGCCGCGCTTCGCCTTCTTTCGCTGCAGGAGCTTGAGCAGGTGCAGCACGATGCGCGCGCCCGAGGCGCCAACCGGATGGCCGAGCGCGACCGCGCCGCCGTCGACGTTGAGCCTGTCCTGGTCGAGCTCGCCCATCGCGCGATCCAGCCCAAGCTGCTCCTTGCAGTACGAAGCGTCCTTCCACGCGGCGAGGCACCCCAGTACCTGCGCGGCGAACGCCTCGTTGATCTCCCAGTAGTCGAGGTCGACTAGCGCAAGACCGTTCCGCTGCAGGATCGGCGTCGAGGCATGCACGGGCCCCAGTCCCATCTGCGCGGGATCGAGCCCGGCCCATTGCGAGTCGACGATGCGCCCCAGGGGCGCGAGCCCATGGCGGCGCATTGCCTCTTCCGACGCGAGAACCAGCCACGCGGCGCCGTCCGTGATCTGCGAGCTGTTGCCGGGCGTAACGTTCCCGTACTTGCGATCGAAGAAGGGCTTGAGCTTCGACAGCGCCTGGAGTGTCGCGTCGCGCCGGACGCCGTCGTCCAGCGGGTAAGTGTCGCCCTTCGCGTCGTAAAGGGCTTCGACCTCACCGCCGCCCGGCTTGAGCGGCCCTTCGTCCTGCGCGCGGGCCACGCGCTGGTGGCTGCGCACGGAATACTCGTCCATCTGCTCGCGCGTGACGCCGAAACGGTACGCGAGATTCTCCGCCGTCTGGCCCATGAGGAGGCCGACCATGGGGTCGGTCAATCCTTTCATGATGCCGATGACCGGCGCCAGCAGCGCCTTGAACGGCATGCGCGCGAACAGCGCCGCCCGCTGGCCGGCGGTCTTCGCCGCGGCGAGATCCGAAAACCACCCCACCATGCGGTCGTTGTAGAGCAGCGGCGCGCGCGAGAGCGCGTCCACGCCCCCCGCGAGCACCAGATGCGAGCGTCCCGCGAGGATATTGTTGATGCCCGAGTCGAGCGCCTGCATGCCGCTCGCGCAATTGCGCATCACCGTCCAGCCCGGCACCTTCTCGCCGCAGCCCATGCGCAGGGCGGCGACGCGACCGATGTTGACCTCGTCGACCGACGGCGCCGCGCAGCCGAGGATCACCTCGTCTAGCGCCTCGGGCGCGAACTTCTGGCGTGTCAGCAGCGTTCGCCCGGCCTGCGTCGCAAGATCGCTCGCGGCGAACGGCCCGGGCCGGTTGCGCGACTTCAGGAACGGCGACCGGGCGCCGTCGATCACGTAGACGGGAGCGCGGTTCATGTCAGGCGGCCTTGGCTTGCACGGGTTTCTCGTCGCCGAGCTTCGCCAGGATCTCGGCGCGGCCGAAGTCCTGCGGGAAATCGTCGACCTGGATGACGCGCTTGCGCAGCGTTTCCTTCTTCTGCCACTGCGCGTGCTCGTCGGGGCTGATCACGCCGGCGTCGCGGGCGAGCTGCGCGGTATCGACGCCCGAGCGTGGCGCGATCGCGCCGCGCCGGACCGCCTCGCGGAACTTCTTCTCGATGGGCTCGCAGGCGACCGTGGCGAGAAACGCGGCCTCGAGCACCGCCGTCGGATCGGCCTCGTCCTTCGCGAGGAAGATGCCGGCGGTCAGCCGGTCGCGAGCGGCACCCGGCTCGAGCGCGATCTTTGCGCACTCATGGTTGCGCGAGTCGAGCGGAGGGCGGAACGGCATGCCGAGCGGGAAGATCGCGAAGCGCAGCAGCGTGGCGAGCGCCTTCACCGGGAAGTTGGACAGGATCTGGTCGATCGCCTGCTGCGCGCTGTAGAGCGCGCGGCGCACCGACCAGCGCACGAGCGGCAGGTCGGCTTTGAGGCGTCCCTGGTCCTCATAGCGCTTGAGCGTCGCCGAGGCGAGGTACATCATCGACAGCACATCGCCTAGGCGCCCCGAGATCTTCTCCTTGCGCTTGAGCGCGCCGCCCATGGCGAGCATCGAGACGTCGGCGAGGAACGCGAAGGCGGCGGAGAGCCGCGTGACGTGCCGGTAGTAGTGGCGCGTCTCCGGCGCGGTGCGGATCGGCGCGGTGGCGAACATGGATCGCGTCAGTCCGTGCAGCGCCGCGCGCACGCCGTTGGAGAGCGTGTGCCCGATATGCGCCGTGAACGCCTCGTCGAACTCGCGCGAGGCCTCCTCGCCCTGCAATTCCTTCGCCGCGCGCATCTCGCGCAGCACATACGGATGGCAGCGGATCGCGCCCTGGCCGAATATGATCAACGTGCGCGTCAGGATGTTCGCGCCCTCGACCGTGATGCCCACGGGCAGGACCTGGTAGCCGCGGCCCACCCAGTTGTTGGGCCCGAGGCAGATGCCCTTGCCGCCGTGGATGTCCATCGCGTCGTTGACGCAGCCCCGCGCGCCTTCGGTCATGTGGTACTTGGCGATCGCCGAGATGACCGAAGGCTTCTCGCCCTGGTCGAGCGCGCCCGCGGTCATCGTGCGCACGGCTTCCATCATGTAGGTGCTGGCCGCGATGCGACCCAGCGCCTCTTCCACGCCCTCGAGCTTGCCGATCGGCGTCCTGAACTGATTGCGTACGCGCGCATACGCCCCGGTCACGCGCGCGAGCGCCTTGGCGCCGCCGACCGAAGAGGCGGGCAGCGAGATCGAGCGGCCCGCGGCGAGGCAGTTCATGAGCATCATCCAGCCCTTGCCCGCGTAGTCGTGCCCGCCGATGATCCAGTCGAGCGGCACGAACACGTCCTTGCCCGAGTTGGGGCCGTTCTGGAATGCGCCGTTCAGCGGCAGGTGGCGGCGGCCGATGTGCACGCCCGGCGTCGACGTCGGAATGAGCGCGCAGGTGATGCCGAGGTCTTCCTCGCCGCCCAGCAGGCGTTCCGGATCGTAGAGTCGGAACGCGAGGCCGAGCAGCGTCGCGACCGGGCCGAGCGTGATGTAGCGCTTGTGCCAGTTCAGCCTGAGCCCAAGCACTTCGCGGCCTTCAAACGTGCCCTTGCAGATGATGCCGCTGTCGATCATCGAGGCGGCGTCGGAGCCGGCTTCCGGGC
>JBOIFE010000148.1:0-1987 GCA_050741015.1 Burkholderiales bacterium | reverse complement strand
GCCGAATCGGCTGCGCCCTCTTTCTTTTTGGCGCCTGGCACCGGTGATAAACTTCGCCGCTCCATGCCGCTGCTGGTTTCTGAAATCGAGCGCGAGCTCGTGCACACGCGCCGCGTGCGCTACGAGGGCTACAAGCGCGCCGACGGGCTGTGGGACATCGAAGCCCACATCACCGACGTCAAGAACCATGACTTCACGCTGAAGACGGGCGTGCGCCGCGCGGGGCTCCCGGTGCATGACATGGTGGTGCGCATCACGATCGACCGCAAGTTCAACGTGGTCGACGCGGTGGCCGTGTCCGACGCGGTTCCCTATCCGGGCGGCTGCGAGCAGGCGGCGCCGCAGTATCGGAAGCTGATCGGGCTCAACCTGGTGAAGAAGTTCCGCGACGGGCTGAAGGAGCGGCTGGGCGGCGTGCAGGGCTGCACGCACATCACCGAGATGCTCGCCGCGCTGCCGACGGCGGCGATCCAGACCTTCGCCGGCGAGATGCGCGAGGACCGGCCCTCGGGCCGCAAGCCCTTCCAGCTCGACCACTGCCTCGCCATGGACACGACCGGCGAGACGGTGAAGCAGTGGTATCCCGCCTGGTACGCGAAGAAGGTGGAGAAGGCGGGCGCATGAAGATCCACGAGTACCAGGGCAAGGCGCTGTTCCGCCGCTACGGCGTGCCGACGCCGCGCGGCATCGCCTGCTTCAGCGTCGACGACGCGGTCGCGGCGGCCGGCAAGCTTGGCGGCAAGGTCTGGGTGGTGAAGGCGCAGATCCACGCCGGCGGGCGCGGCAAGGGCGGCGGCGTAAAGGTGGCCAAGTCACTCGACGAAGTACGCTCGTACGCGAAGAAAATCCTAGGCATGCAGCTCGTGACGCACCAGACCGGCCCCGCGGGGCAGACGGTGCGGCGCCTGCTGGTCGAGGAGGGCGCCGACATCGCCAAGGAACTCTACGTCGGGCTCGTCGTCGACCGCGTCGCGCAGCGGGTGGTCGTGATGGCCTCGTCCGAGGGCGGCATGGACATCGAGGAAGTGGCGGCGAAGACGCCGCAGAAGATCCACAAGGTCATCGTCGACCCGCAGACGGGGCTCCTCGAGCCCGATGCGCGCGCGCTGGCGAAGAAGATCGGCGTGCCCGAAAGCGCGCTCGGCCCGGCGGCCGCGCTGCTGCAGGCGCTCTACCGCTGCTTCTGGGAGACCGACGCGTCGCTGGTGGAGGTGAACCCGCTCATCGTCACGCGCGACGGCCGCGTGGTCGCGCTCGACGCCAAGCTCAACTTCGACGACAACGCGCTCTTCCGGCACGAGGACATCGTCGCCATGCGCGACCTCGACGAGGAAGACCCGCTCGAGATCGAGGCGTCGAAATACGGCCTGTCCTACATCTCGCTCGACGGCAGCATCGGCTGCATGGTGAACGGCGCCGGCCTCGCGATGGCGACGATGGATACGATCAAGCTCTACGGCGGATCGCCGGCCAACTTCCTCGACGTCGGCGGCGGCGCCACCGCGGAGAAGGTCACCGCCGCGTTCAAGATCATGCTCTCCAACCCGAAGGTGAAGGCGATCCTGGTCAACATCTTCGGCGGCATCATGAAGTGCGACACGATCGCCACCGGGGTCGTGGCCGCGGCACGCGAGGTCAAGCTCTCGGTGCCGCTCGTGGTACGCATGAAGGGCACCAACGAGGACCTCGGCAAGAAGATCCTGAAGGACTCGTGCCTGCCGATCATCTCGGCCGACAACATGGCCGAAGAGGGTGAAAAGGCGGTGGCGGCGATCGGGAAGGCAAAATGAGCATCCTCATCAACCAGGACACCCGCGTGATGACCCAGGGCATCACCGGCAAGACCGGCATGTTCCACACGCAGACCAGCCGCGCCTACGCCAACGGCAAGGCCTGCTTCGTCGCCGGCGTGAACCCGCAGAAGGCGGGCGAGGACTTCGAGGGCATCCCGATCTTCGGCACGGTGCGCGATGCAAAGGCGCAGACC
>JBOIFE010000147.1:0-7829 GCA_050741015.1 Burkholderiales bacterium | reverse complement strand
GCCTGCGACGGCACCCCGAGTCGCGTCGGCACGTCGTCACCGCGTGGAACCCGGCGGAGATCGACCGCATGGCGCTACCGCCCTGCCACGCGCTGTTCCAGTTCTACGTCGCCGACGGACGCCTGTCCTGCCAGATGTACCAGCGCAGCGCCGATCTCTTCCTCGGCGTGCCGTTCAACATCGCTTCCTATGCGCTGCTCACACTGATGGTCGCGCAGGTGACGGATCTGAAGCCCGGCGAGTTCGTGCTGGCGCTCGGGGATGCGCACCTGTACCTCAATCACTTCGAGCAGGCACGCGAGCAGCTCGCGCGCGCGCCGCGCGCCTCACCGCGGATGCGCGTAAACCCGGCCGTGCGGGACCTCTTCGCCTTTGACTACGAGGACTTCACGCTCGAGGCCTATGACCCGCATCCGGCCATCAAGGCGCCGATCGCCGTGTAAAAAAAAGGGCCCGCCTGTAGGGGGGATAGACGGGCCCGGGGGAGGAGTAGCGACGCAGCGGCTCGGAGTGGCGCTAGAGCGCCCCCTGGCCGAGCATCTGGCCGAGGTACATGAGCCCGGCGGCCGCGAATCCGTAGACCACGGCATCGGCAATGTGCGCGCGCTGCGATGGCATCCAGCCCGGCAGCGCCCAGACGACCGCGGCCGCGCCCAAAATGGCCGCCACCAGCGCGGCGCCGAGGCCGAGGCTGTGACCGAATGCCAGCACGAACCAGCCCTGCGGCGCGATCAGCCGGTAAATGGTGCCGCTGATGCCCACCAGCACGAGCGCGCATACGGCGAAGCCGCCTGCCACCTGGGCGTATACCGGCAACTCGAATTTGGTCTTGGCTTGTTCCATGGTCGCGAGCGATCGGCAGGGGTTTCCTGCACAGTTTCTTGCAACCCCCGTGCCAGCCCCTGGTGTGCCATTGCATTCAATGGGTTAGAGCCAGGTTGTGCGCTTGTAGACATCCGTCGAAGTGCCAAAACCGTCTGGCACGCACGACGAAAATTTTCACAGGCCCCGCAAGCGCCTGACCGGAGACACCAAATCCTGTCGCCGCCAGGCGACGGAATTCAGGACTCGGCGACAGCCCGGGTCTTGAACATCCCCGGTTCGAGCGCGTGCCGCTCGAGGAGGCGGTAGAACTCGGTGCGATTCCGGCCGGCGAGCCGCGCCGCCTGGGTCACGTTTCCGCCCGTGATCTTCAGGATGCGCACGAGGTACTCGCGCTCGAACGCGCGACGCGCCTCGTCGAGCGGCGTGAGTGAGCCCGCACCCACGTCGAGCGCCTGACGGACCAGTGCCGCCGAGATCACTTCGGTCGTCGTCAGCGCCACCGCCCGCTCGATGACGTTGAGAAGCTGCCGGACGTTGCCCGGCCAGGCAGCGCTGACGAGCTGCTCCATCGCTTCCGGCGCGATCTGCAGCCGCAGGCGCCCGTAGCGCTCGGCCAGTCGCGACAGGAAATGCCCCGCGAGCAGCGGCACGTCCTCGCGCCGCGGCGCGAGCGACGGCAACTCGAGCTTCACCACGTTGAGCCGGTAGTACAGGTCCTCCCTGAACTCGCCCGAGGCAATGCGCTCTTCCAGCTTGCGATGGGTCGCGGAGATCACGCGCACATCGACCGGCACGGACTCGTTCGCGCCCACCGGGCGCACGACATGGTCCTCGAGCGCGCGCAACAGCTTCACCTGGAGCGGCGGCGGCATGTCGCCCACCTCGTCGAGGAAGAGCGTCCCCCCCTCGCAGGCCTGGAACAGGCCCCGGCGGTCCTGGACTGCACCGGTGAACGCGCCCCGCTTGTGGCCGAAGAGCTCCGACTCGAGCAGCCCCTCGGGAATCGCGCCGCAGTTGACCGCGATGAACGGCGCGCCGCTGCGCCGGCTCGCGCGGTGGATCGCGCGCGAGAGCAGCTCCTTGCCCGTGCCGCTCGCGCCGAAAATGCAGACGCTCGCGTCGGAGGCGGCGACGCGCTGCGCCTGGCCGAGCAGCGCCTCCATTGCCGCCGAGCGCGTGATGATCTCGGCACGCCACAGCGCGCGGTCGCCGTGCGGCGCGGTCGACAGCCGCAGCGCATCGGCCACGGTCTCGAGCAGCACCTTGGGTTCGAACGGCTTGGTGAGGAAGCTGAATACGCCGCGCCTCGTGGCCGTCACTGCGTCGGGAATGGTCCCGTGCGCGGTGAGGATCACGACCGGCAGCGACGGCGCCTGCCGATGGATGGCGTCGAACAGGCCCAGCCCGTCCATGCCGTGCATGCGCAGGTCGGTGATCACCAGTTGCGGCCGCTGCACCGCGAGGCTCGCGAGCGCGGCCTCCGCGGACTCGACGGCCGTGATTCGGTAGCCCGCGGCTGTCAGCCGCATCGACATCAGGTGCAGCAGGTCCCGGTCGTCGTCGACGAGAAGGATGGCCGGCGCTTCGTGGTTCATGGATTCACCTCTTGGGGTTTCTGCGCTGCACCTCGCGTTCGAGGATGCTGCGCTCGATCGACTTCAGGGCCTCCACCTGGTGCGAGAGCGTGGCGGCGCGTTCGGCCGCCTCGGCTTCCCGTCGCTCGGCACCGTCGGCGCGTTGCTGGGCTGTGTCTGCGCGCTGCGCCGACGCCTCCGCGCGTTGCTCGGCGCCGCGCACCTCGCGTTGCAGGCGCTGGTGCTCGGCGACGCCTCCCGCGAGCAGGCTTGCGAGCTCGGTCATCGGCGTCGCCGGCCGCCGCGACGCAACCGGCGCAAGCAGTGCCGAGGCGCGCGCGTCGTCGCGGTGCGGCGGCGGCAGGGTGGCGAACAGCGCGCCCAGGCGCACGCGGTTGTCGTTGTCTGGCTTCGATTCGTACGCCTCCTGCGCGCGCGCGAGGCGTCGCTGCTGCTCCTCCGGCGCCGCCTGCGCCGCGGCCACAGTGGCGCTCACGATCTCGTGCACCGCGTCCGCCTCGGGGTCTCGCGGCTGCAGGGCCGCGCAGCCGGCGAACGCCATTGCGGCCAGCAGCAGGGCCGCCCGTCTCATGCCGCCTCCGCCGCGAGCAGCACCGGGCGCTTGGGCAGCTCGACGCGAAAGTGCCCGCCCGAGCCCTCCGCGACCAGCGCGATGCGCCCGCCGTGCGCCTCCACGTACTCACGCGCAATCGCGAGGCCGAGGCCGGTGCCCTCCACCCGGCCGCCCGCCTTGGCTCGCCCGCGGAAGAACGAGTCGAACACCGACTCGCGCTCCACCTCCGGCACCCCCGGCCCGGTATCGATCACCTCGATCATCACGCGCCCGTCAGCCTCGCGCGCCCGGACCAGGATGGTGCCGCCGGGGGGCGTGAACTTGATCGCGTTGCCGAGCAGATTGTCGACGATCGAGCGCAGCTTCTCGGCGTCGGCCTCGACCGCCACCGCGACCAGCTCGAGCCGCACGCGCTGGCCCTTGGCCGCGGCCGCGAGCCGATGCGAGCCCGCGACTTCGCGCACCAGCACATCGAGCTGCACCTTGCTGACGTCGAGCGAGGCCGCGGCGTGCAGGACCCGCTGGTAGTCCAGCAGATCCTCGATCAGGCGCTGCAGCTTGATGCTGTTGTCGCGCATGATGCCGACCACCGCGCGTTGCGGCGGCGACAACGGCCCCGCGACCTGATCGTTCAGCAGCTCCGCTCCCTCACGCAATGACGCCAGGGGCGTCTTGAGCTCGTGAGACAGGTGGCGCAGGAATCGGTTCTTCTGCGCCTCGAGCTCGGTCAGCCGCAGGCGCAGCCAGTCCAGGCGCTCGCCGAGGTCGCGCAGGTCCTGCGGCCCGCTGACGCGGATCGGCTGCGCGAAGTCGGCCGCGCCGAGCTGGCGGATCGAGGCATCGAGCTCCGCGATCGGCCGCGCGATGGCCCGCGTCAGCGCCAGCGCCGCCACGAGCGCCACCGCGATGGCGATGAGCACCAGCGTGACCAGCTGCCGCTGGACGTACTCCGCGGTGGCGCGCAGGCGCTCGACCTCCTGATCGGCCACGCGCGAGCTGATGGCGAGCACCTCCTGCGCGCTCTCGGCGAGCTCGCCCGCCCGGGCCCGCACCACCGAGATATCGGGCAAGGACGCCGGCGCCAACGAGAGCATCTCGTACAGCAGCTGCTCGCGCGCGACGGTCCGGTCGAGCGCGGCGCGCTGCGATGCGTCCACCGGCAGCCGTGCAAGCTCGGTGGTCAGCTGGCGCACGCCGTCGTGAAGCAGCTCGTAGTCGTGGATCAGCCCGGCGTCGGGCAGCACGACGATCTGCTGCGCGAGACGCTCGATCGACGCGATCCGATTCACCAGCGTACGGCTGCCGCGCGCAGCCTGCGCCGCGTTGTAGACCGCGCTGCGGCTCTGCTCGGCCAGGTGCTGCGTGCTCCAGGCCGAGTACAGCAGCGCGCCGGCGAGCGGCAGCGCCACCAGCAGCAGGCCGGTCACGATCAGTCCGAGGAAGGAACGCGGGTACCGCAGCGGCGGCCTCGGGGACGTCTCCGGAGGAGCCATGTCCCTATAATCGCACGTAAGACAATGTCAGGACGAGCCTTATGTCACACGACGCCGGAACGCGCGTGTATTTAGTCGCGGCCGTCAGCGCAAATGGCGTCATCGGTGCGAACGGGAAGCTGCCGTGGCAGCTGCCCGAAGACCTGCGGCACTTCAAATCGCTGACGCTCGGTCACCCGGTGATCATGGGCCGCAGGACCTGGGAGTCGCTCGCCCAGCCGCTGCCCGGCCGCGAGAACGTGGTCGTGACGCGCACGCCGGGCTACGAGGCGCCCGGCGCGCATGTCGCCGCCTCACTCGAGGGCGCGCTCGCGCTCTGCGCCGGCGAGCCGGTGGCCTTCGTCATCGGCGGCAGCGAGCTCTACGCGGCCGCGCTGCCGATCGCCGACGGGCTCGTGCTCACCGAAATCCACCGCGCGTTCGAAGGCGACGTGCGCTTCCCCGAGTTCGACCGGAGCCGCTGGCGCGAGACGCAGCGGCGACCGCAGGCCGGCGCCGGCGGCCTTGCCTTCGACTTCGTGCTGTACGAACGCGCGTAGGGTGGGCCAAGGGCCCACCCTACGATCAGCGGCCAGGCTTCGACTCGAAGACCCTGACCTCGGGTAGCGGGAAGCCGTTGAAGCCGCTCGCGTAGGCGGTGGTGTAGGCGCCGGCGTTTCGGATGTAGATGAAGTCGCCCTCCTGCAAGTCGGACGGCAGCGGTTCGTCGCGCATCACCACGTCCACCGAGTCACAGGTCGGGCCGGCCACGTGCCAGGCAATGTCCGGACCCGAGCGGTCCGTGCGGATCTTGTACTTCAGACCCTCGGTGGTCTCGATCACGCCGCCGAAGAGCCCCGCATCCCAGTGCAGCCAGCGCTTGCCGGCGCGCGTCGCGGTGCCCAGCACGCGGCAGACGAAATAGCCGGCGTCGGAAACGAGGTAGCGACCGGGCTCGGCGATGACCTGCACGTCCTCGGGAAAGGCCTGCAGGGCCTCGTTGACGACGCCGCCGATCACCTCGATCGACGGGATCGGCTTGACGTGGCGCACCGGGAATCCGCCGCCGATGTCGAGCAGGCGAGGCTTCAGGCCCGCTTTCGACATCTGGTCGAACAGTGTGCGCGCCTTCTCGATGCCGACGCGCCAGTTCTCCGGGTTGCGGCATTGCGAGCCGGCGTGAAAGGTCACGCCGGCGAGGTCCGCGCCGAGCTTGGCCGCCGTCGCGATGATCTCGCGCGTGTCGCCCGCGCCGGCGCCGAACTTGCCGGACAGGGGCCAATCGCTGCCGATGTTCGGCGTGGCGATGCGCAGGTACAACGACGCCGACGGATCGACCGCATGCATGCGACGCAGCTCGTCGACGCTGTCAATGACGAACCAGCGCACACCTTTCGCCGCCGCGTAGCCATCGGCGTCGCGCGAGCGCATCGGGTTCGAGAAGAACACCCCGGCCGCGGGTACGCCAAGGGACACGAGCAGGTCGAGCTCGGCAGTGGACGCGATCTCGAAGCCGGCGCCTTCCTGGGCGAGCACCTTGAGCACGCGCCGGTCCGGGTTCGCTTTGACCGCGTAGTGCGGGCGCACGCGCGGCATCACGGCACGGAAGCGCCGCAGCTTCTCGCGCACGAGGGCGGTATCGATGATCAGGAACGGGCGCGTGTACTTCTGGCGCGCGGACTGCCGGACGATGTCGAGGTCTAGGCTGACCTCGGGGTGCGTGTCGAAGAGCTGTTGTTGCGGTACTGCCGTGGACTGCCGGTTGCGGGCAAAGCTGCCGGGGCGATCGCCCATCAATGTTCTCCCGTGGCTCTATCTAAGTCTCTGGAATGTCGCGAACGAGGACGCCATGGAGCGGGCGCGAGTTCCTTTGGCTTCTCATGATGACCTCCTCTTTAGTTCGTTGACCCGACAGGGAAAACTTGGGGCGATTATAGGGATGACCCCCCGCGAGTCAAGGGCTTTGTGGCGGGTCCGGGCCGCGTCACAGACGGGCGCAACGTCGCGCGACCTTCACAAACCACAATAGATTGCGGCGCTAAGTTTCCGCCCCACTATATTTTGCGAGTCAGATGCGCGGCAGGGTGACGCCGCGCTGGTCCTGGTACTTGCCGCCGCGATCCCGGTAGGACGTCTCGCAGACCTCGTCGGACTCGAGGAAGATCACCTGCGCACAACCCTCGCGCGCGTAGATCTTCGCCGGCAGGGGCGTCGTGTTCGAAAACTCGAGCGTCACGTGGCCCTGCCACTCGGGCTCGAGCGGCGTCACGTTGACGATGATCCCGCAGCGCGCGTACGTGGACTTGCCCAGGCAGATCGTGAGCACGCTGCGCGGGATGCGGAAGTACTCGACCGTGCGCGCGAGCGCGAACGAGTTGGGCGGGATGATGCAGACCTCGCCCTTGAAGTCGACGAAGGATTTCGCATCGAAGGCCTTCGGGTCGACGATGCTCGAATTGATGTTGGTGAAAATCTTGAATTCGTCCGAGCAGCGGATGTCGTAGCCGTAGCTGGAGGTGCCGTAGGAAACCACGCGCTGGCCGGCGACTTCCTTCACCTGACCGGCCTCGAACGGCTCGATCATGCCTTGCGCCGCCATGCGGCGGATCCAGCGGTCGGACTTGACGCTCATGGCCGCGCTCAGGTGTTCTGCACGACGATGTTCGGGAACTTCGACGTCATGTCCCTCTGCGACTCGGCGATCTTGACCGCGCAACGGCGGGCGATGCGCCGGTAGATCTCCGCCGACTTGCCGTCCGGGTCAGCCACCACCGTGGGCCGGCCGGAGTCGGCCTGCTCGCGGATCGCCTCGTCAAGCGGCAGCTGACCGAGCAATTCCGTGCCGTAGTCGCGGCACATCCGGTCTGCGCCGCCGGTGCCGAAAATGTGGCTCTCGTGCCCGCACTTCGGGCAGACATGGAACGACATGTTCTCCACCACCCCAAGGATCGGGATGCCCACCTTTTCGAACATCTTCAGGCCCTTGCGGGCATCGATGAGCGCGATTTCCTGCGGCGTGGTCACGATCACGGCGCCGGTCACCGGCACCTTCTGCGCGAGCGTGAGCTGGATGTCGCCGGTCCCGGGCGGCAGGTCGACCACCAGGTAGTCGAGGTCGCGCCAGCGCGTGTCCTTCAGCAGCTGCTCCAGGGCCTGGGTCACCATGGGGCCACGCCAGACCATGGGCGTGTCGACGTCGATCAGGAAGCCGATCGAGATCGCTTGCAGGCCGTGGCCCATCATCGGCTCAAGGCTCTTGCCGTCGCGCGATTCCGGTCGGCCGGCAATGCCCAGCATCGTCGGCTGCGAGGGACCGTAGATGTCGGCGTCGAGCACGCCGACTTCGGCGCCTTCAGCGGCGAGCGCGAGCGCGAGGTTCACCGC
>JBOIFE010000146.1:0-3259 GCA_050741015.1 Burkholderiales bacterium | reverse complement strand
CCTCTACGCCAAGCTCTGCAAACAAGACAAGCGCGGCAGCCCGCGGCACCAAAACGCCAACCACGAGACCCCCGAGAACAAAGGCCAGCCCCCCGTCATGCAAGGCGGCCGCTGCCCCGAGTGCGGCAACTACACCATGATCCGCAAAGACGGCTGCGACTACTGCACTGCGTGCGGGTATGTGGGGGTGTGCGGGTAGACGTATAGTGCTCACGCCACAAAGAAAGCGTCAGATAGAAAACGAGGCCATCAGGCTTCGTTGGGACATCTGGAACGAGCGCGGCAAACTGTGGCCCGGCCGGCATCCGCACCCGCTCGAAGTGTTGAACGCACAGATCGCGGCCAACATTCTCGGCTATGACTTGCAATACGTTCCAGCGCTCTCGCTGCCATTCTCGGACACGGGTGGCGAGACGGCGGGCGTGCTCGATCGGCCAAAGAAGACCATCCTTGTAGCCGAGTGCTATGGCCGTGAGGTCCGGTCGTTCACTTCGGGGCATGAACTCGGACACGTCGTTCTTCACGACCAGCGCGTCATGCATCGGGATTTGCCGATTCGTGGCCTTGAACAAGAATCGACTGACCCAGTTGAGCGCGAGGCGAACTACTTCGCAGGGTGTTACCTCATGCCACCAGACTTCCTTGCCCGGGTGTTCAAGGACATGTTCGGCGCGGCGCCTTTCACTTTCGACTATGCAGCTGCTAGTTTCCTTCGCCCGCAGGACTCAGGGAGCCTGCTGTACGCCCCACACGGTTCCTTGACAAGGTACCGCGCGCTGGCGTCAGCCCGGTCCTACGCTGTCCGGGCTTTCGGCCGGTCCTTAGCCGAGATGTTCCAAGTCTCCATCGCCACAATGGCGATTCGCTTGCGCGAACTCGATTTGGTCAGGCACGCAGTTGAAAGCTGAGTCTATCCAGTACAGGCATCTCTTCGGTTTCCCGGACACGTTCAAGTTCGCGCCTGAAAAACCGGAATGCAAACTACAGGGCCGCCTCCCCTTGACGTATTACGCATAGCGTAATACCCTCTCCATGTGATCAAATCCTTCCGTTCGGCGGAGGCGGAAGCGCTCTTCGGCGACCGGCCGGTAACCCGCTTCCGGGCGATCGAGAGGCCGGCGCGGCGCAAGCTGCTGTATTTGAGCCAGGCCCGCAGCCTGCAGGACTTGCTGGTTCCGCCCGGCAATCGCCTCGAGGCATTGAAGGGCGACCGCAAGGGGCAGCACAGCATACGCATCAACGACCAGTGGCGTATCTGCTTCCACTGGCTGGATGGACACGCATACGACGTCGAAATCGTCGACTACCACGCATAGGAGGCGCTTCCCATGGCCGCCAGACTACTCGAACCGATCCCGCCCGGCGAAGTACTGTACGAAGAATTCATGAAGCCGCTGGGCGTCAGCATCAACGCGCTGTCCCGCGAGATTTCGGTGCCGCCGAACCGCGTCAGCGACATCGTCAACGGTAAGCGCTCTATCACGGCGGATACCGCGCTGAGGCTTGGCAAGTACTTCGGGGTTTCCCCGGAAGTCTGGCTGGGCCTGCAGGCGGACTACGACCTGCGCATCGCCAAGCGCACGACCTGGCTCAAGGCCGAGCCGCGCGTGCGGGTGCATTCGCAATGACCAGTTGACGGACGGAACGCCCGCTATTTCTTCTTCTGCGGCGGCAGGTCGGTGCAGACGCCTTCGAACAGCTCGGCCGCCATGCCGATCGACTCGGACACGGTCGGATGCGGATGGATGGTCTTGCCGATGTCAGTGGCATCCGCGCCCATCTCGACGGCCAGCGCGAGCTCGCTGATGAGATCGCCCGCCCCGGCGCCGACGATGCCGCCGCCGAGCAGGCGGTGCGATTCGGCATCGAACACCAGCTTGGTGAACCCCTCGTCGCGCGCATTGGCGATGGCGCGTCCGGAAGCCGACCACGGAAATTTGGCGACGCCGATCTTCGTCCCCGCCTTCTTCGCCTCGTCTTCGGTCAGGCCGACCCAGGCGATCTCGGGATCGGTGTAGGCGACCGAGGGCACCACGCGCGCGTCGAAGTGCGATTTCTGCCCCGCCGCGGCTTCCGCCGCGACGTGGCCCTCATGCACCGCCTTGTGCGCAAGCATTGGATTGCCCGCGATGTCGCCGATGGCAAAAATGTGCGAAACGTTCGTGCGCATCTGCGAGTCGACGCGGATGAAGCCGCGCTCGTCCACCGCGACGCCCGCCTTCTCCGCGCCGATGCGCTTGCCGTTGGGCGCGCGCCCGACCGAAACGAGGACGAGGTCGTAGGACTTCGGCTCCTGGCCTTCGATCGAAACGCGGATGCCCTCCTTCGCGGCCTCGACCTTCGTCGTCTTCGACTTGAGCATCACCCGGTCGAACCGGTCCGCGTTGAACTTCTGCCAGACGGCGACGAAATCGCGATCGGCTCCGAGCATGAGGCCGTCCATCATCTCGACCACGTCGAGCCGCGCCCCGAGCGTGGAGTAGACGGTGCCCATCTCCAGGCCGATGATGCCGCCGCCGATCACGAGCATGCGCTTGGGCACGGCCTTCAGTTCGAGCGCGCCCGTCGAGTCGACGATGCGGGGATCTTCGGGCAGGAACGGCAGCTTCGCCGCCTGCGAGCCCGCTGCGATGATGGCGTTCCTGAAGCGCACGATGCCCTTGCCTTCGACCGCCAATCCGTTCGGCCCGGAGAACGTCCCGACGCCCTGCACCACGGTGACCTTGCGCATCTTCGCCATCGCAGCGAGGCCGCCGGTCAGCTTGCCGACCACCTTGTCCTTGAAACTCCGGAGCTTCGCCAGGTCCAGCTTCGGCTCGCCGAAGCTGATGCCGTGATCGCCCAGCGCGCGCGCGGCATCCATCACCGCGGCCGTGTGCAGGAGCGCCTTGGACGGAATGCAGCCGACGTTTAGGCATACGCCGCCGAGCGTGGGATAGCGCTCGACGAGCACGGTCTTCAGTCCCAGGTCGGCCGCGCGGAATGCGGCGGAATAGCCGCCGGGCCCTGAGCCGAGCACGACTACATCGCAATCGAGATCAGCCATCTACAAGAGCGACCGGCGGATGTCGGCGAGCACGCTCGCGAGATAGGTCGTGAACCGTGCCGCTGCCGCGCCGTCGACCACGCGATGGTCATAGGACAGCGACAGCGGCAGCATGAGGCGCGGGACGAACTCCTTGCCACTCCACACCGGACGCAGCACCGAACGCGACACGCCGAGGATCGCCACCTCGGGCGCGTTGATGATCGGCGTGAA
>JBOIFE010000145.1:0-5102 GCA_050741015.1 Burkholderiales bacterium | reverse complement strand
GACCTACGATCATGCCGAGCCGGGGATCCTGTTCCTCGACCGCATGAATCGCGACAACAACCTCAACTACTGCGAGACGATCGAGGCGACCAATCCGTGCGCCGAGCAACCGCTGCCGCCTTACGGCTGCTGCTGCCTGGGCTCGATCGACCTCACGCGCTTCGTGCGCGAGCCCTTCTCCGGCCGCGCCGCGTTCGACTTCGAGGCTTTGGGCGGCGTGGTCGACGTGGCGGTGCGCATGCTGGACAACGTGCTCGAGGTGACGGCCTGGCCGCTCGAGGCGCAGCACCGCGAGGCGATGGCCAAGCGCCGCGTCGGCCTCGGGTTCACGGGACTCGGCGACGCGCTCATCATGCTTCGCCTGCACTACGACAGCGACGCGGCGCGCACCACGGCGGCCACCATCGCGCAGGCGATGCGCGAGCGCGCCTACCTCGCCTCGGTCGAGCTGGCAAAGGAGCGCGGCGCGTTCCCGCTGTTCAACGCGGACCTCTACCTCTCGGGCGCGAGCTTCGCCGCGCGCCTGCCCGAGCACGTGAAGGCGCGCATCCGCGAGCATGGGCTGCGAAACAGCCACCTGCTGTCGATCGCGCCGACCGGCACCATCAGCCTCGCCTTCGCCGACAACGCCTCCAACGGCATCGAGCCGCCGTTCTCCTGGACCTACACGCGCAAGAAGCGCATGCCGGACGGCACGCTGCAGGAGTTTCCGGTGGAAGACCACGCCTGGCGGCGCTACCGGGCGGCCGGCGGCGACATGGGCCAGCTCCCGCCCTACTTCGTCACCGCGCTCGAGCTCTCGGCGGCGGCGCACGAGAAGATGGTGGCTGCGGTGGCGCCCTACGTCGACACCAGCATATCGAAGACGGTCAACGTCCCGGAGGACTACCCGTACGAGGAATTCAAGGACCTGTACCTCGCGGCATGGAAGTCCGGCCTGAAAGGCCTCGCGACGTACCGCCCGAACAAGATCCTCGGGTCGGTGCTGTCGGTCGACACCCCGCAGGACTTCGTCGAGGACGACGTCAACCGGCGCATCCGCATCAAGGCCCTGCCCGAGCCCGTCCTCGCCAGCTTGCGCTGGCCGGGGCGCCCGGCGTTCGCCGCGGGCAATCTTTCGTGGACCTACATGATCGAGCACCCGCGCCACCAGTTCGCGGTGTTCGTGGGCGAGGCGGAAAACGGCGGCGCGCACGCCTTCGAAGTGTGGGTGAACGGCAGCGAGCAACCGCGCGGCCTGGGTGCGGTGGCGAAGTCGCTGTCCATGGACATGCGTGCCGAGGATCCGGGCTGGCTGCGCCTCAAGCTCGACACGCTGGCGAAAACGATCGGCGACGACGCCTTCGACATGGCCTTCCCGCCGCGCGGCGAGAAGCGCCCGATGCCGTCGGTGGTGTCGGCGCTTGCGCAGCTGGTGCGCTGGCGCGTCGAGCAGCTCGGCGGCCTCGCCGGCGAGACCCAGTCGGACGCCTTCACCAGCGTGACGCCGGTGCTGGACGCCATGTTCAGCCTGAAGGAACCGAAGACCGGCGCCGACGGCACCCTGTCCTGGACCGTCGACGTGCACAACCCGCGCACCGGCGACGATTTTGTCCTCGGACTGAAGGAAATTGCGCTTCCGGACGGCACCACGCGCCCCTACTCCATGTGGCTTTCAGGCGAGTACCCGCGCGCGCTGGACGGGCTGTGCAAGCTTCTCTCGCTCGACATGCGCGTGGTCGATCCGGCGTGGATCTCGATGAAGCTGAAGAAGCTGCTCGATTTTCCCGAGCCGCTCGGCGACTTCCTCGCCTTCGTGCCCGGCTCGCGCAAGCAGCAGAGCTACCCGTCGACCGTGTCGTACGTGGCGCGGCTCATCCTGCACCGCTATGCGATGCTCGGCCTCCTCGACGAGGACGGCGCGCCGGTGCAGCGCATGGGGCTGCTGGAGACGCCGTCGACCGGCGCCGCGCCCGTGATGCAGGGGCAGAAATGCCCCGAATGCGGCGCCCGCACGCTCATCCGCAAGGACGGCTGCGACTGGTGCACGTCCTGCGGATATACAGGCGTCTGCGGCTGACGTCGTACGGTGGGCCGAAGGCCCACCCTACGCCCAGAGCAGCCCGATGATTGTCTTCACGTCGGTGATCCGCCCGTCCCGCGCCATCGCCTGCGCCTCGGCGAGCGGCAGCGCGAACACTTCCAGGAACTCGCCCTCGGCCAGGCGCTGCTCGCGCATCTCCAGGCCGCGCGCGAGCCAGATCTCGATTCCCTCGTCGCTGTAGCCGATCGCGTTGTGAATCAGGCCGAGGCGCCGCCAGTCGCGCGCAACGTAGCCGGTCTCCTCCAGCAGCTCGCGCTTGCCGGTCTCAAGGTGGCCCTCGCCCGGCTCGAGCTTGCCCGCCGGGATCTCGATGAAGGTTCGCCGCAGCGGGTACCGGAACTGCCGCTCAAGCAGCACGCGCCCATCGTCAAACAGCGCCACGATGGCCACGGCGCCCGGGTGATGGATGTACTCGCGCACACTTTCCACGCCATCGGGCAGCCGCACGAGATCCCGGTGCACTTCGAGCAGGCGCCCCCGGAATACGACCTCGCCGTCGAGCCTCGCTTCCTCGAGGTCCTTCGCCACTAGAACGGCAGCGGCAGGGAGTGCACGGCGATCTGGCACAACTCCATGAGCTTCTGCGGCAGGATGCCGAGCGCGAGCAAGGCCAGGCCGTTGAGCGACAGCAGCACGCGCGCGGTGCCGCCGCCGGCGGCAGCGAGGCCCGGCGCCGGCTCGTCGAAGTACATGAGCTTCACCACCCGCAGGTAGTAGAACGCGCCGATCAGCGACAGCACCACCGCCGTCACGGCGAGCCAGACCTGCCCCGCCTGCACCGCGGCCGAGATCACCGCGAACTTGGCGTAGAAGCCGGCCATCGGCGGCACGCCGGCGAGCGAGAACATCATCAGCAGCATCAGGAACGCCAGCCAGGGATCGCGCCGGTTGAGGCCCTTGACGTCCTCGAGGTCCTCGCATTCCACGCCGGCGCGCGAGGCGAGCAGCAGCACCCCGAAGGACCCCAGCGCCATCGGCACGTAGACGGCGGTGTAGAACATCGCCGCGCCGTAGGCGTCGGCCGCGCTGCGGAAGTTTCCGCCGACCACCCCGGAGAGCAGCCCGAGCAGCATGAAGCCCATGTGCGCGATGGTCGAGTAGGCGAGCATGCGCTTGAGGTTGGTCTGCGCGATGGCGGTGATGTTGCCGATCGCCATCGACAGCACCGCGAGCACCATCAGCATCTGCTGCCAGTCGGGCGCGAGCGCCGGCAGGCCGCCCACCAGCAGGCGCACGGCCATGGCGAAGGCGGCGAGCTTCGGCGCCGTGCCGATGACGAGCGTGACGGCGGTCGATGCGCCCTGGTAGACGTCCGGAATCCACATGTGGAACGGGACCGCGCCGAGCTTGAACGCGATCCCCGCCACCAGGAACACCAGCCCGAAGACCAGCAGCGTGTGCGCGCTGCCGGACCCCGCCAGCTCGCCGGTGCGCTGGGCGATGTCGCCGAGCAGCAGCGACCCGGTCGCCCCGTCGATCATCGACATGCCGTACAGCAGCAGGCCCGAGGCCAGCGCGCCCAGCACGAAGTACTTCATGGCCGCCTCGGTCGAGGCCGCGGCGTCGCGCTCGAGCGCCACCATGGCGACCAGGCACAGCGTCAGCAGCTCGAGGCCGACGTAGACGGTGAGCAGGCTGTTGGCGCTCGCCAGCACCATCACGCCGAGCAGTGCGAACAGCAGCAGCGTCAGGAATTCCCCGCGCTGCTGGTCGCGTTCGCGCAGGTACGGCCGCGAGTAGACCAGCGCAACCGACACCGCCGCAATCGCGAACAGCTTGAGCACATGCGAAAACATGTCGGACACATACATGCCGTAGAAGATGTAGTACGTCGTGCGCCCCGACTCGTTGAGGACGAACAGCGTGGCGAAGAACGCGAGCAGCAGCACTCCTTGCGCGAACAGATAGCTCGTGCGCCGGCTCTCGCTCTTCGAGGCAAGGTCGACCAGCATCAGCGTGCAGGCGCCGAGCAGCACGATCATCTCGGGCAGCGCCCGCAGGTGGCTGAGCAGCTGGCCGAGCGTCATAGCTTCGACTGCGCGACGTGGCGCAGCAGCTCGTTGACCGAGGCGTGCATGACCTCGGTGAGCGGTAGCGGATACAGGCCCAGCGCGAGGACCGCGACCGCCAGCAGCCCGAGCACCAGCGCCTCGCGGCCGTCGAGATCCTTCAGCGCCGCCACGTGGACGTTGGCGACGGCGCCGAACACCACGCGCTTGTACATCCACAGCGTGTAGGCCGCGCCGAACACCAGCGTCGTCGCCGCCGCGAACGCGAGCCAGAAGCTCTTCTGCATGGCGCCCAGGATCACCATGAACTCGCCGACGAAGCCGCTGGTCGCCGGCAGGCCGCAGTTGGCCATGGCGAACAGCAGCATCAGCGAAGCAAACCGCGGCATCGTGTTGACGACGCCGCCATAGTCGGCGATGCGCCGCGTGTGCATGCGGTCGTAGAGCACGCCGACGCAGAGGAAGAGGCCGGCGGACACGATGCCGTGCGAGACCATCTGGAAGACGGCGCCTTCGAGGCCTTGCGTCGTGAAGGTGAAGATGCCCATCGTCACGAAGCCCATGTGCGCGACCGAGGAGTAGGCGATGAGCTTCTTCATGTCGGTCTGCGCCAGCGCGACGAGCGAGGTGTAGACGATGGCGACGACCGAGAGGAAGAACATGAAGCCCGTGAGCTCGTGGCAAGCGATGGGGAACATCGGCACCGAGAAGCGCAGGAAACCGTAGGCGCCCATCTTCAAGAGGATCGCCGCCAGGATCACCGAACCCGCGGTCGGCGCCTCGACGTGCGCGTCCGGCAACCACGTGTGCACCGGCCACATCGGCAGCTTCACTGCGAACGAGGCGAAGAAGGCGAACCACAAGTACCACTGCATGTCGGCCGGGAACTTGGTCGTCATCAATGTGGGGATGTCGGTCGTGCCGGTGTGCCAGTACATCGCCATGATGGCGAGCAGCATCAGGACCGAGCCCAGAAGCGTGTAGAGAAAGAACTTGAAGGTGGCGTAGAC
>JBOIFE010000144.1:0-1887 GCA_050741015.1 Burkholderiales bacterium | reverse complement strand
CACATGTGCGGCTACTGCGGCGGCGAGTTCAGCTACTTCCGCCTGACCCGCGACCACATCACGCCGCTTTCGCGCGGCGGGCGCGATACCTGGATGAACGTGGTGACGGCCTGCCGGCACTGCAACGGCCACAAGCGCAACCGCCTGCCCGAGGAATCCGGCCTGCAGCTGCTGTACGCGCCCTACGTGCCGAACAAGGCCGAATACCTGATCCTCACGAACCGCCGCATCCTCGCCGACCAGATGGAGTTCCTGCGTCAGCACGTGGCGGCGCATTCGCGCCTGGTCGCGACCCCTGCCTGAGTTCTGGCGCAACTGCGGCTACTTCCTGCTGGAGCGTGACGCCGCGGGCCGGCTGACGGTCACGGACGACTTCCTGCGCGCCTATCTGGGGCGCCCCGAGGTCGCGCCGATCGAGGAGTCCTGCGATGCCGAGCGGCGGCTGCACGCGGCGCTGATGGACGACCCGCGGCGCGCGGTCGCCGATGCCGAAATCGACGCGATGCGGGACGACGATACGCGCCACAACTACCGGATGGTGTTGCGGCTGCGCGACCGGCTGGTCGCCGCCGGCACGGTCGAGGGCTGCTACCTCGGGCTGTTCCAGGTCGGCGTGGACCTGCCGCCGATTTTCATCGAGCAGCTGGTGCACGTCATCCTGCGCAACATCCTCGACGACTGCAGCGATCCGCTGCAGCTGCGTGCGGCGGAGCTGTTCTGGCGCGAGCAGAAGGCGACGATGCGCGACGGGCACGTACTGCTCGCCGACCTCGAGACCGTGGAGATGCATGCCGCGGGCAGCCGCTACGGCAACCTCGGGCGCCTGATCGTCGAGGCGCAAGGCGAGATCGGCAAGGTGGACCTGGACGTGCTCGATCGCGAGAACGCGCAGATCTACTGGGAGCGCGAGTCCCGCCACGACACCGTCGTCAGCCTCACCTACGGGGGCGCGGCGCTCGATGCCCTGTGCCGCGTGATGGAGGCATGGATCGCGCACTTCCACGGCCTGAAAGTCACCTTGCGGCCGCTGCGGGCGATCGACGAGGCGCGCTGGGCCTGGCACATCGGGCTGGACGCGGAGTCCACGGCGATCCTGAACGAGCTGTGGTCCGGCGAAGAGGTGGACGCCGGCCGCATGCGTCACGTCGTCGCACTGTTCTCGCTCCAGTTCGCCGACGCTTCCGCCATGCGGCCGGAGGTCGCCGGGCGCACGGTGTACCTTGCGCTCAGCATGGGCGAGGACGAGCAGGTGCGCCTGAAGCCGCAGAACCTGCTGCTCAACCTGCCGATCCGCGACACCCGCCAGTGAAGCCTGACTACTGGGACCGCGCCAAGCGCTCGCTCCGGGAGCGCGACCCCGTGCTGGCCGCGATCATGCGCGGGCATCCGCGCGTGCACCTCGTGGCGCGCGGCGAGCCCTTCCATACGCTGGCGCGCGCCATCGTCGGGCAGCAGATTTCGGTCAAGGCGGCGCAATCGGTGTGGAACCGCGTGCTCGCGCTGGCGCCGGCCATGACGCCGGCCGAGGTGCTGGCGCTGCAGCGGCCGCACTTGCGCGCCTGCGGCCTGTCGGACCGAAAGACCGAGTACATCGCGGACCTCGCGCACCATTTCCATCGCGGAGCCGTGCGGCCGCGGCGCTGGGCGCGGATGAACGACGAGGCGGTGATCGCTGAACTGGTCGCGGTGCGCGGCGTCGGCCGCTGGACCGCGGAGATGTTCCTGATGTTCAACCTGCTGCGGCCGGACGTCTTTCCTCTGGACGACCTCGGGTTGCAGAAAGGGATCCGCCTCGCTTACTTCAAAGGGCGGAAAATTTCGTTGAAAACCATGAGAAAGCTGGGCGAAGGCTGGCGCCCCTGGCGCTCGGTGGCGACCTGGTACCTC
>JBOIFE010000143.1:0-11979 GCA_050741015.1 Burkholderiales bacterium | reverse complement strand
CGCTCGCGCAGGGCGGCGAATTCGGCTTCGTGCTGCTGGCGCAGGCGCGCGCGGCCGCGCTCGCGCCCGACCCCGTGCTGCAGGCGCTGGCGGCGGCCATGATCCTGTCGATGCTCGCAACGCCGTTCCTCATTGCCTGGAGCGATCGCATCGTGCTGCGCTTCACCGCCTCCGAGTGGATGGCGCGCTCGCTCGAGCTCCACCGGGTCGCCGTGCGCAGCCTGGAAACCGAGCGCCACGTCATCATCCTCGGCTACGGGCGCAACGGCCAGCGCCTTGCGCGGCTGCTCGATGCCGAGGGGCTGCGCTATGTCGCGCTCGATCTCGATCCCGAGCGCGTGCGCGAAGCTGCGGCCGCCGGCGATACGGTCGTCTACGCCGATTGCTCGCGCCGCGAGGCGCTGATCGCGGCGGGCATCGCGCGCGCCGCCGCGGTCGTCGTGACCTTCGCCGAGGCGGCCGCCTCGGTGCGTGTGCTCGCGCATGTGCACGCGCTCAATCCGGCCGTGCCGGTGATCGTGCGCGCGCGCGACGAGGCCGACATCGCCCGCCTCACCGCCGCGGGCGCTTCCGAGGTGGTGCCCGAAGCCTTCGAGTCCGGCCTGATGCTCGCGTCGCACACGCTCGTATGGGTCGGTGTACCGCTCGCCCGCGTGATGCGCCGCATGAGCCAGGTGCGCGACCAGCAGTACGGGCTGCTGCGCGGGCTGTTCCGCGGCGCGAGCGATGCGCCCGACGCGGGCGAGGCAGCGCAGCCGCGGCTGCACGCGGTGACGCTGCACGGTCACGCGGCGGCCCTGGCGCAGCCGGTCGCGGCGCTGGGCCTGGAAGCGCTGGGAGCGCAAGTGCGCGCGGTCCGCCGGCCCGGACTGGCGCGCAGGCTCGCGCCCGAGGAGGCCGGCGCCCTGCGCGAGGGCGACGTCGTCCTCCTGCTCGGCACGCCGCCCGCGCTGGCGGCGGCGGAGGCGCGGCTGCTGAAGGGCTGAAAAAGAAAAGGGCCGGCAAGGCCGGCCCTTCGATGCGGCGTGCCGCGCCGCCTATTGCTACAGCTGGCGGCAGAGCAGGTAGGTGTTGGTCCCGGTTTCCGCGTACGCCGTGATTCCAGTTGCGGTGGGAACGTCCGGGTTCGGCGTGGTCTGCAGCGCGCCACGCACCGTGCCGGCGTTCGGCACGCCGTCGTCCATCTGCGTATCGGCGGCGACGGCGATCTTGTCGGGGAGGTTCCCCGAGCAGATGATGAGGCCGGCGAAGCCATCGAGCGCCGTGCCGGTGGTCGGGGTCGCCGCGTCCCCCGTCTGCACGCCGATCATCCCGGTAGCGGCATTGAACGGCTGCTGCGTGCCGGTTCCAGCGACAAAGCCGGCGCGACGCAGGTGATCCCACCACAGACGCGATTCCAACGTAGCCGTCGCAGTGTTGTATTTGCCCACCACGACCCCGTTGCCGTCGCCGGACGTCGCAGTCGTCGGCGTGGTCCAGCGCGTGGCCGCGTTGGGATCGTCGCCCGGGATCGCGCGGTAGCGGTCCTGGTAGCCGTAATAGGCCGCCGAGATGCCCGAAAAGTCCGCGACCACGTTCTTGATCTTCGCCTGCGTGATCATCTCCTGGCCTTTCAGGATCCCGCCCAGAAGCAGGCCGATGATCACCAGGACGATCGCAATCTCGACCAGCGTGAAGCCTTTCTGTCGTGCGTTCATTCAATTACTCCTTGTGGAGCAGACGAGGCGATAAAAGGCATCCGCAAAATCCATGCCGGGGCGATTGTGGCATCAGGTGCCCAAATAGGTCAAAAATCACGAAAAAACCGTCGGAAACCCGACACTATCGTTGGCGTTCCGACGCCGTCCGCCTTTCGAGCTCCTTGAGATGCTCCTCGAGAAACCGTCGCTCCCCGGAGTCCTGGAGCTTCCCGCTCGCCAGCAGCCCCCCCAGCATGATCCTGGCCGCTTCGAGTTCGTTCATGTCCTCCAGGATGAACACTTCCATCTGCCTGGCCCACATCGGTACGGCCGGGTCGGTCGTCAGCCGCTGCAGGTCGGCAGCGTAGCGGCGCGCGAGCGGCAGGTCGTGCAGGCGGTACTTGGCCACGAGCGCCGCCTGCGCGAGCGATGGCCAGCGGCGGTTGGGATCGCCAAAGAACGATTGGTGCACGAAGTCGAGCATCTGGCGGCACTTCGCGTCGTCGTCGACCTCGGCGTAAACGCGTGACGCGGCGAACAAGGGATAGTTGCTTCGCGGATCGGTGTCCAGGACGGCCTGCAGCCATTCACGCAGGCGCGTGTAGTCCAGGTCCCGGTAGGGCAGGCGGTTGCCCGAGCCGAGGTCGTAGGCCTGGAGGTACAGCATTGCGAGCCTCGCGGCGGCGGCGGGCTCGCCGAAGCTCGCCGCGCGCAACGCCGCCATCCGCGGGGCGGGCGGCAAGTCCTCGGCACGCGCGGCCGGCGGCGCGCGAAGCGCCTGCAGGCCCAGCTGCGCCGCCAGCGCCGCGCCGAGCACCGCCCAAAGCCACGCGGGGACCTCGTCCAGCGGCCGCTCCCTGCCGCTCACAGGTTGCGCCGGTGGAAGTCGAACAGGCCCGCGGCGAGCAGGAACGCGGCGTACGCGGCGAGCGTGGCCAGCGCCGCGGCGAATTCCCGCGGGGAGGGCGCACCGTAGAGCAGCCACTCGCTGCGGGTCACGGTATCGAGGCGCGGTAGCACGAGCGCCACTGCGCTGATCGCCCCCTGCGCCAGCGACTGCGTCCAGGTCGGCTCCGCGAGGGGCCCGCGCGCCAGCAGCTGGATCGCCGCCAGCGCGCGCGCCAGCAGGTAGAGCGCGCCAGTCGCGGCCAGCGCCGGGACGACGGCCGCCAGCGTGACGGAGAAGAACAGGCTTGCCGCCGCGACCAGTAGCAGCTCGAGCGCGAGCGAGACGCCCCAGCAGGCGACACCGGCCGGAGATGCCCAGAGCAGCATCGGCAGCGCGCAAGCGGCCGCGAGCGCCGCGCCCGCCGCGGCGAAGCCGCCGAGCTTGCCGAGGTAGTACTGGCTGCGCGAGATCGGCATCGCGAGCGCGAGCTCGAGCACCTTGTCGTCGGCATCGCGCACCACGCTGGCGGCCGCGTGCGCGGCAAGCAGGAATGCCGCGCCGGCGCGCAGCAGCGCCGCGGCGAACGCGGCCTGCAGCTCGCGGCCCTCGGTCACCGCGACCTGCGACAGGAACGCGGCAAGCGAGAGCGCCGCTGCGAGCAGGCCGAGCGCGAGCCACGGCAGCGCGCTTCGGCGCGCCTCGAGCAGCGTACTGCGGGCCATCAGCAGGGCGGGTTGCATCTTTCGCGGGCGACGGATTGTGCGTATCTTTGCCTGCGCACGACCCACATGCAAGCCGACTCCCCGAGACGCGACCTGTCCTCGCGGCTTCCGCAAGCCGTAGGGACGTTCAGCCGGCGCCATTGGCGCGCGGTGGTCATTTCGATGCTGGTGCTGCTGCACGTTGTCGCGCTGCGCGGCGTCGCCGACAACGGCGCGCGCGTGCTGCTGCTCGCGCATCTTGGCCTGCTGCTGCTGTGGCAGCCGGTGTTGCGCGGCGAGCGCGAGATCCCGCTGCCGCAGGCCCTGCTGATCGTGGCGTTCGCCGGCGTGCTGGTGGCGGTCCTCAACTGGTGGCTGCTCGTGTTGTGGGCGGTCGTGCTCGCGGGGCTGGTCGGCGGGAAGGTGTTCCTGCACCAGGCGCTTTGGCAGCGCCGCTTCTACCTGCTGGTGTTCGCTTACCTGGCGGCGCTGCTGTTCATCCTCCTGCTGCCGCAGGTTGCCCCGCGCAACGAGGTCGATCCCGCGATCCGCGCCTACGCGGCCTGGGGGCTGCCGCTGCTGTTCGTCGCGATGGCGCTGATTCCGGCGGAGCCGGACCCGCCCGAGGCGGCGCAGGTGATCGACTACTTCTACAGCGTTTTCCTCATGTTGATGCTCGGCGTGGTGATCCTCGGCAGCTTTGCGTTCATGACGCTGGGGCCGGCGAGCTACCTGCAGGCGCTGACCGAAATCGTGTTCGTGATCGGGGGCGGGCTGCTCGTGATCGGCCTGGCGTGGAATCCGCGCACCGGGTACGCAGGCCTCAACGTGTTCGTCTCGCGGTACCTGTTTTCGATCGGGCTGCCGATCGAGCAGTGGCTGCAATACCTGGCCGAGCTCTCCCACGCCGAGCCGCGCCCGGAGCGATTCCTCGGCGAGGCGGTCGCGGCGCTGGCGCGCCTGCCCTCGGTGCAGGGCGCGGCCTGGCGTACCGCCGAGCGCGCGGGCGAGTCGGGCGCGCGAACCCCGCACGCGGTGGAGTTTTCCAATCGCGAGCTGTCGCTTACCATCTACTCGCGCTACCGCACCAGCCCGGCGCTGCACGGCCACCTGCGGCTCCTCGGCCAGCTGCTCAGCGAGTTCTACCTCGCCAAGCAGCGCGAGCACGCGCTGCAGCAGGCGAGCTACATGCAGGCGGTCCACGAGACCGGCGCGCGCGTGACGCACGACGTAAAGAACCTGCTGCAGTCGCTGAACGTGCTGTGCTCGGTGGCGGTCGCGGACGGCGGCGAATCGCCCGAGGCGCTCGCGCTCGTGCGCCGCCAGCTGCCCGCGATCACGCAGCGCCTGGCCGCCACGCTCGACAAGCTGCAGCGGCCGGTGAGCGAGCAGGATCGCGCGGTGCCGGCCCGGGAGTGGTGGGACGGCCTGGTGCGCCAGTATCAGGACCGCGGCGTCGAGTTCTCCGCCGGATCCCTGGACGGCGCCGAGGTGCCGCGGACGCTGTTCGACAACGTCGCCGACAACCTGCTGCAAAACGCGCTCGCCAAGCGCGCCGCGCAGCCGGGCGTGCGCGTGCGCGCGGCGCTGACGGCGGGAGACGGGCCCGAGCTTCGCGTGCGCGACTCCGGGCCCGCCGTGCCCGAGCACGTCGCCGAGTCGCTGCTGCGCGCGCCGGTGCAGTCCGAGGGGGGGCTGGGCATCGGCCTGTACCAGTCGGCGCGCCTGGCGCAGGCGGCGGGCTATGTACTGCGGCTGGAATTGAACCGCGACGGCGAGGTGTGCTTCGGTCTGCGCCGCGCGCCGGGCTAGCGCGCGCTCGAGTCGCAAACCGCGGTCCAGCCCTCGTCGATCTGCTCGATCTCGCCGACGAGGCGGTCGCCCGTGCGTAGCAGCTCGTCCACTTTTGCCACCACCGACGGCAGCGTCGGCCCGGTGACGATTCGCGTGTAGCCCAGTGTCTCCACTTTGCATTCGGCAAGCCGGGCCTGCGGATGCTCGCAGCTCGCGATCCACTTGTCGCCCACCTGCGATATCGGTGAAATCACGCGGGCGCCCTTGTGCGCGAGCGAATCGAGCGCCTGTTCCACCTTGGCGCGCACGTAGCCCGACACGATCAGATGCGGACCTGCGTCGAAAACGCGCGCCGGCGCCTCCGGGTTCGGCGCCGGCGCCGCGGCCTGGGCGGCGGCGACCGCGTACAGTTCGTGCGCGCGCACGTGCTTGTCGGTGCGCACGCCTTCACGAGTGAAGAGCTTCGCATGCTCCTCGGAGAGCCGGCTGACCACGTCGTAAAAACTGCGCGACACGAGCAGCTGGCCCGGCTCGGCGAAGCTCATGACCCGCTGAGCGTCATTGATGCCGTCGCCGACGACGTTGCTCTGACCGTTCAGGTCCTTGACCAGCCGCGCCGGCCCAAGGTTGATGCCCATGCGCAGGCGCAGCGGCCCTGCGTTGGCGCGCATCCAGATCGCGGCCACCAGTGCGTCCTCCGGATCGCCGAGGAACGCCACCGCGGTGCCGTCGCCGGTATCGAGGATGACGCGGTCCCATTGCCGCACGCGCTCCAGGCCTTGGGCGATGAGGACGTTCAGCGACTGCTTCTGGCGCAGTTGCTCCTGCACCGGATTGCGCGAATAGTCGGCGATATCGAGGAACAGCACGCTGCAGACCAGCGTGCGGCTGCTGGATTCGGTAGTGGCCACGCTAGGGCAGAACGCCCGCCGCGATCAGGCGCGCGTACAGTTCGCCGACCGGTATCCAGGTCATCTGGTCGTCGAATTCGCCGTTGGCGGCGCTGGCCGGGGTCGGGGTGTGCCAGACGAAGACGCGGTCACTGTTGAGGTTGGCCGCTTCGTCGGTGCCCGTGCCGCCCGTCGCGCCGTTCTTTCCGGTCGAGAACACGAGGGCGACCACGGTATTCTGGCTGACCAGCGGCGTCGCCGAGTTGCAGGACGTGGCGGTGATGCCGGTCGCCGAGGCGCAGATGCTGAGGTCGCCGGGCTGGCACGTGATGCCGTTCGTGCGGAGATTGGTCGCGTTCGTGAAATGAGGCTGGGTCGACGACCCGGCGCAGTTGACCAGCGCGACGGCGTGGCTCGAGACCGCATAGCGGATGCGGTTGTTCCAGGCATCGAGCGCGAAGCCGTTGGCGTCCATGATCTGGAAGCCGATTGCCCGGCCCGGGAGAAACCCGCCCCACGGGCTCGTGCAGTTGGCTCCGGTGAACGCTTCGTTGCCCGATGTCGTGCCGGGGCATGGGAGGCGGCCGTTGGCCACCGCGAACGAGAGCAGCAATTCGCGTGCGGCGTCCAGGCGCCGGCGCGTCTCCTCGAAGCCGCGCTGGTCCTGCTGCGCCGAGAGGGTGTACATCGCTGTCGCCAGCAGCAGGCTGACGATGGCGAACACCACCGCAAGCTCGGTGAGCGTAAAGCCGCGGGCGCAGCCGACGCGGGCGCTCCGCATCACGGCAGGACGTACAGGCGCGGCGGCGAGTCGGAAGCCTGCGCCACCTGGGGATGCTTGCCGATCACCGAGGCTCTGGTCACGTCGATGAGCGGCTGCGAGGGCGGGGGCAGCCAGTCGACGAGGATCACTCGATCGTTCCACGGCCCATTTGGGTTGGCGACGTTCGTCGCACGGCGCATCGGGTGCTGCTCGTAGAAGCTGCCTCCGTCGCCATTCTGGTACTCGAAGTAGTCTGCCAAGTTGCCGTTCGGCCGGCTGGCGCCGCTCAGGCTCGCGCCGCCGAGCACCAGCAAGGCGCGAATGTTGCACCATTCCGACCCGCCGCCGCAGCCGAGGCCCTCATTGAAGCGCAGGCAGTTGGTCGAGTCGCAGCCGTGGTTGGGCAGCGCGACCGGCGTGCTCTGGTCGGCCACGGCGTAGAAGACCAGCTTGTACCATTCGTTGCGCACGAACCAGCCCGTGGTCGCGTCGTTGGCGTCGAGCAGCGGATGGTCGGCGAGCACGCCGATGGGCACGGAGATCAGGCTCAGCTTGCACCCGAGGATCGCACCGACGATCGGCAGGCCGCAGAGGATGTTGCCCAGCAGAGCGCTCAGAAAACCGCCCGAGCCGTTCGGCGTGGCGGTGCCTGTGAGCGTCAGGGCGATCCCGCCCGCGGTGTTGAAGATGGCGGACGCGCTGCTGAGGGTAGCGTTCACGTTGGCGCTGCCCACCGGCGCGGCCAGGTTGATCCGCCGCAGCGCCATGCCGACGCCGCTCGCCTGCGCCTGGATCGTGTAGTCGAGCGTTGGCAGAGTGCAAAAGATCAGCAGGCAGGTGTAGTAGAAGCTGCAGTCCAGCCGCGTCGTGGTGCCGGTGACCACGCTGCAGGACGGCGAATGGATCGACGGGCCCGACAGCGTCCCGCCCGTCCAGACCACGGCCAGCGGATTGCACCGCGGATCGCCGGTGCAAGCGATCCCCGAGCCGGGGCTGGTTTCCGAGTACACGAACGGCAGGAGGCCCTGGGAGGTGCCGTTCGCACCGAGGAAGCTCGCGGTCTGTGGGTTGCCGAACGGCGCGGCGAAGGGGTACAGGGGATTGGTCGAGACCAGATTGTTCGTTGAATTTCTCTTCCACGGCGCCGAGGCGTAGACCCCTCTCAGCGCCGGCGCGATCTCGCGCTGCATGCGCTCCTGGATGGCGGCTTCCAATAGTGGCACCACGTCCGTCGTTGCGACCCGCAGAACCTGGTCGTTGAACGTCTGCCCGGGCACGCCGGCGACGTAGCTCCCGGCCTCGTTGCCGCATTCGAGATAGTTGCGAACGTCCGGCGGACCGGCCGCGGGCCGCGTCTGCACGCGGCCGGCGCAGGGGCCGCCCGCGAGGACGGTCATGGCGGCGCCGGGCGCGAAGATTAGCGCGACATCATTCTCGCCATTGAAGGCGAGCTGGCCGCCGGTGTCGGAATTGACCGGCGCGGTGCTGGCGCCGGGCAGCGACCAGCCCGGTGACACCGCATACCAGAGCGGCTCGCCTGAGGCGTCGACCGAGCGCTCGAGGCCGAGCGTGCGCCAGGGCAGCCGCCCGACGTTGTTGGGGGGCAGGCAGCTCCCGGCAGCGATGCCCTCCTGTGCCGGATCGCCGAAATAGCCCGGCGCCTCGGGGCAGGGCAGCCGGCCGGGATTCGCGTCGGTCCCGGCGGCATTGATCGCCATCCAGCCGACCAGCGCCTCCTTCGCCTGGGCCATGACCTGCGCGTTGTGATCGCGATTGATCGCCACGAACTGGCTGGCGGCGTTCAGGCGGCTGGTCAGCAGGTAGGCGAACACCATGACCGCCACGGCGAGCAGCGCGAGCAGCGCGACTCCGCGCTGCGAGCGCAGGCTAGCGCGGCGCACTGCCACGGCGTTCGATGCTGATTTCGCCGCCGCCGAGGACATCCTTCACCTCGCCACTGGCGCGGTCCAGGGTGTCGCCGACCCTGAGGTCCACGCGGTGGCTGTCCTCGCCGACCTCGACCGTGACCCGGCTCGGATCCTTGCCTGGCCGCACACGCAGTCCCTCGGGCTGCGTGCCTTCGGGAACCGCGTAGCCGTCGAGCCAGACAGTGGACTTGCCCTGCGAGCGCCTGACGTAGCCGTCGACGCGGGTGGTCGGTGAAGCCTCGACGGCCACCGGTCGGTCGGGCAGGCGGGCCTTGCGGCGCGCGTCGAGCGCCTCGCGCTGCTCGGGTGTAAAGAAGAGCCGCCCGAGCGCCTGCCCACTGGCGGGCACCGGCAGCCCTAGCACACCAAGCAGCAGCAGGACGGCGGCGCGCGTCACGTCTTCGCCGCCCGGTCGACGATGGTGATCAGGTCGATTTCACAGTCGGCGTGCAGGCGCGGCGCGAGGCCGGTGCTGCTGCCACCGGGGGACAGGCGCGAAATCGTGCAGCGGCGCACGGAATAGTAGGCGTTGCCCGACTTGCGCAGGTCCGACAGGAAATTCAGCAGGTCGCCTTCATGCAGCAGCGCCAGGTCGACGTGCATCGTGCTGGCGTAGAAGTCCACGCTGCCGGGCTTGCCCGGCACGGACACGAGCGGCCGCTGGCGCTCGACCCGGTAGCGCAGGTCCGGCAGCTCGCGATCGGTGCGGATGCGCGTCATCGCGTCGGCCCACTCCAGGCGACGCTCCTCGCCGAGAATGCCCAGCTGCTTCAGCCGCCGGTACACTTCGAGTTTCTCCTTGACCTCGCGCTCCTCCTCCGCAATCCGCATCAGGCGCTCCACCGCGCGCGAGCGCTCGGTGCGCGCCTCCGACAGCGCGCCCGCTTCGGCGGTACGCCGGCCCTGCGTCCACGTGATCAGCGCCGAGCCCGCGGCGAGCAGGACCAGGCATGCCAGCAGCGGCAGGGCGAGCACGCGGAGCTCGCGCGCGGTGAAGTTCACGGCAGGCTCCGCGTGAGGAAGATCGTGAAGCGTGGCGCCTCGCCGCTGTCGCCCGTGGTGCCGATGTCGCCGGACAGCGTGCCCTCCGAGGTCACGTCGAACGGCAGTTGCGTGCGCGTCACCTGGTAGCGGGGGTCGGTGCGCAGCGCCTCGGCGAAGCGCTGCACCTCGGCGGTGATCGCGCGGTAGTCCGAGCGCCGCATGGCGCCCACGCGCCCCGAGATTTCCATCATCACGGCGCGCGCACCGCTCAGAGCGGGCCCTCCGCCGGCCGCGGCCGCGGCCCGCCGGGCGCCGGTCTCGGGCTGATCCACCCGCCACTGCAGCGAATCGAGCTCGATCTGCGGAAAGTCGTCCAGCACCTGGGACAGGTAGATCAGGGCGCGCTCGGGCGAGGCGGTGCGCCGCGCGATGTCGGTGAACTCGGTCACCGTCGCGCGCAGGTTGTCGGTGGTGGTCTGCGTCACCGGGAACGCCGACGTGATGCGCGCATATTCCTGCTGCGCGGTCGTGGTATGGAGGCGGACCTGCGTCGCGTCGCTCTCGGTCGACATGACGTCGAGCCACGTCGCGCCGGCGTACAGCGCGCAGGTGGCGAAGCCGAGCGCGCCGGCGGCCACGAGGCCGCGCTGCAATTGCCACACGTAATAACTGCGGCGGTCCTCGCGCCGCGCGAACTGCTCGCGCGGCGGCCGGCTGACGGCGAGGTGCAGGTAGAGCTGCTCGGCGCCCATCTCGGCGGACGCCCCTTTTACGCCCGCGCGCCGGACGGCGTCCTCGTGGTCGACCGTGACGAAGGACAGGCGCGAGTCGGAGACGAGCGTGCGCTCGAAGGCGGCGCGCTGTCCCGGGGGTGCGACCACGATCACCTGGACGGGCGGGCCGTCCCGCGGCAGCACGCGCAGCGTCGACAGGTACTGCGCGAGCCGCCCCGTCTCCGAGCGCACGAACGAGGCGAAGGCCTCGGGCACCATGTCCACGGTGCGCTCCAGGCGCGCGAATCGAAGCCGGCCGTCGTCGACGAAGCATTGCCGCAGGCCGGCGCTGTTGGCCGACACCACGAAGCAGCGGCCGCCGCGCACCCCGAGGCGAGCCGAGAGCGCGGGCGCGATGAGCGGCACCGAATAGATGCCGGCGAGCTTCGCCTCCGAATCGGCCAGCGCGTCCAGCCAGGGCGTGAGCCGCTGCGTGTTGGTGAAGGAGGTGAGCAGCAGCCGCTCGTTGCGGCGCTCGCCGCTCACGTACCCGAGCGACAGCGCCGCGGCGAGCCTTGTGTCGCGGTAGCGCTGCGCGAGGCGCCGCTGGACGACCTGCTCGCGGTCGCCGCCGCGCAGGTAGGGAATCAGCTCTTCGTGGAAGTCCTCGCCGGCGAGGTCCGCGACCGCGTAGAACAGCGCGCCGCGATGGCCCGCCAGGTATTCGCGGAAGGCCGTGATGCCGAGGTCGTCACCCTCGAACTTCGCCTCCAGCGCGAGCTTGCCGGCCGCCCAGGTGTAGACGCGGTGCTCGTCGGCCGTGAAGTAGGCCAGGCGCTTCATCTCAGTACTTCATCTTCGAGATCGTGTCGTAGACGGGTCCCAGCACCGAGAGCATCACCCAGCCCAGGATCAGGCCGAGCACCACCGTGAGGATGGGTTCGATCAGGGCCTGCAGCTTGCCGATCGCCTCGCGCACCTCGCGATTGTAGAAGTAGCTGACGTTGAGCAGCGCGGTGTCGAGCGCTCCGGTGTTCTCGCCGATGCGCAGCATGCGGATCACGAGCGGCGGGAAAATGCCCGCGTCCTGGAACGCGACGGTGAGGTTCTTGCCCTCCGCGATCTGCTGGCCTGCGCCGCGCAGCGCCTGCTCGATCGGCCGGTTGCCGACGATCTCCTCGCAGCTGCGAATGGCGTCGAGCACGGTGATGCCCGAGGAGTACATCAAGGCGAAGCTCGAAGCGAAGCGCGACAGCACGATGCGCTTCAGGATCGGTCCCACCAGCGGGAACACGATCTTGTAGTGATCGATCGCGTAGGCGACGGCCGGATTCACGCGGGCCGCGTACTTGACGCCGAACCAGGCCACGAAGGGCGCCGAGAGCACCGCCCACCAGTAGTTGACGCAGAAGTCGGACACCACAATCAGGAGTTTCGTCTGCAGCGGGATTTCCTGGCCCATGTTGCGGATGAACCCGACCATCTGCGGCACGAGATAGATCATGAGGAAGAACGTCACCAGCAGCACGATCGAGCCGACGAACGCCGGGTACATGATCAGCTTCATGGTCTGCGCCGCGAGCTCGTCCTCCCATTTGATCGACTCGGTCAGGCTCTTCAGAACGTCGGGCAGGCGCC
>JBOIFE010000142.1:0-3495 GCA_050741015.1 Burkholderiales bacterium | reverse complement strand
GGGTGACGGCGAGACTGACCGCGCTTCCGTTGGCGAAGCGGTACGTGCCGTCCAGCGGAAGGAGCGCGCTCGGCAGGTAGCCGAGCTCGTGCGCGGCTGCCGGCGCTGCCGCGGCGAGGAGCGCCGCGGCGAGCGCGGCGGCCGACAGGGCGCGGCGGGCAGTCACGCCGGTAGTGTAGCCGCTTCGCGCACCGCGCTCAGCGCTGCCCCCGAATCGCGGCGACCACGCGCTCGAGCGGCGCGCTGCGCCCGAAGTCCTCGATCGAGAGCGGAAGCTTGCGCTGCCAGTTGGGATGCTCCGTCGTCGTGCCCGGGACGTTCCAGGGCTCGGTGACGCCGAGCGCGTCTTCGGGCTGCAGCAGCATCAGGCGGCAGGGCGAAGCCGCGAGGCAGGCGTGGACGCGCACCGGGTCGGGCAGCGCGCCGAGCGCGGTGCCGAGCGCGTCGCGGTCCGCGGCGAAGGCCGCATCGCCGAGCCAGCCGGCGAGCGTGGGCATGTCGTGCGTGCCGACCGCGCACAGCGCCTCGGCCGGGTAGGCGGCGGGAGGAATGAATTCGCCCCGCGCGTCGCGCTCGAAGCGCAGCAACCGGATGCCGGCGATGCCTGCGCGCGCCATTCCCTCGCGCACCTCCGGCGGCACGGTGCCCAGGTCCTCGCCAACGACGAGGCAGCGGTGGCGCCGACTTTCCTCGGCGAGCACCGCGAGCAGCGCCTCGAGCGGATAGCGTACGTAGGCGCCGTCCGTGGCGGCAAACCCCGCCGGCACCCAGTACAGCCGAGCGAGCTGCATGACGTGGTCGATGCGCACCGCGCCCGCGTGGCGCATGCTGGTTGCGAGCACGCGGCGGAACAATGCGTAGCCGGTCGCACGCATTCGATCGGGGCGCGGCGGCGGCTGGCCCCAGTCCTGGCCGCGCGGGTTGAACGCGTCGGGCGGGGCGCCGATGCTCGCATGGCGCGCGAAGAGCTCCGGATGCGCCTCGACCTCGGAGCCGGCCCGGTCGGTTGATACCGCGATGTCGAGGTACAGGCCCACGGCCATGCCGCGTGCGCGCGCGCTCTCGGCGCAGACCGCAAGCTGCGCATCGGCCTGCCACTGCAGGTACTCGTAGTAGCGGGGATCGGCACCACCCGCGCGCTGCGCCTCCCACGCGGCGTGGCGGCGTACGTCGTCCGAGCGAAATCGCTCGAACTCCGCGACGCGGGGCGAGCCGCCAAAACGCGAATAGAGGAGGCGCAGCACCTCCTGCTTGGCTGCGGCAACGCCGGGGTAGTCGACCCGCGGCGCCTCGCGCAGGCGCGCGAGCCGCGCGCGAAACGCGGAGGACCCGACGAGCGTGCGCGCGTCGGCGCACTCGGCGTACTCGGGAATCGCCTCGACGTCGAGGTAGAGCGTGTTCCAGGCGAGGCGCGTGGACGGGCTGTAGGGGCTGCAATGCGCGGGCTCGTCTGCGAAGAGCGCATGCAGCGGGTTCAGCCCCACGAGTGCGGCGCCGCGCGCGGCGGCCCAGTCGATGAGCGCGGCGAGGTCGCCGAAATCGCCCATGCCCCAGTTGCGCGCCGAGCGCAGCGCGTAGAGCTGCACCGACGGACCCCAGACACGTGCGGGCGGTAGTGGGTGGCAGCGGCCCGGCGCCGGGGCGGAGGCGGCGATGGGCGGCGGCGCGTCGTCGAACTCGCGAACCAGGGCCGCGAGCGCCTCGGGCGAGGCCTCGCGACTGCGGCCCTCGATGTCGGTGTAGGCGGCTGCGATGCCGTAGCGCGCGAGGCGCTCGGCGCTCATGCCGAAGGCAGCGCCGCGCGCGTGAGCAGCGCGAGCCCGCGCGCACCCAGCACGTAGGGCCGCTCGGGCGAGAAGCGCTCGGTGGAGGTCTGCAGCAGCTCGAACCAGGTATCGAACAACGCGTGCCAGGGTCCTGCGCCAAGCGCCGGGATGCGGAACTCGACCTCGCCGTCGTGCGCGTTGAACAGGATCAGGAAGTCGTCGTCGCGCGCCGGCATGCCGAAGCGGTCGAGCTCGCCCAGATCGCCGCCGGAGAGCAGCACGGCGAGCGAGCGGGCGTGGTCCTGCTCCCACTGCTCGTCGGTCATCTCGGTGCCGTCGGGTTTCAGCCAATGGATGTCCTTCGCCTCGCGCCCGTGCAGCTCGCGACCGGCGAAGAAATCGCGGCGGCGGAAGATGCGGTGCGAGCGGCGCAGGGTCACGAGCAGGCGCGTGAACTCGGCGAGGCTGTCGCGCTCGGGCGAGGGCGTCCAGTCGACCCAGCTCACCGGGTTGTCCTGGCAATAGGCGTTGTTGTTGCCCTGCTGCGTGTGCCCGCGCTCATCGCCCGCGAGAAGCATCGGCACGCCCTGCGAGAGCAGCAGCGTGGCGAGGAAGTTGCGCGTCTGCCGCTCGCGCAACGCGCGAACGCCGGTGTCCTCCGTCGGGCCTTCCACCCCGCAGTTCCACGACAGGTTCTCGTTGTGGCCGTCGCGGTTGTCCTCGCCGTTCGCCTCGTTGTGCTTGTCGTTGTAGGACACGAGGTCGTGCAGCGTGAAGCCGTCGTGCGCGGTGACGAAGTTGATGCTGGCGTACGGCCGCCGGCCGCTGCGCCCGTAAAGGTCGGACGAGCCTGTCAGGCGCCGCGCGAACTCGCCGATCAGGCCGCCGTCGCCCTTCCAGTAGGCGCGCATGCCGTTGCGGTAGCGGTCGTTCCATTCGGCCCAGCCGAGCGGAAAGTTGCCGACCTGGTAGCCGCCTTCGCCGACGTCCCAGGGCTCGGCGATCAGCTTCACCCGGCTCAGCACCGGGTCCTGTCGCACCACGGTGAAGAAGCCGCCGAGCGGCTCGACGCCGCGGCCTTCGCGCGCGAGCGCCGGCGCCAGGTCGAAGCGGAAGCCGTCGACGTGCATCTCCTCGACCCAGTAGCGCAGCGAATCCATCACCATCTGCAGCACGCGCGGATGCTCGAGGTTGAGCGTGTTGCCGCAGCCCGTGAAGTCGAGGTAGTGGCGGCGATCGTCCTCCACCAGCCGGTAGTAGGAAGCGTTGTCGAGGCCGCGGAACGCGAGCGTGGGCCCGAGGTGGTTTCCCTCGCAAGTATGGTTGTAGACCACGTCGACCAGCACTTCGATGCCGGCCGAGTGCAGTCGCTTGACCATGGTCTTGAACTCCTTCGAGCTGCCGCTCGAGGAGTAGCGCGGCTCCGGCGCGAAGAAGCCGAGCGTGTTGTAACCCCAGTAGTTGCGCAGGCCCAGGTCGACCAGGCGCCGGTCGTCGACGAAGGCGTGCACGGGCATGAGCTCCACCGTCGTGACGCCGAGCCTTCGCAGGTACTCGATGACGGGCGCCGAGGCCAGCGCGGCATAGGTGCCGCGCTGCGCTTGGGCGACGGCGGGATGCTGCTGGGTGAAGCCGCGCACGTGCAGCTCGTAGATCACCATGTCGTGCCACGGCACGTTCGGCGGCCGATCGTTGCCCCACGTGACCGCCGGCTCGATGACCTTGCTCT
>JBOIFE010000141.1:0-5026 GCA_050741015.1 Burkholderiales bacterium | reverse complement strand
CGGCCTTCCTCAGCGACTCGGGATCGATGCCGCCGTATTTCTTGATCGCGCGCGGCAGGACGTCGGTGAGGAAGATCCAGGTCTGGTTGAAGCCCATCGAGACGTGCGGCGGGACCACATCCGCCTTGGCCTCGGCCTTGTAGCGCTTCACCATTTCCTGGGTCAGGTCGCCCAGGCCGGGCGCGAGCGTCTTCGGGTCGAGCAGCTGCGCGGCCACCGGGTCGACGTTGTAGATGTACTCGGCTTCCTTGCCGAAGGCCTGGTGCAGCTTGTCGAACTGCCCGTAGCCGGCACCGCCACCGATCAGCGCCGACCACTTCAGGCCCTGCTCCTTCGCCTGGCGCCAGAACAGCGTGATGTCCGGGTTGTAGCCGGTGTGCAGGATGACGTCGGCGTTCGCGCGGCGCAGCTTGGTCACGAGCGAGGACAGGTCCGGCGCCGTGGCCGAGTAGCCCTCCTTCAGCACGATCTGCATGCCGTCCTTCTTGCAGATGTTCTCCTGCGCGGCGGCCACGCCCGAGCCGTAGGGACCGTCCTCGTGGATGATCGCGAGCTTCAGGTCCTTCGGGTCCTTGTGCAGGTACTTCTTCGCGTTCTCGTTCAGGAAGCCGCAGGTCGCATCGCCGTACTGGTCCGAGTGGATCTGGGCGCGAAACACGTGCGTCAGGTTCTTGCCCTTGAACACGCTGGAAGCGACGCAGACGTCGGCCCACATGAATTTTTTCGCCGCATCGACCTTCTGCGCCATCGGCACGCAGTGCGCGCTCGAGTACACGCCCATGATGAGGTCGACCTTCTCCTGGTCGAGCAGGCGCGTCGCCTCGCTGATCGCGACCTCGGCCTTGGACTGCGCATCGGCGTAGATCGGCACGATCTTGTAGCCGTCGACGCCGCCCTTCTCGTTGATCATGTCGATTGCGATCTTGGTGCCGATGGCCGCGGCCACCGACCCGCCCGCCGCGAACGGCCCGGTGTAGTCGTAGATGACGCCGATCTTGACTTCCTTGCCCTGCGCGAACGCGAGCGACGACGTCGCGACCAGCGCGACGGCGAACGCGCGCAATCCTGGATTATTCATGGGTCCCTCCTCCTTGAGCGGGGCAGTCTTTCGCAGACCGGGGCGCCCTGTCAAGCGTGGCGTGCGTCTGCGCGCACGAGGTCGGCCGCCTTTTCAGCGATCGCGATGACCGCGGCGTTGGTGTTTCCGGAGACGACGGCCGGCATCACGGACGCGTCGACCACGCGCAGCGCACCCAGACCGTGCACGCGCAGCCGCGGGTCGAGAACTTTGCCGATCATCGCGGTGCAACTCGGGTGGTAGATGGTGCTGCCGGTCGCGCGGATGTAGGCGAGCCACTCGTCGTCGGACTGCACCTTCGTTCCGGGCGCGTGCTCTTCGGCGACGTATGGCGCGAGCGCGGCTTGTCCGACAATGCGGCGCAAAAGCTTCATGCCGTCCACCATCGTGCGCCGGTCCTCCTCGGTCGCGAGGTAGTTGTACTGGATCGCGGGTGGCTCGCGCGGATCGGCCGAGCGCGCGCGCACGAAGCCGCGCGAGCTCGGGCGCAACTGGCAGATCGACGCGGTGAAGCCCGAGAACGAATGCAGCTTCTCGCCCATGCGCTCGAGGCTGAAGTTGAGGAAGTGCGTCTGCACGTCGGGGCGCTTCAACTCGGGCCGCGTGCGCCAGAAGCCGCCCGCGTAGCCCGCGCTCACGGTGAGCGGGCCTTTCTTCTGCAGCAGGTAGCGAAGCCCGATGCCGGCCTGGCGCCAGAGGCTTTGCATGTCGTCGTTAACCGTGATCGGCCGCGTGCACTTGAGCACCATGCGCGCCTGCAGGTGGTCCTGCAGGTGCTCGCCGATGTCGGGCTGCGCGAGCACCACGGGCACGCCGAGCTTCTGCAGCAGCGGCGCGGGCCCCACGCCCGAGAGCTGAAGGAGTTGCGGCGTGTTGATCGCGCCGCCAGCGAGGATGACCTCGCGTGCCGCGGCCGCGGTGCGCTGCTCATTCCCCTGCAGGTACTCGACGCCCGTCGCGCGCTGTCCGTCGAAGGTCACGCGCGCGGCGAGCGCGCCCGTTTCGACGCGCAGGTTCGGGCGGTTTGCCGCCGGGCGCAGGTAGCCGACTGCCGTCGAGCAGCGTCGCGCGTTGCGTGTCGTCAGCTGGAAATAGCCCGCGCCCTCCTGGCGCTCGCCGTTGAAATCGTCGTTCCTCGCGTGCCCGGCCTGCGCCGCCGCTTCGATGAACGCGTCGCAGAGTTCGTGCGGCTCGCTCTGGTCGGAGACCGCAAGCGGCCCGCCCGCGCCGTGCAGCGCGCCGGCGCCGCGCGCCTGGTCTTCCGAGCGCTTGAAGTAGGGCAGCAGCTCGCCGAAGGACCAGCCAGGTGCCTCCCAGTCGTCGAAGTCCTCGGGCTGGCCGCGGATGTAGATCAGGCCGTTGATGCTGGAGGAGCCCCCCAGCACCTTGCCGCGCGGCGTGAAGATGCGCCGGCCGTCCATGTGTGGCTCGGGCTCGGACTGGTACATCCAGTTGACCGCGGGTACGTTGAAAAGCTTGCCGTACCCGAGCGGGATGTGGATCCAGGGATTCGTGTCGCGCGGCCCCGCTTCGAGCAGAAGCACGCGCGTGCCTGGGTCGGCGGACAGGCGGTTGGCAAGCACACAGCCGGCCGAGCCCGCGCCGACGATGACGTAGTCCCAGCGCTCAACCACGCTCGATGTGCAGGAAGCAGCAACCCGTCGCGCCGGGCGTCCAGGTGCGGTTCTGCAGCTTGAAGCCAGCGCCTTCGAACAAGCCCTTGTCGACCGCGCCCGCGATGCGGCAGAGCGTTGCGACCTTGTCCTCCGCAAGCCCGGCCTCGCGCCAGGCGTCCTTCAGCGGGCAGCCGTGCAACAGGAACTCGAGTTCCGCGGCGCCCTCCTTCTTCACTTCAGGCTGGAAGATGTCCGCGCCGCCCGGGACGGACGCCAGAAAGGATTCCTTCAGGCCTTTCAAGTCTGCCGGCGCAAACTTGGCGAAGTTTTTCCCCATGGCGCGCCCGCGGTTGTAGATCGCGCGCGTCAGCAGCTCCTCGGCCTTCGCCGCACCCAGCTCCTCGGCGAGGACATCGTAGGTCTCCATGTAGATCAGCGCGCGGTTCTTCATCTGCGCGACGAGGTCGCGGCGATCCTGGTCGGACATGTCTTCCCCCTTGGGCCTGAACCGGCAGTTTGCGGCCGGTAGGACTGTAGTCCGGGTGCTAGGTTAACCGAGGGAGGACTGCTCGTCCCGATCGGGCCGATCGCCGCACTGCGAGCTCTTGGATTGACTTGCCCGGTATGTCATATCCGACATATACTCCCGGCAGACGCATGGTCGACAAACCCCTGCTCTGGTTGCACGGTGAGGTGAAGTCGCCGCCCTTCTCGACGCTTGCACGTATTGAAGCCGGCGTGCTGCTGCGCCGGCTGCAGCGCGGCGAGCACATGAGCCTGCCCCATTGCCGGCCGATGCCAGACGTCGGCAAGGGATGCCACGAGCTGCGGATCGTGGATGAATCACGGGCATGGCGAATTATGTACGCGGTCCGGCCCGATGCGATCGTGATCCTCGAAGTGTTCTCGAAGACCACGCGCAGCACGCCGGCTCAGGTCCTGCAGAACTGCCGCCGGCGCCTGAGCGCATATGAGTCAGCCATACGGAGAAAGGAGTCGAAACGATGAAAACTTCGAAGATGAACCGCTTGCGCGCCGCAGGCTGGAAAGCGGGCACCGCAGCGGAGTTCCTTGGCCTGAGCAGCGCCGAGGCGGCGCTTGTCGAGCTCAAGCTCGCGCTCGTCGCGGCGGTGCGCGCGACGCGTCAGAAGCGCGGCCTGTCGCAGATCGATCTCGCGCAGCGCTTGCGCTCCAGTCAATCCCGGGTCGCAAAGATCGAAGCCGGCGACGCCAGTGTGTCGCTGGACCTTATCGTGCGGGCGCTGTTCGCTGCGGGTGCGAGCCCAAAGGACGTTCAGAAGGCCTTCGTAGCGATCGAATAACTACCGCGCTGCCGCGCCATCTCCTAAACGGTGGCGACGGCGACCGCGGGCGAGCCGACCGCCCCCGGCAGCCGCAGCGGCGGCGCGGTGAGCAGGAAACGGCTGCGCTTGTTCGCGCGCAGCCACTGAGCCAGCTCGGTCAGGTACCAGATCTCGCCGAGGTGGATGCCATTCTTGAACAGGCAGTGCTCGTGCAGCGGCATCAGCGCATGCGGCTGCGGCTTGAACGGGCTCGCCGGGATGATCTCGACGGCGTAGTTGTCGGCGATCAGCGCGGCGCAGCCGCAGTCCGTGATCCACTGCAGCAGCTTGTCGTCCCGGCCGTCGAGCCCTGTGCAGGTGTTGTGGATCAGCTTGGGGTCGGGGTTCTTCGCCAGCTCGAGGATCACGTCGACGAAGCCGGTGTAGAAGCAGGCGAAGTCGCCCTTTTCGACGACGACTTTGTCCTTGTCCATGGCGCGCATCAGCGCGTCATAGCCGATCGCCTTCCGCTCGCGGCCAAAATGCGCGTGCAGGTCCACCATCACGCCGCGCCCCTGCGCGCCGTGCTCGGCGAGGTTCTGGATGCCGAGCGCTTCGGCGCGCGAGCCCTCGTACTTCGCCCAGGGCTCGGCGGCGGGGTTCGCCGGCGCGGTCTTCACGTCCTCGCCGGCGCGAAAACCGTTGTAGAACACGAGCTCCGGCTTGCCGTCGCCGTCGGCGTCGAACTTGCCACCGACGTGGGCGAAAGAGTCCCACTGCGTCGAGTACTGCAAGGTGAGCAGCACCAGGTCGTCGCAGATGACGTCGGTGAGCAGCGCATTCCCGTCGGCGAAGGCGAAGCAAAAATTGGCCTTGCCGTCGCGCATCGTCGGCGCCAGCCGCGGCGGGTTGCGCCGCGGGTTGAGCGCGTTGCCGCCGGGGTAGTCGAGCGGCAGCGACAGGCAGAAACTGAGGCCTTCCTTCACCTCCGCGACGCCCTGCAGCACCTTCCCGCGCGTCACGTAGTTCATGCGCCCGCGCTGGTCGTC
>JBOIFE010000140.1:0-2077 GCA_050741015.1 Burkholderiales bacterium | reverse complement strand
ATCAGGTAGGTCGCGGTCTCGAAGCCGCGGTGGGGGTGCGCCGGGAAGCCGGCGCTGTAGTCGTCCGCTTCGTCCGAGGAGAACTCATCCAGCATCAGGAACGGGTCGACGCGCAGGTCCTGGCGCGCGCCGAGGCTGCGGCGCAGCTTCACGCCTGCGCCGTCGGAGGCGGGAACCGAGGCGATGATCTGTTGAATCTTGCGCAATGCCACTTTCGTGCTCCCGAAGGGTAAGACCACTGTTAGCAGTATAGAGTCGCAAGGGTAAAATGGGTTCAACCGCAGACTGGAGAGCCGCAAAGCATGGCCAACGAACCTCGCACCACCGAACTGAACCTGGACCTCGCGGGGCTGTTCCTCGAGGAGACTTTCACCGACCGGCGCGTGGGCACGCTGCGCAGGCTCACGCCGGTCAAGAGCGACGGCAGCCCGGACGCGGCACGCAAGCTGATCTACGTCGGCGAGACGCAGGTGATGACGCCGATGGGCGCGCTGCCGATCGCGTTCGAGATCGACGTCGCCTCGCTTGAGGAGGCCGCGGGCAAGTTCGGCAGCCTGGCGAAGGTTGCGATCGACCGCACCGTGCGCGAGCTGCAGGATCTGCGGCGCGAGGCCGCCTCGCAGATCGTCGTGCCGCAGGGCGGGCTGCCCCCGGGCGGGCTGGGCGGCATGGGCGGCGGCGGCAAGATCCAGATGCCCTGAGCCACAGTGGCGCCCGCCGACCGCTACGGCCTGGCGCTGTCGAGCAGCGCAGGGGCGCGCGACGCCTACGTCGCGGGCGTGGACTGCATCCTGTCCGCCAACACGGGCGCCGAGGAGCACCTGGGCCGCGCGCTCGCGGCCGATTCCGCGTTCGCGCTGGCGCAGATCGCGCTCGCTCGCGCATTTTTGCTCGCTGCGAAGATGCCGCAAGCGCGCGCACGCGGCGCGCGCGCGCGAGCTCGCCTCGGGCGCCACGCCGCGCGAGCAAAGCCACGTCAACGCGCTCGCGCTCGCGATCGAGGGCAACCCGGCCGGCTCGCTGACCGCGACGCGCGCGCACCTGGCCGAGCATCCGCGCGACGCGATGGTGCTTGCCCCGGCGGCCGGCGTGTTCGGCCTGATCGGTTTCAGCGGCCGCCGGACGCGCGAGGCCGAGCTGTACGAGTTCTTTTCCGGATTCGCGCCGTCCTACGGCGACGACTGGTGGTTCGGATCGGCGCTCGCCTTCGGAGCCTGCGAAACGGGGCGGCTCGACGAAGCCTGGATTCTGATCGAGCGCAGCCTGGCGGCCAATCCGCGCAACCCGCACGGCGCGCACATCAAGGCGCACGTGCACTACGAGCGCGGCGAGCATCGCGCGGCGCTCGCCTACCTCGAGGACTGGCTGCCGGCCTACCCCAGGCCGGGGCTGATGCATTGTCATCTCTCGTGGCACCTGGCGCTCGCGGCGCTCGCGCTCGGCGACCGGGAGCGCGCCTGGCGCGCCTACCGCGAAGGCGTGCATCCCGCCGGCGGCGCCTGGGGACCGCCGCTGAACGTCGCTACCGACTCGTCATCTTTCCTGTGGCGCGCCGAGCTCGCGGGCGAGCCGCGCCACGCCCGGCTCTGGAGCGAGGCGCGCGACTACGGTCTGAGCAACTTTCCGAAGGCGGGCATCTGGTTCGCCGACGTGCATGTCGCGCTCGCCTGCGCCGCGGCGGGCGATGGCGAGAGCCTGGCGCGCGTCACGCGCGAGCTGCGTGGGCGCGAAGCCGCGGGCAAGCTGCCGCCCGGAGCAGTGGCGCCCGGGCTGGCGGACGCCTTCGCTGCGTACGAGAAGCACGATTGGAGCCGCGCCATCGAGCTGCTCGAGGCCGCGCTGCCCGAGACCGTGCGCATCGGCGGCAGCCGGGCGCAGCGCGACATCGTCGAATTTACCCTGCGCGCGGCCTGCGTCCAGGCCGGGCGCGCCCCTCCCGAGAGCCGCACTGCGAGCGCCTAGCGGGCGCGCCCCGCTTTGACGAACTCGAGCGACGTCTGGAAAAGCTCGAGATCTTTCTCGTACTCGGCCGCATCCGCGCGCTCGATCTGGATCCACTCTCTCGTGCTCGCCACCC
>JBOIFE010000139.1:0-4712 GCA_050741015.1 Burkholderiales bacterium | reverse complement strand
GACCTGCCGAAGGGCTACCAGATCAGCCAGTACGAGATCCCGATCGTGGCGGGCGGATCGGTGCGCATCGCCACGCCGGCGGGCGAGAAAACGGTGCACCTGACGCGCGCGCACCTCGAGGAGGACGCCGGGAAGTCGCTGCATGAGGACTTTCGCGGCATGTCGGGGATCGACCTCAACCGCGCGGGCACACCGCTGCTCGAGATCGTGTCGGAGCCGGAGCTGAGAGGCGCGCAGGAAGCGGTGACCTACGCGCGGTCGCTGCATGCGCTGGTGCGCTGGATCGGAATCTGCGACGGCAACATGGAAGAAGGGTCCTTCCGGTGCGACGCCAATGTGTCGGTGCGAAAGTTGGGCGAAACGAAGCTCGGCACGCGTTGCGAGATCAAGAACCTGAACTCGTTCCGCTTCATGGAGCAGGCGATCGAGTTCGAGGCACGGCGCCAGATTGCGCTGATCGAGGAGGGCGGCGTGGTGCGCCAGGAGACGCGGCTCTTTGACTCCGACCGGGGCGAGACGCGCCCGATGCGCAGCAAGGAGGACGCGCAGGATTACCGGTATTTCCCGGATCCGGATCTGCTTCCGCTGGTCGTGGGGGAGGCCGACGTCGAGCGCATCCGTGCTTTGCTTCCCGAGCTGCCGGCCCAGCGCTTCGCGCGCTTCACGGACAAGCTGGCGCTGTCCGCTGCCAACGCATCGGTGCTCACCAGCGACCGAGGGCTTGCGGATTATTTCGAGCAGGCTGTGGCGGGCGCCAGGCCGGAAACCGTGCGCCAGACCGCGAACTGGATCGTCACTGGAACAAGCGCCAAGCTCAACCAGCGCGGCATTGACATCTCGCAGGCTCCGGTTGCGCCCGAACAGCTGCGCGTCCTCATGGAGCGCATCATCGACGGCACCCTCTCGGGCAAGATGGCGAAGGAAGTCGACGACGCCATGTGGGCGGGCGAGGGCAGCGCCGACGAAATCATCGCCAGGCGCGGCCTGCGCCAGGTTTCCGATGCGGGCGCGCTGGAGAAAGTCGTCGACGAGGTCCTGTCGAAGAACGCCCGGCAGGTCGAGGACTACCGCGCCGGCAGGGAAAAAGCCTTCAACTCGCTCGTCGGCCAGGTGATGAAGGCGACGCAGGGCAAGGCCAATCCCGCGCAGGTGAACGACATCCTGAAGAGGAAGCTCGCGCGCTAGCGCGCGCTCAGTCGCGCACGTACGGCTCGTGCAGGCGCACGGTCTGCTTGCCGCGCCCGCGCAGGCGGATGTTGAGCAGCTCCACGGCCACCGCGAACGCCATCGCGAAGTAGATGTAGCCCTTGGGCACCTCGTGGCCGAAGCCGGCGGCGATCAGCACCACGCCGATGACCACGAGGAACGCGAGCGCGAGCATCTTGATCGTCGGGTGCCCCGCGATGAAGCGGCCGATCGGCGCGGCGAACAGCATCATCAGCGCGACCGAGGCGACCACCGCCGCGACCATCACCTCGATCCACCGCACCATGCCGACTGCGGTGATGATCGAGTCCAGCGAGAAGACGACGTCGACCACCATGACCTGCGCGATCACGGCACCGAAGGTCGCCGCCACCGCGGTCGATCGCTCGCCCTCGACGCCCTCGAGCAGCTGGTGGATCTCCATGACGCTCTTCCAGAGCAGGAACAGGCCACCGAGAATGAGGACGAGGTCGCGCCCAGAGATCTCCTGGCCCAGCGCGCGGAAGAGCGGCGTTGAAAGGCCCGCGACCCAGGCCAGCGCGAGCAGGAGCGCGAGGCGCATCAGCAGCGCGCCGGCGAGCCCGATGCGGCGCGCGCGGTCGCGCTGCCCGGCCGGCAGCTTGTCGACCAGGATCGAGATGAAGATGATGTTGTCGATGCCGAGCACCAGCTCGAGCGCGGTGAGCGTGCCGAAGGCGATCCACGCCTGCGGCTCGAGCAGCAGCGCCATCTAGCGTGTCTTGGCGCCGACGGTCAGATCGCGGTACTTGCGCTTTTCCTCGTCGTAGCGCGCGTTGATCTCGTCCGCCTCGCGCGTGCGCGAGCTGAGCAGCTGCTCCTGCAGCGACAGGTCGTAGGCGACCGCCTTCACGTCCTCCTGGAACTTGTCGGGCACCTTGCTCGGGTCCGTGTATTTCTTTGCCTCGAGCCCGAGCTGCTCCTGCTTGCTCTTGAGCTGCGTGATGCGCGCCTCGACTTGCGAGGCGGCCTGGTGGTTGCTCGCGAGTGCGCGCTGGCGCACGCGCTCGATGTCCTGTTCGCTGGCGTAGGTCTGCAGCAGCGCCTGGTCGCGCCGCGCCTGCACTTCGGCCTGGCGGTCGGCCTCGCGATTCGCGGCCTGGGTCTCGGCGGCCTTCTTCTCCTCGGCCGCCTTCGCCGCCCTCTCCTCGGGCGTGGGCGGAGGCTCGATGCGGAACAGCGGCGTGCCCTGGGCCGACAGCGCCTCGACCGCTTCGCCGGCGCACTGCTCGGGGATGGTGGAGCCGTAGTACTTGCGGCCCGCCTTGGTGACGCAACGGTAGGAGCGCACCTCCGCCCGCAGCTTGTCCATGCGCGCTTTCTCCTTGGCGGCCGCCTTCGCGTCGGGCGTGGGCGCGGTCTGCGCGCGAAGCGCGTCGGGCGCAGCGGCGATGAGCAGCGCACAGGCCGCGAGAATGAACGTGCGGAGCATCGCGATCTCCCGGGGCTCGGACATCGGGGCGATTCTAACCCTGCTAGAATTCGCGCGCTCCCCATGCACTCCGCCGACCGCGCATTCATCGCCGAGACCACCGCGAAGATGCTGCTCGAGGTGAAGGCGGTCCTGTTCTCGGAGGCGAAGCCCTTCATCTTCACCTCGGGGTGGGCGAGTCCGGTCTACATCGACTGCCGCAAGCTCATCTTCTACCCGCGCATCCGCGCACAGCTGGTCGAATTCGCCACCGCGACGCTCGCGCGCGACGCCGGCTTCGAGCAGTTCGACGTCGTCGCGGGAGGCGAGACCGCCGGCATCCCGTACGCGGCGTGGATCGCCGACCGGCTCGGGCTGCCGATGCAGTACATCCGCAAGAAGCCCAAGGGGTTCGGCCGCAACGCCCAGATCGAGGGCGACATCCGCGAAGGCGCGCGCACGCTGCTGGTCGAGGACCTCACCACCGACGGGCGCTCGAAGATCAACTTCTGCAAGGCGCTGCGCGAGGCGGGCGCGGTGGTCGAGCACGTGTACGTCAACTTCTACTACGACATCTTCCCCGAGTCGAAAAAGGTGATGGCCGACCTCGGCGTGCGCTTGCACCACCTCGCGACCTGGTGGGACGTGCTGAAGGTGGTCAAGGCGGGCAACTATCTCGCCGACGCGCAGGTCGCGCAGGTCGAGAAGTTCCTGCATGCGCCCGCCGAGTGGTCCGCCGCGCACGGCGGCGCGACGAGCCTCGGATCGTCTTGAGGGTCGTCACCCTCAACGTCAACGGCATCCGATCCGCGGCCCGCAAGGGCTTTTACGGCTGGCTGGCCGCGCAGAAGGCCGACGTCGTCTGCCTGCAGGAGATCAAGGCGCACGACGCCGACCTCGACGACGCCATGCGCGCGCCGCGCGGCCTGCACGGGCATTTCTCGCACGCCGTGAAGAAGGGCTACGCGGGCGTTGCCGTCTACAGCCGCGCGCGGCCCGGCGAGGTCATCGAGGGCTTCGGCGTCAAGGAGTTCGACGACGAGGGCCGCTATCTCGAGGCGCGCTTCGGCAAGCTGTCGGTGATCTCGCTCTACTTGCCCTCGGGCTCGTCGGGCGAGCATCGGCAGGCTTCCAAATTCCGCTTCCTCGAGGCCTTCCTGCCGCGCCTGAAAAAGCTGAAGCAGAGCGGCCGCGAGATCCTCCTGTGCGGCGACTGGAACATCGCGCACCAGGAGATCGACCTGCGGAACTGGCGCTCCAACCGGAAGAACTCGGGCTTCCTGCCCGAGGAGCGCGCGTGGCTCACGCGCGTGTTCGACGAGGCCGGCTACGTCGACGTCTTTCGCCGCCTGAATGCGAAGCCGGACCAGTACACCTGGTGGTCCAACCGCGGGCAGGCCTGGGCGAAGAACGTGGGCTGGCGCATCGACTACCAGATCGCGACGCCGGGCGTCGCCGCGCGTGCCCGCCGGGAGTCGATCTACAAGCGCCGGCGCTTTTCCGACCACGCGCCGCTGACGATCGACTATGACGGGCCGCTGGGCTAGCGCGCTTCGCCCCTATCTCGAACCGGCGCCGCTCGCGGCGTTGTTCCTCGGCATCTCCTCGGGCTTCGCCTTCGCGATGATCGGCGCAACGCTGACCACGCGGCTCGCGCAGCACGGCGTGAACAAGAGCGCGGTGACCGCCTTCGCGCTCACGTTTCTCGCCTACAACCTCAAATTCCTCTGGGCGCCGCTCGTCGACCGCGCGCGGCTGCCCTGGCTTGCCCGCTTCGGGCAGCGCCGCAGCTGGCTGTGGCTGGTCGGCGTGCTGGTGATGGCGGCGGTGGCCTGCCTCGGCGCCACCGACCCGGGCGAATCGCTGGCGGCCGTGGCGGTCGCTGCGATCGCCGTTGGCGTGGCAGGGGCCACCTTCGACATCGTCATCGATGCCTACCGCATCGAGCTGCTCGAACCGAGGCAGCTCGGCGTCGGCTCCGGCATGTCGCAGTACGGCTGGCGCATCGGAGCCGCCGCCGCGGGCGGGCTGGCCCTGGTGCTCGCCGCGCGCGTCGGCTGGACGGCCGCCTATGCGG
>JBOIFE010000138.1:0-14244 GCA_050741015.1 Burkholderiales bacterium | reverse complement strand
TCATGATATTGGGCAGCGTCACATAGCGCGGCTCGTTGAGGCGCAGGTCGGTGGTGACGATCGCGGGCAGCTGGATCGCGATCGTCTCCAGCCCGCCGTCCACCTCGCGCGTCACCGTCGCCTTGCTGCCCTCGATCTTCACCTTGGAGGCGAAGGTCGCCTGCGGCCAGCCCAGGAGCGCCGCGAGCATCTGTCCCGTCTGGTTCGAGTCGTCGTCGATCGCCTGCTTGCCGAGGATGACGAGCTGGGGCGACTCCTTGTCGCACAGGGCCTTCAGCAGCTTCGCCACGGCGAGCGGCTGCAGCTCGACGTCGGTCTCGACCAGGATCGCGCGATCGGCGCCGATGGCGAGCGCCGTGCGCAGCGTTTCCTGGCAGGCCTGCACGCCGGCCGAGACCGCGACGATCTCGGTGACGACGCCCGCCTCCTTGAGCCGAACCGCTTCCTCGACGGCGATTTCGTCGAAGGGATTCATGGACATCTTGACGTTGGCAGTCTCCACGCCGGAGCCGTCCGCCTTGACGCGAACCTTCACGTTGTAGTCGACCACGCGCTTGATGCTGACGAGGACTTTCATCGATGACCGGTGACGTTGGGAACGCGTTGAATTATAAGGCCCGCTCCACCAGCGCGTCGACGGCGATGGCGCCCGCGCCTTCGTCGAACACCATCACGGGATTGACATCCACGCTCGCCACGCTCGCGGCCCACCCGAGCATCGCGTCGCCCAGGGCCGCCGCCATGCGCGCGACGGCGCCCGCATCGAGCGCCGGGCGGCCGCGCTGCGCCGCGAGGAGCGGCGCCGCCCGCAACGACGCGATCGCGGCTCGCGCCTCCTCCTCTCCGAACGGAGGCAGCAGCAGCCGGAAGTCCTTCAGCGCCTCCAGGTAGATCCCGCCGTCGCCGATCATCACCACCGGGCCGAATTGCGGATCGACACGGGCGCCGAGCGCAAGTTCGCGCCGCCCGGGCACCTGGCGCGCCACAAGCACGCCGTCGCCGGCGGGCAGTCGGGCCTTGAAGTCGCGGTACGCGCTCGCCGCAGCTTCCTCGTCGGCAATGCCCAGGCGCACCAGCCCCTGCTCGGTCTTGTGCGGGACATTCGCCGAGCAGCCCTTGACCACCACGTTTGGCCCGAGCGCGCGGTACGCCTCGCGCGCCGCGGCTTCGTTTCGCACCAGGCGATGCTCCACGACGGCGATGCCGATGCCCGCAAGAAGCGCGAGGCTCTCGGCTTCGTTAAGGAACCGTTCCTTTCCCGCCGGCATCGACGGCGGCGCCGTCAGCACGCGCGGCGCCGGGCGCGCCGCCATGCGCGCACTGTGGGCGGCCACCTGGCGCAAGGCGAGCATCGCTTCGCGTTCGCGCGCGAATGTCGGAACGCCGAGCGCGTCGAACTCGGCGCGCACCTCAGCCTGCGGCGCGGCGAGCGCGATGGTCGCGCCGTGGCGGTCCCGGAAGCCCGCGAGGCCGCGCGCGAAGCGCGGCACGTCGTAGCCCGCGCCCGCGACGGGTAGCGCCAGCATCAAAAGGTCGCACGCATCTCCGCCGAGCGCCTCGAGCGAACCGCCAATGAGCCCGCTGTCGTTGAGCAGGCCGCCGGTCACATCGAGCGGATTCGAGGGCGTCGCGAACGCGGGCAGCGCCTGCTTCAGGCGCGCCTTCACGACCTCGTCGAACTGCGGCAGTGCGAGCCCGATCTCCTCTGCGGCGTCCGCGGCCATCACGCAGCTCGCGCCCGAATTGCTGACCGCAACGAAGCGGTTGCCGCGCGGCAGTGCGCCCTGCAAGTAGATTTGCCCCGCGGCGACGAGCTCCTGCGGGTCGGCCGCGCGCCAGATCGCGTGCTTGTCGAAAAATGCGTCGATCACACGGTCTTCGCTCGCGAGCGCGCCGGTGTGCGAGGACGCGGCGCGCACGCCGCTCTCGGTGCGCCCCGCCTTCACGGCCACGATCGGCACGCCTCGCGTGCGCGCGTCCTCGGCGGCCTGCGCGAGCACGTCGGGCCGCTGGATCGCCTCCATGTAGAGCAGCACCAGGCGCACGCCGTCCTCGCGCACGATCTCGGCCGCGAGATCGGCGACCGTGACGTCGGCTTCATTGCCCGTGGCGTGGATGTGCCGCACGTGCAGGCCGCGCTGGCGCGCGAGGATGTAGATCGCCTGCGAGCACGCGCCGCTCTGGCTGATGATCGCGACCGGGCCGTCCACCGGCTCGAGCTCGTTGAAGATGGTGGAGAAATTCGCCACCGCGCCGGTGGCGAAATTCGCCAGGCCCTGGCAGTTGGGCCCCACGAGGCGCATGCCCGCCGCCTTCGCGCTCGCGGCCATTCTCGCCTGCGCCGCCTTGCCCTCCTCGCCCATCTCGCCAAAACCCGAGGTCATGACCACCGCGACCTGCACGCCCTTCTTCGCACATTCCTCGACTGCGCGCACCGCCTCTTCGCCGGCGACCGCGATCACGGCGAGATCGGGCGGCGCCGGCGTTTCGGCGATGGACCGGTAGGCCTTCAGTCCCTGCACTTCCGGGCGCGCGGGATTGATCGGGTAGATCACGCCCCGGTAGCCGAAGCGCTTCAGGTAGAGGATCGGGCGGCCGCCGACCTTGTGCGGATTGTCGGACGCGCCGACGATCGCAATCGACCGCGGCGCAAGGGCCGCGCGCAGGCTCATGGCGCTACGGGCGGTAGCCGAAGCTCGGCGGCCCCGGCCGGCGGAGCGGCGCGGCGAGGTTGGCGAACTCGGTGAGGATCGCGCGCGTATCGCGCGGGTCGATGATTTCCTCGATCAGGTAGGACTCGGCGCTGCGGAAGGGCGACCGGAGCTTCTCCAGCCGCGCTTCGATCTCCGCGAGTTTCGCCTTCGGGTCGGGCGAGGCCTCGAGCTCCGACTTGTAGGCGGCCTCGAGCCCGCCCGCGATCGGCAGCGAACCCCAGTCGCCCGAAGGCCAGGCGTAGCGCATGCCGTAGCGCGCCGGGTTCATGTGCGCGGCACCCGCCACGCCGTAGACCTTGCGAACGAGGATTGCGCACCAGGGTACAGTGCACTGGTAGATCGCCTGCATCGCGCGTGCGCCGTGCCGGATCGTGCCCGCCTCTTCCGCCAGGCGGCCGATGAGGAAGCCCGGCACGTCCACGAGGTGCACGACCGGGAGCTGGAAGGTCTGCGCAAGATCGACGAGCCGGATCACTTTGTCGCAGGCGTCCGCGGTCCAGGCACCGCCGTAGTGGTACGGGTCGCTCGCCATCAGCGCGACGGGCCAGCCGTCCAGGCGCGCGAGCCCGGTGATCACCGGCTTGCCCCAGCGCCGGCCGATCTCGAAAAAGCTGCCTCGGTCGACGAGCGCCTCGACGATCGGGCGCATCTTGTAGACCTTGCGTCCATCGCGCGGGATCGCGCCGAGCAGCCACTCGTCGCGCCGCTTCGGGTCGTCCGCCGGCTCGGTGCGCGCGGGAAGCTCGTGCACGGAGCTGGGAAGGTAGGAAAGAAACCTGCGCGCCATGGCGAAGGCGTCGGCTTCGGAGGGCGCCTCGTCGTCGATCGCGCCATTCTTCGTGTGGATGTCGCTGCCGCCCAGCTCGTTCTTGTCGAGTGTCTCCCCGATTCTCGCCACTACCGGCGGGCCGGCGACGAACATCTGCGCCGTTTCCTTGACGATCACCGAGTAGTGGCTCGCCGCGACGCGCGCTGCGCCCAGGCCCGCAACCGAGCCGAGCGCGAGCGCCACCACGGGAACCTGCGAGAGGTTGTCCACGCAGAGCTGCCACATCGGCATGCTCGGCAGCAGCGTGCGGCCCTCGATCTCGATCGATTTCACCGAGCCGCCGCCGCCCGTGCCATCCACCAGCCGCACGAGCGGCAGGCGCAGGTCCTGCGCCATGCGCTCGACGGTCACGAGCTTGCCGCGGATCGCCGCGTCGGCGGCGCCGCCACGTACCGTGAAGTCGTCGCCCGCGACCGCGACCGGCCGACCCTCGATCTTCGCGCGCCCCATGACCAGGTTCGCCGGGATGAAGCCCGCAAGCTTGCCCTCGGCGTCGTAGCTCGCTTTTCCGGCGATGCTGCCGATCTCGTGGAAGCTGCCCGCGTCGACCAGGGCGTCGATGCGCTCGCGCACCGTGAGCTTGCCCAGGCCCTTGTGGCGCGCGACCTTCTCCGGCCCGCCCATTTCAGCGGCGAGCGCTTTCCGTAGCGCCAGTTCCTCCAATTCCTTGTTCCAGCTCATCCGGAACGCATCATAGCGAAGGCGCCCTCAGTAGCCGATCGCGGCGCCGTCGCTGCGCGGGTCGGCGCCGCCCCAGCGCACGCCGGTCTGCTGATCGATGACGATGCCGTGCGCGTGCCCCGCCAGCTCGTTCCAGTCGCCCCAGCGATCGACGGCATGCCCGCGCCGCTCCAGCTCGTCGATCGTGGCGCCCGGAAAGCGCGCCTCGATGTGCAGCGTATCGCGCGCCTCGCCGAGCGCGAAGCGGCCGGACAGGAAGCGCGGCATCTCCACCGCCTGCTGGACGTCGAGGCCGTGGTCGATCAGGGCCGAGTACGCCTGCAACTGGATCTGCGGCTGCCCGTCCGCGCCCATGCAGCCGAGTACGCTCCAGAGCCGCCCGTCGCGCTTGGCCATCGAAGCGATCAGCGTGTGCAGCGGGATCTTGCCCGGTCGCAGGACGTTGGGGTGCCGGGGGTCGAGGCTGAAATACGCGCTCCGGTTCTGCAGCAGGATGCCGGTGTCGCCCGCGACGACCGCGGACCCGAAAATCCCGTAAAGGCTCTGGATCAACGACACGGCGTTGCCGTCGCGGTCGATTGCCGCGACGAACACGGTATCGCCGGCGAGCGAGCCGCCCGCCGGCACCTGGTCCCAGGCGAGCGCGCGCGCCCGGTCGATGAGCCCGCGCCGCGAGTCAGCGTACGCCTTGGAGACCCATCGCTCGACCGGGATTTCTGCAAAGCGCGGGTCGGCGAGATAGCGGTCGCGGTCCTGGTAGGCGAGCTGCTTGGCCTGCACCAGCAGGTGCGCGCGGTCCGGCCCGAGCAGCGGCATCCGGTGCAGCTCGAACGGCTCGACCAGGTTGAGCATCTGCAGCACGGTGAATCCCTGGGTGGGCGGCGGCGTGTTGTAGATCGTCACGCCGCGATAGGTGCCGACCAGGGGCTCGCCCCATCGCGCTGCTTGCGCCGTGAAGTCAGGCGCACGGAAGAAACCGCCGTGCGCCTCGGCATAGCGCACCATTTCTCGCGCGGTCTCGCCCTCGTAGAAACCGGCCCGGCCGTGGCGCGCGATGCGCTCCAGCGAGCTGGCGAGGCCAGGGTTGACGAGCATAGGTCCACCTTGCAGGAAGATTGCCGCGGCTTCCGGGCACGCCCCCAGCTCGGCCTTCGCCATCTCGATGAACTGCGCGAGCCTGGCGCTGACCGGCGCGCCCTCGCGCGCGTAGTCGATCGCCTGCTCGAGGCAACGCGCAAGGGGCAGGCGACCGTAGCGCGCGTGCGCTTTCGCCCAGCTCGCCACCGCGCCCGGAACCGTCAGCGTCGCGGGCAGGATGCCTTTGAGCGGGATCTCGGCGTGGCCGCGCGCGCGGAACCATTCCGAGTCGGCGCTGGCGGCCGCCTGCCCGCCGCCGCCGAGGTAGCGCACGGCGCCGCTGGCGCCCTCGTGAATCAGCCAGAACGCGTCGCCCCCGATTCCCGTCATGTGCGGATAGACCACGCCGAGCACGGCGCTGGCGGCGATCGCCGCATCGACCGCCGAACCGCCGGCGCGCAGCACGTCAATGCCGGCGCTCGAGGCGAGGCTGTGCGGCGAGGTGACCAGGCCGTGCCGCGCCGGGGTCGCCGGCCGGCCGGTGTGAAGGGTCATGCCTTGGCCCGCATGCCGACGGCGCGCGACTCGTGACGCGCGAGTACGAGCGTCGCCAGCAGGATCACCACGCCGCCGGCCACGGTCGCGCCCGCGGGCGCGGTGCCGAAGACGATCCAGCCCAGGATCGCCGCCCACACGAGCTCGAGGAACTTCACCGACTGGATCGCCGAGATGTCGGCCACGCGGAAGGCGCGCACCATGCAGTAGTGCCCGGCCGCGCCGACGAAGCCGCAGGCGACCAGGAGCAGCCACTGGACCGGCGAAGGGCTCGTCCAGTACGCAGCGGCCACGCCCGCCAGCAGGATCGACACCCAGAGGTGCTGCCAAAGCACGACGATGTCCGGACGGTCATCGCGCGTGAGGGCTTTGGCGACGAGATAGGACGCCGCGAACACCGGCGCGGAGGCGAGCATGAGGAGCATGCCGGGCGAGATGCCGGCGAAACCACCGCCGTGGCCCGGCTTGAGCACGAGCAACACACCGGCGAAGCCGGCGAGCACCGCGCCCCAGCGCGCGCCGGTCATGCGTTCCTTGAGGAACAGCACCGCGCCCAGGCAGATGAAGATCGGGACGCTGAATCCGATCGCCGTCAGCTCGGCGAGGGACACGAAGGGCAGCGCGGCGAACCACAGCATCATGCCGCCGGCATGGAACAGGCCTCGCACCAGCTGCAGCCGCGGAGACTTCGGCCAGAGCGATCTCAGTCCCCCGGGCAGTGCGGTCGCGGCCACCACGATCGCCCCGAACACGTAGCGCAGGAAGCCCACGACCCAGGGATCGAGCTCGTGCGCAAGCTTCTTCATGGTCGTGTTGAGCACGATGAACAGCAGCCCAGAGAGCATCATCCACAGCATGCCGCGCACCACCGGGGTCGGTCGGGAGATCATTTCGAGTTCCGCACTCGATTGTTGCACGGCTGTCCTGCCATAATCGGCCGCACATGGCGACGTTTCGCGTGCATTGCGAGGTAGCGGGCAAGGTGGTTCGCATCGAAGCGCAAGCCGGGTCGCGCGTCTCGGCCGACGACACGCTGATCTTCATCGAGTGCATGAAGATGGAGATACCCGTGCCCGCGCCCGCCGCCGGCGTCATCGAGTCGCTGCACGTCGCCGAGGGCGACGCGGTCAACGAGGGCCAGCATGTTGCCACCCTCCGGGCCTGAGAAACACTATCTCGACGCCTTGAAGGAAGGGCGCTTCGAGATCCAGAAATGCGCCGCGTGCGGCAGGCACGTGTTCTACCCGCGCGTGCTATGCCCGCATTGCGGGTCCGCCCAGCTGGGCTGGACTGCGCCGAGTGGCCGCGGCGTCGTCTACTCGACCACGGTCGTGCGCCGCAAGCCCGCGGACGGCGGCGACTACAACGTCTGCCTTGTCGACCTCGTCGAAGGCGTGCGCATGATGAGCCGCGTGGTCTCGGTCGCGCCGACCGATGTGAAGATCGGCATGGCCGTGAAGACGCGCATCGCCGACGGGCTGGTGGAGTTCACACCCGCATGAGGGGCTCGGTCGCCATCGCGGGCGTCGGCCTTGCCGGCTGCGGCGAGGCGCCGGGCTGGACAGAGATGGAGATCGCGGTCGCCGCCGCGAAGAACGCGCTCGATGACGCGGGCCTCGCGGCGCGCGACGTTGACGGCATCGTGATTGCGAGCACCAATATCTTCATGTCGGGGCTCGCGCTCGCCGAGCACCTCGGACTGCATCCGAAGTTCACGGAGTCGACGATGATGGGTGGCTCCTCCTTCGTCGAGCACCTGATTCCCGCGTCGCTCGCGCTGAACGCGGGACTGTGCGACACGGTCCTCGTCGCCTACGGCTCGAACCAGCGGACGGGCGTCGGCCGCGCCGAGGCCGGGCGCTCCAAAATGGCGCTCGACCCGCAGCCGTTCGAGCACCCGTACAAGCCCTTCAATCCGCCCTCCTCCTATGCGATGGCCGCCGCGCGGCACATGCACCAGTACGGCACGACGCGAGCGCAGCTCGCCGAGATCGCGGTGGCCGCGCGCAAGTGGGCACAGTTGAATCCGGAGGCTTTCTCGCGCGAGCCGCTCACGGTCGAGGACGTGCTCAAGTCGCGCATGGTGAGCGACCCGCTTTCGGTGCGCGACTGCTGCCTCGTTACCGACGGCGGCGGCGCCTACGTGCTGACTCGCGCAGACCGGGCGAAGCACCTGGCCAGGCCGCCCGCCTACCTCCTCGGGGTGGGCGCGGCGCACTGGCACCGGCAGATCTCCTCGATGCCCGACCTCACCGTCACGGCGGCTACGGAGTCCGGCAGTCGCGCCTTCGAGATGGCGGGCCTCGGCCCGGAGGACGTGGACGTCCTCGAGCTCTACGACGCATTCACCATCAATACGCTGCTCTTCCTCGAGGACCTGGGCTTCTGCGGGAAGGGCGAAGGCGGTGCCTTCGTCTCGGGCGGCCGCATTGCCCCGGGCGGCAAGCTCCCGGTCAATACCAACGGCGGGGGCCTGTCCTGTGTGCATCCGGGCATGTACGGCATCTTCCTGCTCATCGAGGCGGTGCGACAATTGCGGGGCGAAGGCGGTGCGCGCCAGGTGAAGGACGCCGCCGTCGCCCTCGCCCATGGCAACGGCGGGGTGCTCTCGAGCCAGATCACCGCAATACTTGGAACGAAGGACACGCTATGACCGACCTTTCGCAGGTGAAGATTCCGTCGCTGCGCAGCGAGGTGAGCCCCGAGGAGTGGCAGGCGCGCATCGACCTCGCCGCCTGCTACCGGCTGATCGCGCACTTCGACATGAACGACCTCGTCTACAACCACGCCACCGCGCGCGTACCGGGCGAGGAAGGCCACGTCCTGATCAACCCCTATGGCTACGCCTACGAGGAAGTCACCGCCTCGAGCCTGGTGAAGATCGATTTCGACGGCAAGGTGGTGCTCGACTCGGGCACCGGCTACGGCATCAACCAGGCGGGCTTCGTCATCCACAGCGCGGTGCACCGCGGGCGCGAGAACGTGGGCTGCGTCATCCATACGCACTCCCCGGCCGGCATGGCGGTCTCGGCGTTGAAGTGCGGCCTGCTGCCGCTCACGCAGAACGCGATGTTTTTCGGCGAGCTCGCGTACCACGACTACGAGGGCCCGGCGATCGACCTCGACGAGCAGCAGCGCCTGGTGAAGGACCTCGGCGATGCCTCCGCCATGATCCTGCGCAACCACGGCCTGCTCACGGCGGGCCACACCGTGTGCGAAGCCTTCGTCGTGCTGCACTGGCTCGAGCGCGCCTGCCAGGCGCAGGTCATGGCGATGGCCTGCAACACGGAACTGAATCACCCCGGCACCGACGTCGTGCGCACGACCAACGAACGCTACGCACCCGGAAAGCGCCGCAAGATCACCGAGCTCGAGTGGCCGGCGATGCTGCGCATGCTCGACCGGCGCGATCCCTCGTTCCGCGAATAGCCGGCCGCTCAGCGGATCATGCTGTGCGGAATGAGCAGAATCATCTTCGGAAATGCCACGAGCAGCGCGACGTTCAATATGTCCACGGCCACGAACCATCCGCAGCCGCGGAAGATGTCGGCCATCGACACGTCCTTCGCCACCCCCTTCAGCACGAATACGTTCAGCCCCACCGGCGGCGTCATGAGGCCGATTTCCACCATGCGCACCACCATCACGCCGAACACGATCGGATCGACCCCCAGCCCCTGGATGGTCGGCAGGATGATGGGCACGGTCAGCAGGATCATGCCGATGCCGTCGAGGAACATGCCGAGCACCAGGTACAGGGCGAGGATGCAGATCAGCACCACCGTCGGCGGCACGTCCATCTTCACGATGCCGCTGGCGATCGCGGCCGGCATGCCGGTGAAACCGAGGAAGTGCACGTAGATCAGCACGCCGGCGACGATGGCGAACACGAGCGCCGTGGTGCGGGCGGTCTCGGCCATTGCGCCGGTGAAGTCTCCCCAGCGCAGCCGCGGCACCGCCATCGCGAGCGCGCCGAGCGCACCCACGCCGGCCGCCTCCGTCGGCGTGGCGATTCCCGTGTACATGCTGCCCATGACAAGGGCCACCAGAATCACCATCCCCCAGACGCCCTTCAGCGAGCGCCAGCGATCGGGCCACGTGATGCCGGCGATCGGCGGTCCGAGCCGCGGGTTGTGCTTGAAGCGTGCGTACAGCATGATCGCGTAGCTCACGGCCTGCAGCAGGCCCGGCAGGATGCCGGCGAGCAGCAGCGCGCCGATCGACTGCTCGGCGACGAAGCCGTAGATCACCATGAGCACCGAGGGCGGAATCATGATGGCCATCGTGCCGCCCGCGGCCACGCAGCCGGTGGACACCTTGTCGTCGTAGCCGTACTTCTTCAGCTCGGGAAGCGCCACGCGCCCCATGACCGCGGCCGACGCCGTCGAGGCGCCGCAGGCCGCGGCGAACCCCGCGCAACCGACGATGGTGGCGATGGCGAGCCCGCCCGGCAGGTGGCCGAGCCACTGCCGCGCCGCCCAATAGAGGTCGCGCGTGATGCCGGCGTAATAAGCGAAGAACCCCATCATCACGAACAGCGGCAGCACCAGCAGCGTGTAGCTGGTCAGGTGGCCGAAGATGGTCGTCGCCGCGAGCGACGCGGCGGGCTGATACCCGCGCAGCAGCCACAGACCGAGGAAGCCGCACAGGGCGGTGGCAAAGGCGATGCGCACGCCCGAGACGAGCAGCAGTGTCAGCGCGACGAGCGACAGTGCGCCCAGTTCGACCGGATTCAACGCGCCCGCCTACTCGTGCCCGGTGAACGTGCGGTGCTCGGCCGGCCCGGCCGGAAAACGCTCCGGGTCGAGCCGCGTGAGGAACTGCAGGAACATGCGGAACGCGGAAAGGCCGTAGCCCACCGGGATCGCGGCCGCCGACGGCCAGGTGTGGAAGTACGGCGGCGTCATGGTGACGTCGTCATAACGCCACAGTTGCAATGCGTTCCTGGCGCTGAAGTAGGCGATCACCGCGCACACGAAGATGCTGACAAGCAGCGTGCCCATGGTGGCGAGGCGCCGCGCGCGCGGCGCGAGGTTGGCGAGCAACAGGTCCATGCCCACGTGTCCGTTGGTCGCCTGCGTATAGGAAAAGGCCAGGAACACGATGAGCGGCATGAGCAGCTCGGAGCCTTCGAGTTGCCCGGGGATGGGCGAATTGAAGCCGTAGCGCATCAGGACGTCCGCGCACACGAGCAGCACCTCGAACAGGATGATGATCGCCGCGCCGCCGAGCAGCAGCAGTTCCAGCGCGCGCAAAGCGGGCCCGATCCAGCGCACGCCGGCCGCCGTGACTGCCATCAGCGCGAGCACCGCGAACAGCAGGACGGCGAGCTCGTGCATGGCGGCGTGCGCCTAGGCGCTCACTTGTACTTCGCGACCTCGGCCTTGATGAAGTCCAGCATGGCGCGCCCGGGGCGGCCGTCCGCTTCCTGCTCCTTCACCCAGTCTTCCCAGATCGCATTCGCCCCCGCGGCGAGCTTGGCGCGCTCGGCCGCCGGGAAGGGCACGATCTCCACTTTCGACCTGAATACCGGCAGCCACTTCTCGTCGGCCTCCTTGTACGCCTCGATCAGCGTCTGGTCGGCAAGCGCCTGGGCCTTGGGCAGCTCGGCCCGCAGGCTGGCGGGCAGCTTGTTCCAGGCCGTGAGACTCACGCCCTGGAAGCACAGGAAGCCGCTCATTGCCATGCCGTCGGTGACGAACTTGGAGACCTCGTACATCTTGTAGGCGCCAAAGGCGTAGGTGTAGGGAAAGCCGAAGCTGTCGATCGTGCCGCGCTCGAGCGCCGTGTAGCCTTCGGGCGCCGTCACCATGGTCGGCACCGCGCCGAACGCCTGCAGCGCCTTCGCGTTCAGGCCCGAGATGCGCATCTTCACGCCTCGCATGTCGGCGACCGAGGCAATGCGCTTGTTGCCCATGAATTCGTACGGCGGCAGGAACACCGGCCCGAAGTACTTGATGTCCCAGCGCCCGGCCATCTCCTTCTCGATCAGCGGGTGGTGCATCACCGCCTCGTAGACCTTGGCCTGGTCGGCGGTGCGGCTGGGCACCAGGAACGGCAGCTCCATCGCGCTCAACAGCGGGAACTTGTTCGGGTAATAGCCGACGCAGATCTGCCCGCCCTCATAGCCGCCCGACTTGATTGCCTCGGGCGTCTGCTTCTCGGGACCGAGCGCGCTGCCGTAGGAGAGCTTGATCTCGAACTTGCCGCCCGAGGCCTGCTTGAAGTGCTCGACCATGACTTCCATGCCCTTGGTGAGCGCCCGCGGCGGGCCGAAGATGTTGTAGTTCCAGGTCGTCGTCTGGGCCAGCGCCGGCGCGCTGAAGCAAACGATCGCGAGCACCGCCACCCTGCGGGTCTTGTGCATCGGGCACCTCCTCCCTTGAATCCCTCGCGACAAACGATAGCACCCCGCCCCGGACGCTGCCATGCGGGCAAGCTATAGTCCGCCGATGGACCAGCCGGGACCTGCCCTCGCCCGCGACCTGCTTCCGGACAGTCACGGCATCAATCTGTTCTGTGCGGATCCGGACTACGTCGGGCTGCTGCGCCACTACATGGCGCCGAACCTGCTCGAGCATCTGCTGCCGCATTTCGAGCGCCTGGGCGCGCTCGCCGGGGACGAGCTCGACCGCCTCGCCGCTACGGCCGACCGAAATCCGCCCGTCCTGCACCAGCGCACGCGCTCAGGAGAAGACCGGCAGTGGATCGAGAAGCATCCGGCCTACCGCCGCCTGGAGGAGATCGCGTTCGGCGAGTACGGCCTCGCGGCGATGTCGCACCGGGGCGGCGTGCTGGGCTGGCCCGAGCCGCTGCCGCCGATCGCGAAATACGCGCTCACCTACCTTTACGTGCAGGCCGAGTTCGGCGCCTGCTGTCCGCTCTCCATGACCGATGCGCTCGCGCGCACGCTGAGGAAATTCGGTGATCCGGCGCTCGTGGCGCGCTACCTGCCCGGCCTCACGCAGCAGGACCTCGATGCGCTGACGCAAGGCGCGATGTTCATGACCGAGCAGGGCGCCGGGTCGGACGTCGGCGCGACCGCAACGCGCGCGGCGCGGGACGGCGAGCACTGGCGCCTCTACGGCGACAAGTGGTTCTGCTCGAACGCAGACGCGGGCCTTGCCCTCGTGCTTGCGCGGTCCGACGGCGCCGCCGCGGGAACGAAGGGCCTGTCGCTCTTCCTCCTGCCGAAAATCCTGCCGGACGGTTCGCCGAACAGTTACCGCATCGTGCGCCTGAAGGACAAGCTCGGCACGCGCGATATGCCGAGCGGCGAGATCCGGCTGGAAGGCGCCCTCGCCTGGCTCGTGGGTGACCCGCAGCGCGGCTTCCTGCAGATGGCCGACATGATCAACATGTCGCGGCTTTCCAACGGCATGCGCGCCGCCGGCATGATGCGCCGCGCGCTCACCGAGGCGCTGTTCATCGCGCGGCGGCGGATCGCCTTCGGCAAGCCGCTCATCGAGTTGCCGCTCATGCGCCGCCAGTTGCTCAAGCTCATGGTGCCGACCGAGGCCGCACGCTCGGTAATGCTATGGACCGCGGTCGAGCTCGCCAAGGCCGATGCCGGGGACGAAGCCGCCCGGCGTCGCGTGCGCCTGCTTACGCCCCTGCTCAAGTTCCGCGCCTGTCGCGACGCGCGCCGCGTGACCGGCGACGCGATGGAAGTGCGCGGCGGCGTCGGCTACGTGGAGGAATGGTCCGATGCGCGCCTGCTGCGCGACGCGCACCTGGGCTCGATCTGGGAAGGCACTTCGAACATTGTCGCGCTGGACGTCCTGCGAGCGATCCGCAAGGAAGGCTCGCTGGAGGCGATGGACCTGGACCTCGGCAAGGCGGCCGCCTTTGCGCGGACCGCGGACGACGTCCACGCACGCCAGGCCGCGACGGGCCTGTACTACGCGGTTGCGGCGGCATTGCACGAGAAGGAAGGCCGCCCGCTCTTCGCGAGGCTCGTGCGGCGCCACCGTCTCGAGCCGCGCGATCCCCTCGCCCCAGTGGACGACGCGTTCGCCGAAACGCTGCTGCAATGACCCGCGTGCTCCTCACGGACCCGATCGACGCATCGGGCGAAGAACTGTTGCGTTCGCGGGGCGCCGAGGTGGTGCTCGCCCCGGACGCCAGCACGGCGACCGTGAAGCGCCTCGCGCCGGAGGTCGACGGCGCGATCATCCGTTCCAAGCTGCCCGACGACATCTTCGAGGTCGCCCCGCGACTGAGGGCCGTGACGATCCACGGCACAGGCACCGACCTCGTGCCGCTCGCCGCGGCGAATGCCCGGGGCGTGCTGGTCTCGAACCTGCCGGGCGTCAACGCGCAGTCGGTCGCCGAGTATTGCGTGATGGCGATGCTGATGCTCGCGCGCAACGTCGCGGCGATCGTCTC
>JBOIFE010000137.1:0-11726 GCA_050741015.1 Burkholderiales bacterium | reverse complement strand
TCGCGCGGCGGTCGCGCCCCCCGCGCCGCTACGAGCCGATCGATCCGCTCGCATCGCTCGATTCCGCCACCAAGGTGACGATGCTCGAGAAGCTGGAGCGCCTGTGCCGGGCCCGCGACCCGCGCGTCGTGCAGGTCATGGCGCACCTCGGCGCCGAATACGAGGTGGTGCTCGTCGCGCGCGCCGACGGGCTGCGCGCCGCCGATGTGCGGCCGCTGGTACGCCTGTCGGTCCAGGTGATCACGGAGCAGGACGGCCGGCGCGAGTCGGGATCGGGCGGAGGTGGCGGGCGCACGGACTACGCGATGTTCACCGACGCGCTGCTGCAGGAGTACGCGCGCCAGGCCGTCGACCAGGCGCTCGTCAATCTGGCGGCGCGGCCCGCGCCCGCCGGCACGATGACGGTGGTGCTCGGCCCGGGCTGGCCGGGGATCCTTCTGCACGAGGCGGTGGGGCACGGGCTGGAAGGCGACTTCAACCGCAAGGGTTCGTCGGCCTTCGCGGGACGCATGGGCGAGCGCGTCGCCTCGCCCGGCGTCACCGTGATCGACGACGGCACCATCGCAAACCGCCGCGGCTCGCTGACGGTGGACGACGAGGGCAACCCCACCCGGCGCACGGTGCTGATCGAGGATGGCGTGCTTTGCGGCCTGCTGCAGGACAGCTTGAACGCGCGCCTGATGAAGATGCCGCTCACCGGCAACGGGCGCCGCGAGTCCTATGCGCACCTGACGCTGCCGCGCATGACCAATACCTACATGTTGGCCGGGACCCGCGATCCGGCGGAGATTATCAAGAGCGTGAAGAAGGGGCTGTACGCGGTGAACTTCGGCGGCGGACAGGTCGACATCACGAGCGGCAAGTTCGTGTTCTCGGCTTCCGAGGGCTACCTGATCGAGGACGGGAAGGTGACCCATCCCGTGAAAGGAGCGACCTTGATCGGCAACGGGCCCGACGCCATGACGCGGGTGTCGATGATCGGCAACGACCTCAGGCTCGATCCGGGCGTGGGCACCTGCGGCAAGGAGGGGCAAAGCGTGCCGGTGGGCGTGGGGCAGCCGACGCTGCGCATCGACGGGCTGACCGTCGGGGGCACGGGTTGAGGGACGCGGACGCGGTTGCAGCCGCGATTGCCGACGGCGCGTCGATCGGGCTGCCGCCCGACTACTCGCCGGTGGCAATGGAAGTGATCCGAGCGCTGGTGCGCCGGGGCGCGAAAGACCTGAAGCTGATCGGCGTGCCGGTGCTGGGCCTGTGCGCGGACCTACTTATCGGTGCGGGGTGCGTGCGCGAGGTGGAAACCAGCGCCGTCACGCTCGGCGAGGCGGGCCTCGCGCCGCGCTTCACCGCGGCGGCGGAGAAGAAGTCGCTGAAGATTGTCGACGCCACCTGCCCGATGGTGCATACGGGCCTGCAGGCGACGGAAAAGGGCGTGCCGTTTATGCCGCTGCGCGGGGTGCTCGGGTCGGATCTCGTGCAGCACCATCCGGATTGGAAGGTGATCGATAACCCGTACGCGAAGGGTGACCCGATCCTGCTCGCGCGCGCCATCGAGCCGGACGTCGCGCTGTTCCATGCGCGCTGGGCCGACGAGGCGGGGAACGTATGGGTGGGACGGCGCAAGGAACTGGCCACGATCGCGCACGCGTCGAAGACCTGCTACGTCACCTTCGAGGAGCTCAGGCCCGGCGACATGCTCGAAGACGAGATTCTCGCGCCGGGCTGCATCTCCTCGGTCTACGTGACGGCGGTCGCGCCGGCGCCGCGCGGCGCCTGGCCGCTGGGCGTGCCGGGGGCGTACGGCATCGACGACGCGCACGTGCAGACTTATGCGCGGATGGCGAAGACCGAGTCCGGCTTCCGGCAGTACCTCGACGAATTCGTGTGGAATACCGTCCCGAAGAACTCCTTGCCTGCGCCCTCGCCCGCCTGATCGGCGGCGCGCGGCACGTGGCGGTGGGCGCCGCCTCGCCGATTCCGGCGACGGGGGCCTTCCTGTTGAAGCAGAAGGACCCGTCGTTGCGGATTTCGCTTCTGCAGAAGAGAAGCGGAAATCCGTTCACCGAGGGATCGAGGGAACTGTTCGACCTGGCGGGGCAGGGCCGCATCGACGTTTTCTTCCTCGGCGGGGCGCAGATCGATGGCGAGGCCAACCTCAACCTGGTGGAGGCCGACGGCAAGCGCTTTCCGGGCTCGTTCGGCTCGGCTTTCATGTATTTCACGGCAGGCAAGACGATCCTGTTTCGCGAGGAGCACTCGCCGCGCGTTCTGGTGAGGAAGGTGGACTACGTCTCCGCGCCCGGATGGTCACCGCCGGAGGTCGTGCGTCGCGGCGGGCCGGCGGCGCTGTTGACGGGAAAGGCGCTCTTCTCCTGGCAGAAGGAGAAGCGGCGGTTTCGGCTGGAGAGCGTGCATCCAGCGTCGAGCGTCGAGGAAGTGCAAGCAAATACGGCATTCGACTACGACCTGCACGGGCAGGTACGTTCAACGCCGATGCCGACGGCGGCCGAAATGGCGCTGTTGCGCGGACCCGTCGCGCAGGTGATTTCCGAGAACTATCCGGATTTCGCGCGGCGGGTATGGGGTCGCGATTCGAGGGGGGATTGATGGACCAGGAATCGATGTACCACGCCGGGATGCGGCAACTGCAGGACGCGCGCGAAACGCGGCCCATCGCCGATCGCCTGGTGCAAGTGACCGTTCGCTCGGCATTTACCGCCGAGGACCGTGCGTTCATTCAACGCTGCCCGATGTTCTTCATCGCCACCGCGGATGCCGGGGGCCATCCCGACTGCTCCTACAAGGGCGGGCTGCCCGGTTTCGTGCACGTGCTGGACGATCGCACGCTCGCCATACCGGATTACGACGGCAATGGCATGTACCGGACCTGGGGAAACGTGCTCGTCAACCCGCATGTCGGGTTGCTGTTCCTGGACTTCGAAAACCCGAAGCGCCTGCGCGTGAACGGCACGGCGCAGGTCGCCGAGCACGATCCCCTGCGCGACGAATACCCGGGTGCGGTGTTCATCGTTCGCGTGACGGCAGACCGGATCTTTCCCAACTGCCCCCGCTACCTGCACAAGATGCAGCTGCTCGAACACTCCGTCTACGCGCCGCGATCCGACTACGCGCCGCCGGTGCCGGCCTGGAAGACGTTCGAGGCGTTTCGCGACCATCTTCCGGGCCGCGACCGGATTGGGGGAGGAGACGAAAAAAAATGACGATCGAACTGTATTCCTGGCCGATGAGCTCGGGCACGCGCGCGCAGTGGGCGCTCGAAGAGCTGGGTATTCCTTACAAATATGTCGCGCTCGACGGCAAGAAGAGCGAGCATCGCGCGGCGTCGTACCTGGCCGTGAACCCGCACGGCAAGGTGCCGGGACTGGTCGATGGCGACCAGCGCCTGTTCGAATCGGCCGCCATCCTGCTCCACCTTGGCGACAAGTACGGGGCCGCGAAGAAGCTGTGGCCGGCCGATGCCGGCCAGGCGCGCGCGGACGCAGTCTCGTGGACGGTCTGGGCGATGACCGAGCTCGGGCCGTTCATGATGCAGTACCTGTACCACGGCCTCGACACGCCGGTTTCCTACCGGCCTGCCGATCGGAGCAAGGCGGCTGCGGATTACTGCAAGTCGCAGCTCGACCGCATGCTGGATACGCTGGAAGCGCGGCTGGCCGGACGCGACTACCTGCTGGGCGAGTTCACGCTCGTCGATGTCGCGGCGGCAAGCTGGATCGCGCTCGGCGGCGCGCTGGGCCTGCAGATCGTCGGGCGTCCCCGGGTGACGGCGTGGTGCGAGCGCTGCACCGGCCGCGCGGCTTTCAAGAAGGCGCGCTAGCGCGGCCGTCGCGCGCCCACGCCTTCGACCGCCCCACCGCCTCGCGCCACCGCGCCATCAGTTCCTCGCGCCGCGCCGCGTCCATCCGCGGCTCGAAGCGCCGTTCGACCTGCCACTGGGCAGCGATCTCGTCGCGCGACTTCCACAGGTCCACGGTAAGCCCCGCCAGGTAAGCCGCACCCAAGGCAGTCGTCTCCAGCACCTTCGGCCGCACGACCGGCACGCCGAGGATGTCGGCCTGGAACTGCATCAGCAGGTCGTTCGCGGTCGCGCCGCCATCGACGCGCAGCTCCTTCAGCGCCTTGCCGGAATCCTTCTGCATGGCGTCGAGCACTTCGGCGCTTTGGTAAGCGATCGACTCCAACGCAGCGCGAGCGATATGCGCCCGCGTCGTACCGCGCGTCAGCCCGAAGATCGACCCGCGCGCCTCAGGATCCCAGTGCGGCGCTCCCAGGCCGGTAAAGGCCGGCACGATGTACACGTCCCCCGAATCCAGGACGGAGTTCGCCAGCGCCTCGATCTCGAACGACGACTTGAAGAAGCCCATCTCGTCGCGCAGCCACTGCACCACGGCGCCAGCGACGAACACGCTCCCCTCCAAGGCGAACTCCTTCGCCTTCAGATAGGCACACGGCGTGGACACCAGGCCATGGGACGACTGCACCATCTCGCCGCCGGTGTGCAGCAGCATGAAACAGCCCGTCCCATACGTATTTTTCGCCATCCCGGGCGAATGGCAGGCCTGGCCGAACATCGCCGCCTGCTGGTCGCCGGCGACGCCGCCGACGATCAGGGGATCGCCAAGAAGTCCCTTCGGCACCATGCCGAAGGCGTGCGCGGATGGATGCACATCGGGCAGCAGGGCGCGCGGCACGCGCAACAGGCGCAGCAGCTCCTCGTCCCAGTCCTGCGCGTTCACGTTGTAGAGCATGGTGCGCGCAGCGTTGGTGACGTCGGTGACATGGGTGCGGTTGCCGGTCAGCTGCCACACGAGCCACGTGTCGATGGTGCCAAAGGCAAGCTCGCCGCGCTCAGCGCGCGCACGCGCCCCGGGCACGTTGTCGAGCAGCCACGCGATCTTGGTGCCGCTGAAGTAGGGATCGATGACCAGGCCCGTGCGCTCGCGCACCAGGCTCTCGGCGCCCGCCGCCTTCAGCTCGCGGCAGGCCTCCGCGGTGCGCCGGTCCTGCCACACGATGGCGTTCGCGATCGGCTCGCCGGTCTGCCGGTCCCAGAGCACGGTGGTCTCGCGCTGGTTGGTAATGCCGATTGCGAGCAAGTCTTGGGCCCCGGCGCGGTCCACCGCCTCGCGCGCCACTTCGCGTTGCGTCTGCAGGATCTCCTTCGCGTCGTGCTCCACCCAGCCGGGCCGCGGATAGACTTGGCGGAACTCCCGCTGCGCGACGGACACCGGCGCACCGTGCTCGTCGAAGACGATGGCGCGCGAGCTGGTCGTGCCCTGGTCGAGCGCGAGGATGGCCTTCATCGAACCGGCATTCTAGGCGGGCAGGGCGGCGTAGCGCGCGGCGAGCGCCTCGAACTCCCTCTGCGAGCGGGCTGCGTCGAACCCGGGCCCGAGCTCCTCGGCCAGCAGCGCGGTGACGCCCGGCGCGGCCGCGGCCGCCGCGCGAGCGTCGAGAAACAGCAGCCGCGAGCGCCGTGCGAGCACATCCTCGACCGTGCGCGCGTACTCGAATCGGGCGGCGAATCTCACCATGGCCTCGGTTACCCCCGGCGCGAGCTCGTGGCCGGCGCCGGGCAAAGTCTCCAGGTAGGTTGCCTCGGTGCCGTACGAGTGCGCACCGGGCGCTTCGCTCAGGGGCTCGGCGCTTCGCTGCGGAGCGCCAACGAGGCGCAAGTCGGCGGTGGCGCCCGCCGGCCGCGAAGGCAGCAGTCCGCCCGTCATGCAGTGCGCGAGGACGTCCTCGGCCATCGCGCGGTAGGTAGTCCATTTGCCGCCCGTGACGGTCACCAGGCCCGAGCGCTCGACCAGCACCGCGTGCTCGCGCGACAGTGCCTTGGTGTCGCCGGGATCCTCGTTCGGCGGCCTGACCAGCGGACGCAGGCCGACCCAGACGGAGCGAACGTCGGCCCGGCCCGGCGGCCGGGTCAGGTATCGGCCGGCCTCCCCAAGAATGAAATCGACCTCCTTGCGGAAGGGCTCGGGTTCGCGTGCGAGATCGTGTCGCGGCGTGTCGGTCGTGCCGAGGATCGTCTTGCCCAGCCAGGGCACGACGAACAGGACACGCCCGTCCCGCGTGCGCGGCACGAGGATCGCGTGCTCGCCCGGAAGGAAATCGCGGTCGACGACCAGGTGCACACCCTGGCTGGGTGCGACCATGGCGCTGCGCCCCTCGCGGTCCATGCGGCGGATCTCGTCGACCCAGACGCCGGTCGCATTGACCACGCACCGCGCCCGCAACTCGTGCCGCGCCCCGGTCTCGCCGTCCTGCGCGATGACGCCGGCGACGCGCCCCGACTCGTGACGCAGCGCCACCACGGCGCAGTGGTTGACGACGACGGCGCCGCGCGTGATGGCCGTGCGTGCGAGCGCGACCGCGAGACGGGCGTCGTCGAATTGCCCGTCCCAGTAACGGATCGCCCCGGCGAGCCCGCGCACCTGCAGTCCCGGCCCGAGCCTGGACGCACGCGCAGCGCCCAGGAACTCGGTGCGATGCAGCCGCCGCTCGCCCGCGAGCAGGTCGTAGACGATGAGCCCCGCGCCGTAGAACGGCTGCTCGAGCCAGCGCCCGCTTGCGCCGTACAGCGGCAGCAGGAACGCGAGCGGCTGCGCCAGGTGCGGTGCGTTGTGCAGCAGGATCGCGCGCTCGCGCAAGGCCTCGCGCACCAGCGCGACGTTGCCCTGGGCGAGGTAGCGCACGCCGCCATGCACGAGCTTCGTCGCGCGCGAGGACGTGCCCTTGGCGAAGTCCACGGCCTCGAGCAGGACGACCTGCAAGCCCCGCGCCGCGGCGTCGAGCGCCACCCCGAGGCCGGTCGCGCCGCCGCCGATTACCACGAGGTCCCACTCCCGCGGCTGCTCGAGCTGGCGCCACAAGTCCTCGCGCGAGGGCTGTTTGATCACGGAAAAGAAACCCCCGGCGGACCTTCGGCCCGCCGGGGGGCACAACAGGGATGCCGTTGAGGAGGAGACTTCAAACGGCAGCCCGATCGGCTCTTGGGCATGGCATTCATGCCGCCACGACGACTTCGACTCTTGCCTCCTTCACGATCGCGGCGAACGACGCGGGCACCGGCTGATCGGTAAACAGCACGTCGATCTGGTCCAGGTGCGCCAGGCGCACCATCGCGCCCCGATTGAACTTGCTGCGATCGGCCACCAGCCAGATCTCGCGCGCGTGCTCGATGATGGTATGGGCGACCTTGACCTCCCGGTAGTCGAAGTCGCGCAAGGTCCCGTCGCCGTCGATGCCCGAAATGCCGATGACCCCGATGTCGACCGCGAACTGGCTGATGAAGTCGATGGTCGCCTCGCCGACGATGCCGCGATCGCGCGAGCGGACGATGCCGCCCGCCACGATCACTTCGCAGTTCGGGTTGTCGGACAGGATCGCCGCGACATTGAGGTTGTTGGTCACGACGCGCACGCCGCGCTTGTGCAGCATGGCGCGTGCCACCGCCTCGGTGGTGGTGCCGATGTTCAGGATTAGCGAAGAACCCTCCGGAACGCGCTCGGCGACACATTGCGCGATTCGCCGCTTGCCCTCGGCGTTCATGCTCTGGCGCCGCGCGTAGGCGATGTTCTCGATCGACGATGGCAAGGTCACGCCGCCGTGATAGCGCGTAAGCAGGTTGGCTTCCACCAGCAGCTTGACGTCGCGGCGAACGGTCTGCGTCGTGACGTCGAGCAGCTTCGCGAGCGCGTCGACGGACGCATGGTGGTGGCGACGCACCTGGTCGAGAAGCTGTTGCTGGCGGGGGTTTGGCGTCACTTCTTTGACTGCTCACGGTTTATTGCGCCGCAGTATCACATCTCGCATCGTGCAACTTCGATCTCAAAACGCGCGAATAAGATTACCAATGACGTTCGTATCGGTTGCTTTAGGTTCATGTTGACGCTATCTTTGCCCGAACCGGTTGAGTTTGGCAAGCGCCCAGGGAGGGATGAATTGACGAGTCTGAGTCACCGTCGCCATGCGTCTATCGCTTGAGCGGATCAGCTTGCGCGTGGGCGGGGAGCACCACCTGCGGGATATCGGGCTGTCGCTCGAGCCGGGGTCGCTCAACGTCCTGCTCGGCCCGACGCGCGCCGGCAAGACTTCGCTGATGCGCGTCATGGCCGGGCTCGACCGCCCGAGCGCGGGGAAGGTGCTCGTCGACGGGTCGGAGGTGACCGGCGTCGGCGTGCGCGCGCGCAACATTGCCATGGTCTACCAGCAGTTCGTCAACTATCCCTCGCAGACCGTCGCCGGCAACATCGCCTCGCCGCTGAAGCAGTCGGGGCGCTTCGGGCCGGCGGAGATCGAGCGAAAGGTCCGCACGACCGCCGAGCTGCTGCGCATCGACCACCTGCTCGAGCGTTATCCGGCTGAACTCTCGGGCGGGCAGCAGCAGCGCACGGCGATCGCTCGCGCGCTCGCCAAGGAGGCCGACCTCCTGCTGCTCGATGAGCCGCTGGTCAATCTCGACTACAAGCTGCGCGAAGAACTCCGCACCGAGCTGCGCGCGCTGTTCGACCGGCGCGGCACGACCGTCGTGTACGCGACGACCGAGCCGCAGGAGGCGCTCATCCTCGGCGGCAACGTCGCGGTCATGGACGAGGGCGGCGTCCTGCAGTTCGATCCGGTGCTCGAGGTGTATCACCGGCCGAACCGCCGGCGCGTGGCCGAGGTGTTCAGCGACCCGCCGATCAACCTGCTGCCGGTGCGGCTCGACGGCGATACGTGCCGGGTTTCGGACGACGCGCGCTTTGCCCGCCCGGATCACATGCGCGGCGTCCCCGCCGGCGAGTATCGGGCCGCGCTTCGCGCGGAGCACGTCGACATCGGCGCGCAGGCGAGTGGCGCCGCCGCGCTCGCCGCCAGCGTGCAGCTGGCCGAGATCAGTGGCTCCGAGACGTTCGTGCACGCCAGCCACGGCGAGCTGACGTTGGTGGCCCGCCTCGAAGGCGTGCACCCGTACCGGCTGGGCGAGCGGGTCACGCTGGGATTCGATCCGCACCGCGTATTGCTGTTCGACCTGGGCGGGAACCTGGTCGCCGCGCCGCGCCCACTCGCGCCCTCGGGGGAAACGGCCTGATGGCGCGCATCGAATTCAAGGACCTGGCGCATTCGTACCACGCGGGCACGTCCGGACCGCGCCCCTATGCACTGCAGCCGATGACCCAGGCCTGGGACGACGGCGGCGCCTACGCGCTGCTGGGGCCCTCGGGCTGCGGCAAGACGACGCTGCTCAACATCATTTCCGGCCTGATCCATCCCAGCGAAGGGCGCGTGCTGTTCGACGGCGTCGACGTCACGGACCTGCCGACGGCACGCCGCAACATTGCGCAGGTTTTCCAGTTTCCCGTCATCTACGACACCATGACGGTGTTCGACAACCTCGCGTTCCCGCTGCGCAACCGGCGCACCGGCGAGAGCGAGGTGAAGCACCGCGTCGAGCAGGTGGCGCAGATGCTCGAACTGAGCGCCGACCTCGGCAAGCGCGCGAGCGGCCTGTCGGCGGATGCCAAGCAGAAGATCTCGCTCGGGCGCGGGCTGGTGCGCAGTGACGTCGCCGCGATCCTGTTCGATGAACCGCTGACGGTCATCGATCCCCATCTCAAGTGGACCTTGCGCCGCAAGCTGAAGCAGATCCACCAGGAGCTCAAGCTCACGCTGATCTACGTCACGCACGATCAGTCCGAGGCGTTGACGTTCGCGGATCAGGTGATGGTGCTGTGCGAGGGACGCGTGCTCCAGCTCGGCAGCCCGACCGACCTGTTCGAGCATCCCGCCCACACATTCGTCGGCCACTTCATCGGCAGCCCGGGGATGAACCTGCTGCCGTGCGCGGTCGGCGCCGCGGGCGTCACGGTGGACGGGCATGCGATCCCGCTCGACCCCGCCTACGGCGAGCGCGCGCGGCGCGCGGGCGGCGAGCTGCAGCTCGGCATCCGCCCCGAATTCGTGCGCTACCGGTCGCAGGCCGCGACCGACTTCATGCCGGTCGAGGTGGTGGCGATCGAGGATCTCGGCAACTACAAGATCGCGACCGCGCGGCTGGGCGGCCACGTCGTGAAGGTCAAGGTGGGTGAGGATACGAGCGTCGCGACCGGCGCGGGCTGGCTCTCGTTTCCACCGGACCGGACCTGGCTGTATGTCGACGGCAATGCGTTGAGGTAAGGGCCCGTGAACGTGAACAAGACCGTCGACAACCGCGCCTGGCTCCTCGTCCTGCCCGTGGTCCTGCTGGTTGCGTTCAACGCGGTCATCCCGCTGATGACCGTGGTGAACTACTCGGTCCAGGACGTGTTCGACGCCACGCACCGGGCGTTCGTCGGCGCGGACTGGTACCGGGACACGCTGCACAACCAGCGCCTGCATCACGCGCTCGAGCGGCAGTTCATATTTTCCGGACTGGTGCTGTTGATCGAGCTGCCGCTGGGCGTGGCGATCGCCCTGATGATGCCGAAAAAGGGCGGCTGGGCGACGTCGATGACGCTGGTGCTCATCGCGCTGCCGTTGCTCATTCCGTGGAACGTCATCGGCACGATCTGGATCGTGTTCCTGCGGCCGGACATCGGCTTGCTCGGGCACTTCATCGACCACACGCTCGGCATTCATTTCGACTACCCGACCGTGCCGATGCAGGCCTGGATCTCGGTCATGCTGATGGAGGTGTGGCACTGGACGCCGCTGGTGGCGCTGCTCGCCTACGCCGGCCTGCGCGCGATTCCCGACGCGTACTACCAGGCGGCGCACATCGATGGCGCGTCGGGCTGGGCCGTGTTCCGCTACATCCAGCTGCCGAAGATGCGCGGCGTGCTGACCATCGCGATTCTTCTTCGCTTCATGGACAGTTTCCTGATCTACACCGAGCCGTTCGTGCTGACGGGCGGCGGACCCGGCGACTCGACCACGTTCCTGTCCATCTACCTGGTCAAGCTGGCGATCGGCGAGTTCGACGTCGGGCGCGCGGGCGCCTTCTCGATCATCTATCTGCTGATCGTGCTGGCGTTCAGCTACGTGTTCTACCAGGTGCTGCAGCGGGTAGGCACGGGAGAAGCGAAATGAAGCTGAAGGTGACGCTGCGCGCCCGCGACCTCGGGCTCATCGGCTACCTGATCGTCCTGCTGCTGCCGATCTACTGGATGCTGAACATGTCGCTGCGCGAGAACAACGACATCATGTCCGAGCTCGCGTTCTATCCGCACAGCCCCACGATCCACAACTACGTGGAGATCCTCACCGACCGGTCGTGGTACATGGGGTACGTCAATTCCTTCGCCTACGTCAGCATGAACACGATCATCTCGCTGGGGGTCGCGCTGCCGGCGGCCTACGCGTTTTCGCGCTACCGGTTCCTGGGCGACAAGCACCTGTTCTTCTGGCTGCTGACCAATCGCATGGCGCCGGCGGCGGTCTTCCTGCTGCCGGTGTTCCAGCTCTACACGGCATTGGGACTGATCGACACGCGCCTCGCGGTGGCGCTCGCGCACACGCTGTTCAACGTGCCGCTGGCGGTCTGGATCCTGGAAGGCTTCATGTCCGGCGTCCCCAAGGAGATCGACGAGACCGCGTTCATCGACGGCTACTCGCTGCCGAGATTCTTCATCACCGTCTTCATCCCGCTGATTCGCGCGGGCGTGGGCGTGACCGCGTTCTTCTGCTTCATGTTCTCCTGGGTCGAGCTGCTGTTCGCGCGCACGCTCACCGTCACCGCGGCC
>JBOIFE010000136.1:0-6459 GCA_050741015.1 Burkholderiales bacterium | reverse complement strand
TGTATAAGAGACAGGCCCCGCGCCGCGCGGCCAGGAGCGCCTGAAGGAGGCGGCCAAGATCGGCTTCGAGCGGGCGATCGTGCCGAAAGCGAACGCGCCCAGGGAAAAAATGGCCGGGATCGAAGTGATCACTGTCGAGCGTATCGACCAGGCGGTCAGGCTGCTGCGCGAACTCTGATCGTACGGTGGGCCTGCGGCCCACCCTACGCCCACCGTACGGTCATATCGGCGGCGGGTTGCGCTCGCTGAAAGTCACGCGCTGGTGCCAGTACGGATAGGTGAGCGGCACGGCGCTCGCCGCGTCGAGCTTCGCGATCCGCTCCGGCGCGAGCCTCCAGCCGGCGGCGCCCAGGTTCTGGCGCAGCTGTTCCTCGTTGCGCGCGCCGATGATCACCGAAGCCACGCTCGGCCGCTGCAGCAGCCAGTTGAGCGCGACCTGCGCGACGGTCTTGCCGGTCTCCCTGGCCGCCTCGTCCAGGGCGTCGACCACCCTGTACAGATGCTCCTGCGGCACCGGCGGCCCCATGTCGAAGACGCGCTGGTTCTGCAGGCGCGATTCCGCCGGCATCGGCTGCCCGCGGCGCAATTTGCCGGTGAGTCGGCCCCAGCCGAGCGGGCTCCAGACGACCGTGCCGACCTTCTGGTCGAGCGCCAGCGGCATCAGCTCCCACTCGTACTCGCGCCCGAGCAGCGAGTAGTACGCCTGGTGCGCGACGTAGCGCGCGAGGCCGAGCCTTTCCGACGCGGCGAGCGATTTCATCAGGTGCCAGCCGGAAAAATTGGAGCAGCCGATGTAGCGGATCTTTCCCGCGCGCACCATGCCGTCCAGCGTCTGCAACGCTTCCTCGACCGGCGTGACGGCGTCGAAGCCGTGCAGCTGGTACAAGTCGATGTAGTCCGTGCCCAGGCGCTTGAGGCTCGCCTCCACCGCACTCAGGAGATGCTGGCGCGAGGAGCCGGCCTGGTTCGGACCCGGGCCCGTGGGGAAGGTCCCCTTGGTGGAGATCAGCACCTGCGCGCGCCGACCCTTGATCGCGCCGCCCAGGACCTCCTCGGCCAGGCCGCCCGAATAGCGGTCGGCCGAGTCGAACATGTTGAGCCCCGCCTCGAGGCAGATGTCGACCAGGCGCGAGGCGTGCGCGACGTCGCTCGCGCCCCAGGCCTTGAAGAATTCGTTGCCGCCGCCGAAGGTGCCGGTCCCCAGGCTGAGGGCGGACACCATGAGTCCGGAGGCGCCCAGTTGCCGGTATTCCATTGTTCTGCGCTCCTCTCGCCTAGGGGTTCACCAAAGTGACGGCGCCGGAGTTGGCGTCATAGTCGAAGTAACGCGTCGTCGAGGTGTCCTTGAGGTAAGTGTAGCGGCAGCGCCCCGCGGCGCCGGAAGCGGTCACCTGCCACACGTGGGTCGACGTGCAGACGACGCCTTGCCCTCCGGTGCCGCCGCAGATCTGCGGCGCCAAGGCTAGGATGCCCTGGAACACGCGGCGGCAGCGGATCTGGCCCGCGTTGTTGTTGGTGATGGCGTTCGAGGCGGTGCCGTTCAGGCTCTGCGCGCCCGAATTATTCACGGCATCGACGGGGAATCCGCTGGCGTTGTAATCCACGCCGCCGTTGGCGAAACCCGGCAGGTTGTCCTGGATGCCGCTCCGGCCGCTCACGATATAAGCGATCTGCGCCTGCTGCACCGCGCTACGGAAAGTCGTCGCGGTCTGGCTCACGATCGCCGCATGCGCCACCGACGCGATCGAAAATAGATAGGGCAGCGCGACCGCGGCGAGCGTGCCGAGGATCACAATGACCGCCACCAGCTCCACCAGCGTGTAGCCACGCATCGCCCGCTCGGCCGCGCGGACGCCGCTGCGTGCGGCGGCTTCCAGCGTCGGGGGATACTCGGGATCCGCGTAGTCTCCGGCGAGAAAGACCCCGGGCATCCCGGTGTCGATGGCGGGCCGCTTCAGCCCCGGCGTCACCGCGATGGTGGCGCGCTTTTCGGCAATGACCTGCAACCATCGTGGCGCGGGCAGGGCCGGCAGCGCCGCCGCGAGTTCGCGGTGGCAGGTCGCGGCGAGCTCGTCGTGCGTCATCTGCTGGTGGTCGCCCTGCGCGCTGATGACGGCGGCGAGCAGCCCGCGTTCGCCGGTGAGCGCTCCGCGGTCAAACACCCACTGCACCAGGCCGTCCGCCAGGCCGAGCATCGGAAACGGCAAGCGGGTGTTGTCGTCGTACTGCAGGTAGCAGGTGGTGATCGGCTGGTAGCTGAACTCGGCCGCCGCCTGCGGCAACAGGGCCTTGAGCTGGTGCGGGCCGACCGCGAGGATCACGGCGTCGTAGCCGGACCTGAGCGCGCCCAGGTCGCGCACCGCCTCTGCGCAGCGCACCTCGGCGCCGCGGTGGCGCAGCCACGCGGCGGCCGGCTCGGGGAACAACCGCGACAGGTCCACCCTCGGCAGGATCAGATCGCTGGCCGCGGTGGATTTTCCGAGCGTATCGCGCAGCGCGGCGAGAAAGACGTTCGCCGAGGCATTCCCGGGCAGGGTGTTCAGCGCTGACACGCAGAGCGGATTCCATACGTAGTGCCCGATGCGTCCGGCCTGGGCGTGCCGCGCGAGAAGTTCGGTCACGCTGCAATCCTCGGCGAGCCGGAAGTCCTGCCGGCGCATCGCCGCCATGAAGCGCGCCGCGCCCAGGCGCTCGCGCCAGGGCAGGCCGCGCGCGAGCAGCAGTGCGCCGGCCAGGCCGAACGGCCCGCGGCGCAAGCAGACGCCGTCGGCGTAGCGCAGCTCGAGCGGGAGGCGCAACACGGCGTCGTCGGGCACGCCCACCGTGCGCATCAGGCCGAGCAGCGTCAGGTAGGCGCCGACCAGGATGTGCTGCCCGTTGTCCAGCTCGCGATCCTGCGCGCTGACGCGCCGCGCGCGCCCGCCCGGTACCGGGCCGGCCTCGAACACGGTCACGCCGGCGCCGCGCTGCGCCAGGGACACCGCCGCCGCCATCCCGGCGTAGCCGGCACCGACGACCGCTACGCGGCGACCCATGTCGTCCAGGCGATCCAGAGCTTGCGCACCGGCGTGAGGGCAGTGCGCTGCTGCAGCACGCGAAAGCCCTCGCGCTCGATCTCCTTGAGCAGCGCCAGGTAGATCGCCGCCATGATGAGCCCGGGACGCTGTGCGCGTCGGTCGGGCGCGGGCAGCGCCGCCATGGCGGCGCCATAGTAGGAGCGCGCGCGTTTCGCCTGGAAGCGCATCAGCGCGTCGAAGCCCTCGCTGTGGCGCGACTGCAGAACGTCGGCGGCGGAGACGCCGAACTGCTGCAGCTCGGCGATCGGCAGATAGATTCGATCCTTTCGCGCATCCTCGCCGACGTCGCGGATGATGTTGGTGAGCTGGAAGGCGGTGCCCAGGAGCCTCGCGTACTCGAGCGTGCGCGCGTCGCTGTAACCGAAGATGCCGGCGGCCAGCATGCCGACCACTCCCGCGACGTGGTAGCAATAGCGCTCGAGGCCCGCGAAATCGAGATAGCGCGCCTGCGTAAGATCCATCTGCATGCCGTCGATGATCTCATTCAGGCGCACGGCGGTGATGCCGAACGTCGCGAGGGCGGGGTGCAGGGCGCGCGAAACGGGATGCTGGGCCTTGCCGTCGAACATCAGCGCCACCTCCTGGCGCCACCACGCGAGCCGGGTGGCGGCGAGCTGCGCATCGCCGGTCTCGTCGACGACGTCGTCGATCTCGCGGCAGAACGCGTAGAGCGCGGTGATGGCGCGGCGGCGCGCCGCGGGCAGGAAACGGAACGCATAGTAGAAGCTCGAGCCGCTCGCGGCGGCCTTCTCCTGGCAGTACTGCTCGGGCGTCATAGCGCCCGCGCGAGGAGCATCGGCCAGTCGAGCGCCCGCAGCACGGGACGGCGCCGGAACACGTCGTAGCCGGCGCCTTCGATCTTCTCCAGGATGCGCAAGCCACCCTGCACCGTGGCGCGGATCTCCAGTCCGATGCGCCCGGGCAGGCTGCGCCCGAGCGGCGCCCCCGAGAGCATCAGCGCGCGCGTGCGCTCGACCTGGAAGGCGAGCAGCGTGCGCCAGGCGTTGTCGCACCTGCCTTCGGCGAGGTTCGTCTCGGCGACTCCGCAGCGCGCCATCTCGTCCTGCGGCAGGTAGACGCGGCCCTTGGCATAGTCCACGGCGACGTCCTGCCAGAAGTTGATCTGCTGCAGCGAGGTGCAGATCGCATCGGACTGGTGCAATTGTGTTTCAGACGTTCGTTTGAAAAGGTGCAGCAGCAACCGGCCGACCGGATTGGCCGAGCGCCGGCAGTAGTCGAGCAATTCCACGTAGCTCGCGTAGCGCGTCTTGACGACGTCCTGCGAGAAGGCATCGAGCAGGTCGGCGAACGGTGCGCGGGGCAGCCCGTGCTCGCCGGAGATGCGCTCGATCTCGCCACGTTTCGCTTCGAGCTTCGCCAGGCGCACGGCCGGGAGATCGTCGCCCTCATCGGCGACGTCGTCGGCGTCGCGTGCGAAGCGGTAGATGGCCTCGATCGGGGTGCGCAGGCGCGCGGGAACTAGCAGCGAGGCAACGGGAAAGTTCTCGTAATGGGCGACCGGCACGCGCAGGTATAATACTTTCTTTCCATTCGCTTTTTCGCGCGAGGGTGGCGGAATTGGCAGACGCACCAGACTTAGGATCTGACGCCGAAAGGCATGAGGGTTCGAGTCCCTCCCTTCGCACCAGGCATACAACTTCGAGGAACGTTCAGGCATGGCGGCAAACGTGGAGCAGCTGAGCGCGCTGGAGCGGCGGCTGCAGATGTCGGTGCCCGTGGCGGGCATCGAGAAGGAGATCGACGAGCGGCTGAAGAAGCTCGCGCGCAGCGCGAAGATGCCCGGCTTCCGGCCCGGCAAGGTGCCGATGAAGGTGCTGGCGCAGACCTACGGCCCGCAGCTGCGCTCGGAAGTGCTCGGCGACGCGGTGCGCAAGAGTTTTGCCGACGCGGTGCGCGAGGCGAACCTGCGCGTCGCCGGCCAGCCGCGCATCGAACCCAGGCAGGACGCGGCGGCGGGCGCGCTCGAGTTCAACGCGACGTTCGAGGTCTATCCGGAGGTGAAGCTCGGCGACGTCGGGGGCGCGAAGATCGAGCGCCCCGCGGTGACCGTCGACGACGCCGCGATCGAGCGCACGCTCGAGCTGCTGCGCAAGCAGCGCGTGACCTACGAGCCTGCGGCGCGGGCGGCCGCCGACGGGGATCGAATCACCGTCGACTTCGCCGGCACGCTCGACGGTACGCCGTTCGCGGGCGGCGCGGCCGAGGGGCTCGCGTTCGTGCTCGGCGAGGGCCGCATGCTGGCCGAGTTCGAGGGCGCCGCGCGAGGCATGCAAGCGGGCGAGACCCGGGCGTTCGACGTGTCCTTTCCTGCCGCGTACCCCGGGCGAGACGTCGCCGGCAAGACCGCTCAATTCACGCTGACGCTGCGCGCCGTGGAAGCGCCGCGGCTGCCCGAGGTGGACGCCGAATTCGCCAAGACGCTCGGCGTGGCTGACGGCGACCTGTCGCGCATGCGCGCCGACGTGCGGCAGAACGTCGAGCGAGAGGTCGCCAAGCGCATCGAGGCACGCATCAAGCAGCAGGCGCTGCAGGTGCTGCTCACCGCGACGCCGCTCGAGCTGCCAAGGTCGCTGGTGGCGATGGAGACGCGCGAGCTCGTCGAACGCGCGGCGGCCGACCTGCGCGCTCGCGGGTTGAAGTTCGAGAAGATGCCGGTCGACCCGCAGGCGTTCGAGACCAGCGCGCGCCAGCGCGTCGCGCTGGGGCTGATCATCGCCGAGCTCGCGCGCGCCGAGAAGCTGCAGCCCAAGCCGGCCGAGGTGCGCACCATGATCGAGCGCGAGGCGCAGTCCTACGAGAGCCCGGCCGAGGTAGTAAAATGGTTTTACATGCAGCCGCAACGGCTGGCCGAGATGGAAAGCCTTGCGCTGGAAGCGAACGTGGTGAACTGGGTGCTGGGCCGGGCACAGGTGAGCGATCAGGCGACGGCGTTCGACGAACTCATGGAAGGCAGCGCATGAACTGGCAAAGCGGCATCCCGGAAGTGAACGACCTCGGGCTCATCCCGATGGTCATCGAGCAGTCAGGCCGCGGCGAGCGGGCCTACGACATCTACTCGCGCCTGCTCAAGGAACGGATCATCTTCATTACCGGGGGAATCGACGACGGGGTGGCGACGTTGATTGTCGCGCAGCTTTTGTTTCTGGAAGCGGAGAACCCCAAAAAGGAAATCTCCATGTACATCAATTCACCGGGTGGGGTGGTCACCTCCGGCATGGCGATCTACGACACCATGCAGTTCATCCGCCCGGCGGTTTCGACCCTGTGCACGGGGCAGGCTGCCTGGATGGGCTCGCTGCTGCTCGCGGCCGGCGAGAAGGACATGCGTTTTTCGCTGCCGAACTCGCGCATCATGGTGCAC
>JBOIFE010000135.1:0-4414 GCA_050741015.1 Burkholderiales bacterium | reverse complement strand
TGAGCGCGCAGGGCAGTCCGCGCGCGACTTCGAGCGCAAACGAAGGCCCCGAGAGCGCACCGCAGGCCGCGCGCGCGCCGAGCACCTCGGCGACGACCTGGTGCGGCAGCAATCCGGTGCCCGCCTCGAAGCCCTTGCAGAGCCACACGAGCGGAGTGCCCGCGCATTGCGGCAGCACCTCGCGCAGCCCGGCGACCGGCGTCGCGACGACCATCAGATGCGCACGCCGAGGCCAGTCCGCGTTCACCTGGAGCGAGCGGGGCAGCGCGATCTCGGGAAGGTAGCGACGGTTGACACGGCCGCGCGCGATCGCGCCGGCCTGTGCGGGGTCGCGCGCCCAGAGCGTGACCTCGTGGCGCCCGGCGAGCACTGCCGCGAGCGCCGTGCCCCAGGCGCCCGCGCCCAGGACCGCGATTCGGGTCACGCCCGTTACCGTTACCGTTACCGTTACGTTCCCCAGACCTGGTCGGCGCGCACGTAGCCGTTGGCGCCATCGGGATGGCGCACGCGCAGCCAGCCGCCCGGCGCCGTGCCGAGGTACTCGAGCGCCACGTTCTGCGCGGCGACGAAAGCAACCGGCGCGCCGTCCTCGGGCCTCACGCGCGCTTCGACCGACGGCGCAGTCACCACCACGGTACGCTGGTCGACGAGCATCTTGCGCTCGATCCAGGTCAGCTGGCCGGTCTGGTCGCGCACCTTGACCCAGGCGTCGAGGTTCACGATCACCTCGAGCGGGTAGTAGCGCGACACGACGTACAGCGGCTTCGCCGCGCGCGAGGGCGCGTCGTACAGGATGGCGGCCGGCTCGCCCACGCTCAGGTATTCGGCGTGCGCGGCGATTGAAGCGAGTGCGAAGACAAGCGCGAGCGCGGCCCGCACGGCGCTACCCCGCGGCGCCGGCGAGCACGGGGTCGCCCCCCTGCTGCTTGCGCTGCGCATACAGCGACTCGAACGACACGGGCGCGAGCAGTACCGGCGGGAAGCCGCCGCGCGTCACGAGGTCGGAGACCGTCTCGCGCGCGTACGGATACAGGATCGTCGGGCAGGCCACCGCGAGCAGCGGCTCGAGGTCCGCGTCGGGCACGTTGCGCAGCGCGAAAATGCCGGCCTGCGCCACCTCGGCGAGAAACAGCGTCTTGTCGCCCGCCTTTGCGGTCACGGTGACGGTGATCGTGACTTCGTACAGCCCGTCGGCGAAGCGCGACGATTCGTTCCTGACCTGGATCTCGAGCTGCGGCGCCTGCGCCTCGAGGAACACCTGCGGGGCGTTGGGCAGCTCCAGCGACAGGTCCTTCACGTAGACCTTCTCGATCTGGAAGCTCGGTTGCGCTGCCTCGTCGCCCATGTGCCTCAGGTCCTTTCTGCTTCGAGCAGCGAATCCAGCTCGCCCGCGCGCTCGAGCGCATACAGTTCGTCGCAGCCGCCGACATGGCGGCCGCCGATCCAGATCTGAGGCACCGTGGTCTGCCCCGAGCGCGCGCGCATCTCCGCGCGCCGCGCGGGCTCGAGGTCGACCCGCACGCGCTCGAAGTCCGCGATTCCTTTCTTCGCGAGCAGCCGCTCCGCCGCCTGGCAGTACGGGCAGGCGGCGGTCAGGTACATGACCACCGGCGCCGCCATCTCACTTCTCCACCGGCAGGCCGCCCTGCAGCCAGGCGCGAAAACCTCCGCCGAGGCTCACCGCGCGCTCGAAGCCGCGCGCCTTGAGCACCTTCAATGCGCGGCCGGACGTCGTGCCCGTCTCGCAGACCACGATCACCGGCCGGGCGCGCAGCTTGTCGAGCTCGCCCGCGCGCTGGTCGAGCTCGGCGAGCGGCAGGTTACGCGCCCCCAGCAGGTGGCCCGCTGCATAGGTCGCAGCATCGCGCACATCGAGCACGACCGCGTTCTCGCGGTTCATCAGCTGCGTCGCCTCGAGCGTGCCGATCGAGGCGCCGCCCGCGCCGCGCAGCATCGGCCACACGAGCATGCCGCCGGAGACCGCGGCGGCCGCGACCAGCAGCAGATTCTTCTGCAGGAATTCGAGCACCATCGCCTCATTATAATGGAGCGCATGGCCCGAATCGTGCTGCTGCGCCACGGCGAGTCGGTTTGGAACCGCGAGAACCGCTTCACCGGATGGACCGACGTCGACCTCTCGGAGGCGGGCGTCGCGGAGGCGCGCGCCGCCGGGCGCCTGCTTCGCGCGGAAGGCTTCGAGTTCGATCTCGCCTTCACCTCGGTGCTCAAGCGCGCCGTGCGCACGCTGTGGCTCGCGCTGGAGGAGATGGACCGCGTTTGGCTGCCGGTGGAAAAGAGCTGGCGACTGAACGAGCGGCACTATGGCGCACTGCAGGGACTGGACAAGGCCGAGATGGCAGCGAAGTTCGGCGAGGCCCAGGTGCTCGCCTGGCGCCGCAGCTACGATACGCCGCCGCCCCTGCTCGCGGCCGACGACCCGCGCCACGAGGGCCGCGACCCGCGCTATGCCGGCGTCGAGGTGCCGCGCACCGAGTGCCTGAAGGACACCGTGGCGCGCGTGCTGCCTTACTGGAACTCGACGGTCGCGCCCGCCGTGCGCGCGGGCAAGCGCGTGCTTGTCGCCGCGCACGGCAACTCGCTGCGCGCCCTGATCAAGCACCTCGACGCGGTCTCCGACGCCGACATCGTGGGACTTAACGTGCCCACCGGCGTGCCGCTCGTCTACGAGCTGGACGCGTCGCTGCGGCCGCTCGGGCACCGCTATCTGGGGGACGCCGCGGAGATCGCGCGCCGCGTCGCCGCCGTGTCCGCCCAGGGCAAGGCGAAAAACTGAGCCGCCGGCTCGCCCTCGCCGCGCTATCGCTTGCGCTCGCGGCGGGCGCCGCGCGCGCCGGCCGCGAGGAGGACCTCGCCGCGTTGCGCTCGCGCATGGAGGCGGTGCGCGCCTCGCTCGACGAAAAAGAGGCTTCGCGCCGCGAGGCGCGCGATGCGCTGCGCGACTCCGAGCGCGCGATCTCCGACGCCAACCGCGCGCTGCGCGAGCTGCAGGCCGAGCGGGGTCAGGCGCAGGCCGACCTCGTGCGGCTCGGCGTGCGCCAACGCAAGCTGCGCGAGCGGCTCGCGCGCCGCCAGGAGGCGCTCGGCCGGCTGCTCGCCGCGCGCTACGCGGCGGGCGCCCCCGACGCGCTCAAGGTCGCGCTCTCGGGCGAGAATCCCGCGGAAGTCGCACGGCGCCTGTACTTCCTCGGCGAGCTCTCGCGCGCCACCGCGCAGCTCGCGCAGTCGTTGCGCGAGGACCTGGCCGAGGCGCAGGCCGTTCGCACCGAGGCCGAGGCGCGGCGCGCCCGCGTCGCGGCGATCGAGGCGCAGAGCCGCCGCGACCGCGCGCGCATCCTCGCCGAGCGCGCGGAGCGCCGCACGGTCCTGTCGGGGATTTCGGGCGACATCCGCAGGGCGCGGCGCACGCTGGGCGCACTCGAGGCCGACGAGAAGCGCCTGTCGAGCGTGGTGGAGGAAATCGCGCGCACGCTCGCCGCGCACCCGGGCGCCGGGTACGCGCGTGTGGAAAAAGTCCCGGGGCTGGGCTCGGTGTCGGGCCCGTTCTCCGCGTTGCAGGGCAAGCTGCGCCTGCCGGTGCGCGGGGAACTCGTAGGCCGTTTCGGCGCACCAAGAGAGGTGGGGCCGGCGGGCACGAAGGGCGTGTTCATCCGCGCCAAGGAGGGCCAGCCGGTGCTGGCCATCGCGGCCGGCCAGGTGGTGTTCGCGGACTGGATGCGGGGCTACGGAAACTTGTTGATCGTGGACCATGGCGAGTCGTACTTGTCGATCTACGCCAACAACGAGTCGCTGCTCAAGCGCACGGGCGATCCGGTCGCCGCGGGCGAGCCCGTGGCGACGGTCGGCGCGAGCGGTGGCAACGAGCAATCGGGGCTATACTTTGAGCTCAGGCATCTGGGCAAGGCCTTCGACCCCCTTCGCTGGGTCGTGCTGAAATAGGCGGTCAAGGAGCCGTCCACCTCATGGGCAAGTTCAAGAGCATCGGGCTGATCGTGCTCGGCGCCGTCGCCGGCGTCCTCATCAGCCTCAACCTCCAGGCGATCGCCGAGCGCGCCGCGCGCTCGCCGCTGCCGGTCGAGGAGCTGCGCGCCTTCACCGAGGTGTTCGGCGCGATCAAGCAGAACTACGTCGAGCCGGTCGACGACAAGAAGCTGATCACCGGCGCGATCAACGGCATGCTGTCGGACCTCGATCCGCACTCGGCCTACCTCGACGCCGAGGCGTTCAAGGAGCTGCAGGTCGGCACCCAGGGCCAGTTCGGCGGCCTGGGGATCGAGGTCGGCATGGAGGACGGGTTCATCAAGGTGGTGTCGCCGATCGAGGACACGCCGGCGTTCCGCGCCGGCATCAAGCCCGGCGACCTGATCGTCAAGATCGACCAGACTCTGGTCAAAGG
>JBOIFE010000134.1:0-1589 GCA_050741015.1 Burkholderiales bacterium | reverse complement strand
CCCAAAGGGCACGGGCGCGGCGCCGCGGGCGCACCCATGGCGGCGCGCGCGGTCGCGATCGTGCTGCTCGCGGGCGCGCTGCTGTTTGCGTTCATCGGCGCCACCGCGCCGCCCGCATTCCTCGCGCACTTCACCGTGTTCGTGCTCGCCTGCTTCGTCGGCTACTCGGTGATCTGGAATGTGACGCCGGCGCTGCATACGCCGCTGATGAGCGTCACCAACGCGATCAGCAGCATCATCGCCATCGGCGCGCTGGTGCAGGTCGCGCCGCCGCTCGCGGGGGCGCTCGAGCGGCCGGTCGCCTGGATCCTCGGACTCGCGCTGGCGAGCATCGCGCTCGTCTCGATCAACATGTTCGGCGGTTTTGCCGTCACGCAGCGCATGCTGCAGATGTTCCGGAAGTAGGGGCGCGCCATGTCCGCGACGCTGACCACCGCCGCCTACGTTGGGGCGACGATCCTGTTCATCCTCAGCCTCGGCGGCCTGTCCAGCCCCGAGACGTCGCGGCGCGGCAACCTGTACGGAATGATCGGCATGACTGTCGCGGTCCTCGCGACGGCGTTCGGGCCGGCCGTAACCGCAGCCGGCTACCCCTGGATCGCGGGCGCCATGGCGATCGGCGCGGCGATCGGACTGTACGCCGCGCGCGTGGTCAAGATGACCCAGATGCCCGAGCTGGTCGCGCTGATGCACAGCCTCGTTGGCCTCGCCGCGGTGCTGGTCGGCTACGCCAACTACATCGACCCGGCCGCGTCGTCGCACTTCCAGGGTTCGGAGAAAACGATCCACGAGCTCGAGATCTACGTCGGCGTGCTGATCGGCGCGGTGACCTTCTCGGGGTCGTTGATCGCCTTCGGCAAGCTCTCGGCCCGGATCGGCGGCAAGCCCACCTTGCTGCCCGGGCGCCACTGGCTGAACCTCGCGGGCCTCGTCGTCGTGCTCTGGTTCGGCGCGCGCTTCATCCAGTCGCCGACGCTCGCCGACGGCATGGTGCCGCTTTTCGTGATGACGGCGATCGCACTGGCGTTCGGCGTGCACATGGTGATGGCGATCGGCGGCGCCGACATGCCGGTCGTGGTGTCGATGCTGAACAGCTACTCGGGCTGGGCCGCGGCGGCCACCGGCTTCATGCTGTCCAACGACCTGCTGATCGTCACCGGCGCGCTGGTGGGCTCGAGCGGTGCGATCCTGTCCTACATCATGTGCCGCGCGATGAACCGGCACTTCCTTGCGGTGATCGCGGGCGGGTTCGGGACCGAAGGCGGCAAACCCGCCGCCTCCGGCGCGGCACCCGCGGGCGAGGTCTCGCCGATCGGCGCGGCGGAGGTGGCGGAGCTGCTGCGCGACGCGAAGAACGTGATCATCGTCCCGGGGTACGGCATGGCGGTGGCCCAGGCGCAGCACACCGTCTACGAGATCACGAAGCTGCTGCGCGAGAAGGGCGTCAACGTGCGCTTCGGCATCCACCCGGTCGCAGGCCGCATGCCGGGCCACATGAACGTGCTGCTCGCCGAGGCGAACGTGCCTTACCCGCAGCTCAAAGAGCTCGACGAGGCGAATGCCGAGTTCTCGCGCACGGACGTCTCGCT
>JBOIFE010000133.1:0-1621 GCA_050741015.1 Burkholderiales bacterium | reverse complement strand
TTGTGCGTCAGAGGCCCTTGAGGGCTCGCTCGTAGTAGGAGAGGTCGAGGTATTTGTCGGGCGGCGCGGGCTCGCCGCCTTCGATCGCGGCCCGGAGCTTGAGCGTGTTCTTGAAGCCCTCGAGGTCGAGACGCGCGTCGACGGCGATGCCCTGGCCGGGCGCGTAGGCGCGCTCGAGCGCCGCGGCGGCGAGATCCTCCTCGATCTTGATATGCCGCGCCAGGATGCTGGCGGCGGCGGCGCGGCTCGAGGGCTCGCGCGCCCAGCGCAGCCCCGCGATGGTCGCCTGCAGGAACTTGACCAGCGTATCGGCGTGGGCCTGGGCCCAGTCGCGCCGCACCCAGAGACCGGTGCCCTGATAGGGACCCAGCACCTTCACCGCGTTGCCGAGGCTGTGGAACCCCGCCTTCTCGGCGATGATGTACCAGGGCACGTTCAGCATGCTCCCGGCGCTGTCGGCGTCCTCCTTGAGCGCCATCAGGCGCTCCCGCATGCCGCCCTTGGAGGCGACGGTGTAGTCGCCGCGCTTGACGCCGTTTAGCTCCAGCATCCGGTAGAGCTGGAAGGCGTAGGCCGTGTTGGGCGCATCGACCAGGAGGGTCTTGCCGCGAAGGTCCTCGTAGGCCTGGATCTCGGGCCGCACCATCAGCTCGGTCATGCCGTCGTCGCCGCCGGCGACGATCACCACGTCGGCCTTGCCGCTGTCGACCATAAAGACCGCGTTGTCGACGCCCGAGGACGCGATGTCGACGCTGCCCTTGGCGACGCCCTCGCGCAGCGCGTCGGAGCTCGGCGTCAGGCTCACCTCGATGGCAAGCCCGTGCTTGGCATAGAGCCCCTGCTCCAGCGCCGCGAACACCGCCAGATCCTGCGGCCCCGAGAACATGGTGACATGGAGCGGCGCCACGTCCGCGCAGGCGGGCGAGGCAAGGGACGCAGCCAAGCCGAGGGCCAGCAAAACGCCCGAGCACAGTCCGGGAACGCGTCGCACGATGGCTCGTCCTCGTTGCGCCAAGGCGTCACACCCGACGGTCTCTGCGGCACCCAGGCCGCTTCAGACCGGAGCGGCGGGGCCTCAGTCCTTGAAAATATGGATCTGGTTCTTGCCGCAGTTCGTGAGGTTGATGTGGCAGCCCTTGCCCACCTTGCGGTAGTAGCCTTGATGCTTCTTGAGTTTACGCACTTCCTCCGTCCTGCGCTCCTTGCCCCGTACCGTCCGGAAAATCTCGAGACGGATGGTGCCGTCGGTCAGCGGGACGACGATGTAATCTTTAGTCTCGGGGTGCCGACCGGTGCTGGCCCCGGCCGCAAGCGAAATGACGCGTATCGCGCGCTCCTTGTCCCGGTAGGCATGCTTGACCGTGAATCTGCCTCGCCCGCTCTTCGCTGCCATTGACCCCTCCGTTTTATTCAGTTGCGGCGCGCGCCGACATTGGCGACCCGCTCGTTGCACCACCAGCGGGCGAATCAGACAATACCCGCTAATAGGGGCTTGGTACAGGCGGCAGGTCTCTTCCCTTTGTTCCAGTGCAATGCAATAAGTGCCCGGACGGCAACGCGAGAGGGGTCGAGAGCTCATGCAATGCCCAGCTTGCTCGACCGCAAATCCCGAGCATGCGGG
>JBOIFE010000132.1:0-1735 GCA_050741015.1 Burkholderiales bacterium | reverse complement strand
GTTCAGGATATCGGGAGAATCGTGATTCGCACGCACGAGGCCTGCATCCGCATCATTGACAAGCAGGGGCCGCTCGCCAACCCGGCGGACCGCGATCACTGCATCCAGTACATGGTGGCGGTGCCGCTGATCTTCGGCCGCCTGACCGCGGCCGACTACGAGGATGGCGTGGCGAAGGACCCGCGCATCGACGCGCTGCGCGCGAAGATGGTCTGCGTGGAAGACAGGCATTTCACGCACGACTACCACGACCCGAAGAAGCGCTCGATCGCCAACGCGCTGACCGTCGAATTCAAGGACGGCACGAAGCTGAAGGAAGTCGTCTGCGAGTACCCGATCGGCCACCGGCGCCGCCGCAAGGAAGGCATGCCGGTCCTGGTCGAGAAATTCAAGACCAACCTCGCGCGCCGCTTCGCGCCGGCCCAGCAGAAAGCGATCCTCGAGTTGTGCCTGGACCGTGCGCGCCTCGAAGCTACGCCGGTGCGCGACTTCGTCGACCTGATGGTGACCTGAATGCGCGCCTGCCTTGCGGCCGCGCTCGCGGTCCTGCTCACCGGCTGCACCGCGGCCTACACACTCACTCTCATGCCGCGCGACAGCGGCAAGCTCTACCAGGGCGAGGCAAGCGGGCCCTCGGGCGGCGAGGCGCACGTCAAGGTGGCGATCGGCGAGCGGAGCTACGAGGGCAACTGGGTCGTCGCGGACCCCGGCCCGCGGAGCAGCTTCGTGGTCGGCGGCTCGTTCGGCACTTATCACAGCGGCTTGGGCACCTCGGTGGTCGTCGACAACCCGCTCGGAACGGAAGCGAAGGCGCTGCTGCGCTCGGCCGACGGGCAGGGCCTGCGCTGCGATTTCAGGGGCATCTCAGGTGCCGCGGGCACCGGCACCTGCCAGGACGACCAGGGGCTGATCTACGACGTGCAGCTGCGCCGCAAATAAGGACGCCATGATTGCCGAGCTGAATCGCCGCATCGCCGAGCTGTCGCGGGAGATACGCGCCTATCCCACGCCGATCGCGCGCTGCGACGAGCAGCTGCCGGCCCTGATCGAGGAGCGATCGCGCCTGATCTCGCGCCTGAATGAACTCGAGTCCGCGCCGCGCTGCGGCCCGGACGCGCAATGGACGAACGACGGAGGCATGCATGCCGCATAACCTGCACGACACCCTGCAGCCGCTGAAGGGCGGCAAATTCTATTCGCTGCCGAAGCTCGGCAAGGCGCTCGGCCTGAAGCTCGAGCGGCTCCCGGTGTCGATCCGCATCGTGCTCGAATCGGTGCTGCGCAATTGCGACGGCAAGAAGGTCACCGAGGAGCACGTGCGCCAGCTCGCCGGCTGGCAGCCGAACGCAAAGCGCACCGAGGAAATCCCGTTCGTGCTGGCGCGCATCGTGCTCCAGGACTTCACCGGCGTGCCGCTGCTGTGCGACCTCGCCGCGATGCGCGGCGTGGCGAAGAAGATGGGCAAGAACCCCAAGCTGATCGAGCCGCTGGTGCCGGTCGACCTCGTCGTCGACCATTCGGTGCAGGTCGACTACTACGGCACGAAGAACGCGCTCGACCTCAACATGAAGCTGGAATTCAAGCGCAACGAGGAGCGCTACCAGTTCATGAAGTGGGGCATGCAGGCCTTCGACACCTTCAAGGTGGTGCCGCCGGGCATCGGCATCGTGCACCAGGTCAACCTCGAATACCTGGCGCGTGGCGTCCATCGGAAGGATGGCGTCTACTATCCCGA
>JBOIFE010000131.1:0-11553 GCA_050741015.1 Burkholderiales bacterium | reverse complement strand
CGGCGACCGTGAAGCGCCTCGCGCCGGAGGTCGACGGCGCGATCATCCGCTCCAAGCTGCCCGACGACATCTTCGAGGTCGCCCCGCGTCTGCGGGCCGTGACCATCCATGGCACCGGCACCGACCTCGTGCCGCTCGCCGCGGCGAGCGCGCGCGGGGTGCTGGTCTCCAACCTGCCGGGGGTCAACGCGCAGTCGGTCGCCGAGTACTGCGTGATGGCGATGCTGATGCTCGCGCGCAACGTCGCGGCGATCGTCTCGGCCGTGCGCACGCAACCCTGGGACGAGGCGAGGCGCCTCGCGATGCCGGCGCGCGAGATCGGCGGATTGACGGCCGGCATCGTCGGCGTGGGCGAGATCGGGCGCCGCGTGGCCGAGATCTGCGTGCGCGGCTTCGGCATGCGCGTGCTCGGGCACCAGCGGCGCCTCGACCGCCTGCCGGCGGAGGCGCAGCCCGCCGGCCTCGACGACCTCGTAGCGCAATCGGACTTCGTGGTCATCGCCTGCCCGCTCACGCCCGAAACGAAGCACCTGTTCGGCGCGGGGCGGCTCGCCGCGATGAAATCCACAGCCTGGTTGATCAACGTCGGCCGCGGGCCGGTGGTGGAAGAGGCCGCGCTGGTCGACGCGCTGCACGAGCGGCGCATCGCTGGCGCGATGCTCGACGTCTACGAGCACTATCGACTGCCTCCCGGGCACCCGCTGTTCGCGCTGAACAACGTCATCCTGACGCCGCACCTTGCCGGCAGCACGCGCGAGTCACGCGCGCGCGCGAGCGTGCGCGCCGCTGACGAGACGCTGCGCATGCTTGCGGGCGAGCGGCCCGTCAATCTCGTCAATCCGGAAGCCTGGGATGCCCGCCGAACTGAAAATAGCTGACGTCCAGGCTTTTCCGACCTCGTTCCCGGTCCCGCCCGAGCACCGCGTCGCGCTCGGCATCGGCACCGCGATCAAGCGCGACGCCGTCGTGGTCAAGGTGACGACCGCGGGCGGGCTCGTCGGCTGGGGCGAGTCGCATCACGGGCGCGCGCACACCGCGGTGGCGAAGCTGGTCGAGACCACGCTGAAGACACTCGTGCTCGGCATGGACGCGGACGATGTCGTCGGCGTGTGGAAGAAGATCTACGACAAGCAGCTCGCGAGCCACGGCATGGGCGCAGGCACCTGCCTCGCCATGAGCGGCATCGACATGGCGCTCTGGGACATCCGCGGCAAGGCGGCGGGATTGCCGCTTTATCGGCTGCTCGGCGGCGCGCGGCGGCCCATCCCTGCCTACGCGGGCGGCGTGTCGCTCGGTTACCAGCTCCCGGAGCAGCTCGTCGAAGAGGTGCGCAAGTCGCGGTCGATCGGCTACAAGGCGGTGAAGCTCCGCGTCGGCGACACGGTCAAGCGCGACCTCGAACGCATCCGCGCCGTGCGAAAGGCTTTTGGCGACGACGTGGTGATCCTCGCGGATGCCAACATCGGCTACGACGTGGAGGATGTCCGCCAGGCCATGCCCGGCCTCGACGAGCTTTGCGTCGGCTGGCTGGAGGAACCCTTCCCTGCGCACGACCACCGCAGCTATGTCCTGGCAAAGGGGTTGGGGCGCACACCGCTCGCGGCGGGCGAGAACCACTACACGCGCTTCGAGTTCAACCGCGTGATCGAGGACGGCGCGATCACGATCCTGCAGCCCGACTTGTCGAAGACGGGCGGAATCACGGAAGCGTTGCGTATCGCCGCCATGGCTTCGGCGTACAAGCTGCCGATTCACCCGCACAGCTCGATGACGGGACTGAACCACGCCGCCTCGATCCATTTCCTGTGCGCCATCGACAACGGCGGCTACTTCGAGGGCGATGTGTCGCGCACCAACAAGTTTCGCGACGAGCTCGTCTCGCGGCCTTACGAGGTGGACAAGGATGGCAATGTCTGGCCCCTGGAGAAGCCGGGGCTCGGCCTCGAGGTCAACGAGGAGTTTCTAAGGAAGCATCCCCCGATCGAAGGGCCGGGCTACCTCTAGCCCAGCACCCGCAGCGCGCCGGGCAAGACCTCGATCTCGAGGCGAAGCGCGTCCTCGAACGCGATCTCGCCGTCGGCTTCCACCAGCAGCGGCGTCGGGGACTCCAGCTCGACTCGCCGCGCTCGCATGAGCTGGATGCGCGGGTCGCCCCGGTGTGTGCCGCGCAGGATCTTCGGCACCAGCCCGAGGATGGCGAGGCGCCCTATCCCGTCGGCGAGGAATACGTCGAGCAAGCCGTCGTCAGCGCGCGCGTCCGGGCAGACCTGGAACGAGCCGCCGAAGGCGCGCCCGTTCATCACGGCGGCCATTGCCGTCGCCTGCGAGATCGGCGCGCCGCCGTCCAGGCGCAGCGTCACCTGGTGGATTGGATACCGAACGAGCGTGATTGCGAGCGTGCCCAGATAGGCGCCGAAGCCCTTCAGGAAGCGCGGAACCTTGCGCACGTTGTACGCACCGTGCGCCCCGAAGCCGATGTCCATGCCGTTGGCGAAAAAGCGCGCACCACCCGCAGCGCGAATGATGCCGGCGTCGTGCGCCACGATCCGTGGCGCGGCAAGGCGTTCGACCGGATCGCGCGGCGCGAGCATTTTCACGAAGTCGTCGCCGGATCCGAGCGGCAGCACGCCGAAGGCGGCGCCGCCGCCCGCGCGCAGCAGGCCGTTAACGACCTCGTGCACCGTGCCGTCGCCGCCCGCGGCAACCACCACGTCGTAGGACTTCGCCGCCTGCTGCGCCAGCTCGACAGCTTCCCCGGGCCGCTGCGTCTCCGCGACCTCGAAGTCGACGCTGGCCGATTTCAGGCGGCCGGCGAGAAGCGGCCATTCGCGGCGCACCCGCCCGCGGCCCGCCGCCGGGTTGACGATGACCAGGCGCCGGCTCAAGCGTCCTTGACGACGCCGCCGGATTTCAGGCCCGTGATCTCGGCGTCGGCGTAGCCGAGGCTTCGCAGCACCGCGCTCGAGTGCTGCCCGTGCGCGGGCGCGTCGAAATTTACGCGCCCGGGCTCGTCGCGGAAGGCGATCGGGATGCCGAGGTGATCCCACCCGCGGCGGTCCTTCAGCACCATGCCGCGCGCCTTGAAATGCGGATCCTCGAGCACCTCGGGCAGCGTCTTCATGGGCGCGAACGCGATATCGCGTCCCTTGAACCAGGCGATCCATTCGGCCTTGGTCCTGGTGCGAAAGGTATCGCGCAGGAAGGCGCGCACCGGATCCTGCCCCGACCCGGGAGGCAGCTTGCACAGCTCGACCAGGTCCGGCCGTCCGAGCGGCTCGAGCAGGTTCTTCGCGAACTTGAGCTCCTGGCCGCCGAGCACGACGAAGTCGCTGTCGCGGGTCTCGTAGACGTTGTAGAGCGCGTTGCCGCCCAGCGTGCGCTCCGACTTCGGCTCGAGCTGGCGCCGCTCCGTCATCGCGACGGCCATGTTGTTGGGCAGGCAGGCGAGCAAGGCATCCGCCATCGCCATGTCGAGGTAGTCGCCCTTCCCCGTCGATTGCCGGCGCAGCAGCGCCATCAGCACGCCCGCCAGCGTCATCGTCGCCACCAGCATGTCGGCATTGGCGAGCGCGGGGATCGCGGGCCTGCCGTCGCCGCCGCGGTTGAGCGACAGCACTCCCGTCATCGCCTCGGTGCCAAGGTCGTGCGTGGCGAGGTCGCGGTAGGGGCCGGTCTGGCCGAAGGCAGCGATCGACGCATAGACGATCCGTGGCGCACGCCGGGAGACCTGCGCGTAGCCAATGCCGAGGCGGTCAACCACGCCGGGCCGGAAGGACTCGACCATCACATCCGCCTGCTCGGCGAGCCGCATCAGGACCTCGACACCTCGCGGGTCCTTCAGGTTGAGTGCGAGGCTCTTCTTGCCGCGCTGCGTGTTGACGAAATAAACGCTGACGCCGTCGCGCTTCAGGCCGATCTCGCGCGTCGGCTCGCCCTCGTCGATCGACTCGATCTTGATGACCTCGGCGCCCTGGTCGGCCATCAGCTGGGTTGCAAGCGGCCCGGGCAGGAAGCGCGAAAGGTCGATGACGCGCACGCCTTCGAGCTTCATCAGACCGCGCCTTCGGCCTTCAGCTGCGCAATCTCGGCCGCGCCGTAGCCGAGTTCCGCGAGCAGCGCGTCGGTGTGCTCGCCCAGCTTCGGCGCGGGCTGCGCGGGCAGCGGCTCGCCGATCCGGAACGGGCTCGCCACGAGCTTGAAGCCGGGCTTGTCGGGATGGTCGAAGACCTGCACCCCGCCGCGCTCGAGGAAATAGGGATTCTCGAGCGCCTGCGGCAGGTCGTACACCGGGCCGCAGGGAACCGTGCCGCGCAGCGCATCAAGCCACTCGCGCGTGGTCTTCTTCGAGAATTCTTCGTCGAGAATCCCCGTCAGCTCGTCGCGGTGCTCGCGCCGCGCCTCGAAGCTCGGGTAGCGGCGCTTGAGCTCGCCGCGACCCAGCGCATCGCACAGCAGCTCCCAGAAGCGGGGATTCTGCGCCATGACGAAGATCCAGCCGTCGTGCGTGCGGTAGAGCTGCGAGGGCACGACGAACGGATGCGCCGAGCGCGGCGCACGGCCCGTGGCGAGGCCGTCGTTCAGGTACCACGCCGCAGTGTAGTTCAGCAGGTGCATCGCGACGTCGTAGAGCGACACGTCGAAGTCGCGTCCGGTGCCGGTTCGCCGCGCCTCGAGGATGCCGGCCAGCAGCGCAAGCGCGCAGGTGGTACCGGTCGAGTAATCCACCACCGACAGGCCCATGCGCGCGGGCGGGCTGTCGGGCTCGCCGGTGAGCGAAAGCCAGCCGGCCTCGGCCTGCATCAGGTAGTCGTAGCCGGGCCAGGACTTGCGTGCGCCGTCGCGCCCGTAGGCCGAGACGTGCGCGCAGACGATCCTCGGGTTGACAGGCGCGAGGCTGGCGTAGGTCAGGCCGAGCTTCTCGGGCTGGTCGCCGCGCAGGTTCCCGAGCAGGCCGTCGGCCGTCTTCACGAGGCGCAGCAGTACTTCGCGCCCCTTGGGATGCTTGAGGTCGAGCGTCAGCGACTTCTTGTTCCGGTTGAGCGACTGGAAGAACACGGTGTCGTGCTCGCCGAGGAACGTCGGCCCCACCGCGCGCGAGATCTCGCCGCCCGAGGCGCGGTGCTCGATCTTGATCACTTCGGCGCCGAGGTCGGCGAGGTGCGCGGTGCCGAATGGCCCGGCGCCGTAGAGCTCGAGCGCCACGATGCGCAGCCCCGCGAGCGGGAGCATCAGGCCGGATTCCGCGCGATCAGCTGCTTGGCGATGATGATGCGCTGCATCTCGTTCGTGCCCTCGCCAATGCACATCAAAGGCGCGTCGCGGTAGTAGCGCTCGACGTCGAACTCGGTCGAGTAGCCGTAGCCGCCGTGGATGCGCACCGCTTCGATCGAGTTCTCGAGCGCGGCTTCGGAGGCGAAGTACTTCGCCATGCCGGCTTCCATGTCGCAGCGCTCGCCCGCGTCATAGGCACGCGCCGCATTCTCCACCAGCAGGCGCGCGGCCTCGCAGCGCGTGGCCATCTCGCCCAGCTTCAGCTGGATGGCCTGGTGCTCGCAGATCGGCTTGCCGAAGGTCTTGCGCACCTGGGCGTAGGCCACGGCGTCCTTCAGCGCCGCGTTCGCGACGCCCACGCCGCGCGCGGCGACATTGATGCGCCCGAGCTCCAGGCCCCCCACCGCGTGGTGAAAGCCGCGGCCTTCCTCGCCGCCGATCAGGTTTGCCGCCGGCACGCGGTAGTCCTCGAAGATGAGTTCGGCCGAGTCGATCCCCTTGTAGCCGAGCTTCTCCAGCTTCTTCGACACCTTGAAGCCCTTGCCCTTCTCGGCGAGGAACAGCGTCATGCCCTTGTGGCGCGGACTCGCGTTCGGGTTGGTCTTCACCAGCAGCGCGAAGCACGAACCCTGGATGCCGTTCGAGATCCAGGTCTTGGTGCCGTTGATCACGTAGTGGTCGCCGTCGCGCACTGCGCGCGTGCGGATCGCCTGCAGGTCGGTGCCGCAGTCGGGCTCGGTGAGTGCGAGCCCGCCGCGCACCTCGCCCGAGGCGAACTTCGGCAGGAAATGCCGTTTCTGTTCCTCGGTCCCGTAGCGCGCTACGGCCGCGGCCATGATCAGGTGCGAGTTGAAGATGCCAGTCAGCGACATCCACACCTCCGAAATGCGCGCGACGATCTTCGCGTAGGTCGCGGCCGAGAGGCCCAGCCCGCCGTATTCCTCCGGGATGGTCGCGCCGAAGAGGCCGAGCGCCTTCATCTGCTCGACCATCTTCTCGGGGTACTCGTCCTTCTTCTCCAGCGCGCGCACTTTCGATCGCACGTCGCGCTCGAGCCACGTCGAGATCGCGTCCAGGATCGGGCCGTCTTCGCTCATGGCTTCCTTGGCACGAGGACGGACCGCTTGAAGGTCATCACGGTAGTGCCATCCTGCTTCCAGGCGCGCGTGGCCACCGTGACGATGCCCTGGCCGGGACGGGACTTCGATTCGCGCTTTTCCATAACTTTGGACTCGGCGTAGAGCGTGTCGCCATTGAAGACCGGCGCCGGCATCGCAATGTCTGTCCAGCCGAGGTTGGCAATCGCGTGCTGGCTCACGTCCTGCACGCTCATGCCGACCACGATCGCGAGCGTCAGCGTCGAGTTCACCAGCGGCTTGCCGAACTCGGTCTGCTTCGCGTACTCCTCGTCGAAGTGGATCGGGTGCTGGTTCATCGTCAGCAGCGTGAACCAGGTGTTGTCGGCCGCGGAGACCGTGCGGCCGGGCCAGTGCTTGTAGGTGTCGCCGACGGCGAAGTCGTCGTAGTAGCGGCCCATCTATTTCTTCGGGCCGGGCGGCGGGCGCTTGTCGATGAATGCGTCCATGCCGGCGCGCCCCTCCTCGTGCGCAAAGCTCGCCGAGATGATCTTGCCGGCGATGTCATAGGCCTTGTCCAGACTCTGGTCCATCTGCAGGTAGAAGCCGCGCTTGCCCGCCGCGACCGTGGCGGGCGGCTTGGCGGCGAGCTTGGCCGCGAGCGCCTGCGTCGCGGCGTCAAGCTCGACCGGCGGGACGACATGGTTGACCAGACCCCACTGCATCGCCTGCTGCGCCGAAATCGGGTCGCCGGTCAGCAGCATTTCCATCGCGTGCTTGCGCTGCAGGTTGCGGCCGACGGCGACGCCGGGCGTCGAGCAGAAAAAGCCCCAGGTCACGCCCGAGGTAACGAACTTCGCCGTGTCGGCAGCGATCGCGAGGTCGCACTGCGCGACGAGCTGGCAGCCCGCAGCGGCCGCCGCGCCCTGCACCTTGGCGATCACGGGCTGCGGCATCTTCGGGATCGTCGACATCATGCGGCTGCACTGTGCAAAGAGCGCTTCGATCTTCGGCAGCTCCTTCAGCGCGCGGATTTCCTTCAGGTCGTGGCCGGCACAGAAGCCCTTGCCGGTGGCGCCAAGCACGACGACGCGTACCGACCGGTCCGCAGCGATCGAGTCGAACGCCGACTGCAGCGCGGAGAGCATCTCGCTCGTCAGCAGGTTCATCTGCTGGGGGCGATTTAGCGTCAGCGTGGCGATGCCGTCGCGATCCTCGCGCAGCAGCACGGGCGAGTCCGATTGCGGGACGGCGCTCATGGGTCCTCCCTACTCGATCGCGGAGGCCGACTTCGCCTTCTCGCGCAGCACGAATTTCTGGATCTTGCCGGTCGAGGTCTTGGGCAGCTCGCCGAAGACTACCGCGCGCGGCGCCTTGAACTTCGCCATCTGCCCGCGGCAGAACTCGATCAGCGCTTCCGCGCTGACCTGGGCGCCGGGCTTCAATTCGACGAAGGCGCAGGGCGTCTCGCCCCACTTCGGGTCGGGCCTCGCCACCACCGCCGCGGCGAGCACTGCCGGGTGTCGATACAGCGTGTCCTCCACTTCCAGCGACGAGATGTTCTCGCCGCCCGAGATGATGATGTCCTTCGAGCGATCCTTGATCTTCACGTAGCCGTCGGGCTGCATCACCGCGAGGTCGCCCGAGTGGAACCAGCCGCCGGCAAAGGCCTTCTGCGTCGCGGATGCGTTCTTCAGGTACCCCTTCATCGTGATGTTGCCGCGGAACATGATCTCGCCCATGGTCTCGCCGTCGGCGGGCACCGGCTTCATCGCGTCCGGGTCCATCACCGCGAGGCCTTCCTGCATCAGGTAGCGAACGCCCTGGCGGGCGTTCAGGCGCGTGCGCTCGCTGATGTCGAGTTCGTTCCATTCCTCCTGCTTCGCGCACACCGTGGCCGGGCCGTAGGTCTCGGTGAGGCCGTAGACGTGCGTGATGTCAAAGCCGAGCTTCTCCATGCCTTCGATCATCGCCGCCGGCGGTGCGGCCGCGGCGACCATGCCCGAGACCTTGTGCGAGATGCCCTGCTTCATGTCATCGGGCGCGTTGATCAGCGACGAGTGCACGATCGGCGCGCCGCAGTAGTGCGTGACCTTGTGCGCCCTGATCAGCTCGAAAATCTTCGCCGCCCCGACCTTCCTCAGGCACACGTTCGTGCCGGCGTTCGCCGCCATCGTCCAGGGGAAAGTCCAGCCGTTGCAGTGGAACATCGGCAGCGTCCACAGGTACACCGAGTGGTGAGGCATACCCCAGGTGACGATGTTGCACACCGCGTTGAGGTAGGCGCCGCGGTGGTGGTAGACCACGCCTTTCGGATCGCCCGTCGTGCCCGAGGTGTAGCTGAGCGAGATCGCCTGCCACTCGTCGTCGGGCCAGCGCCAGTCGAAATCCGGATCACCTTCCCGAAGCAGGTCTTCATAGGTCTTCTCGCCCAGGAGCTTGCCGCCTTCGAACTCCGGGTCCTCGACATCGATCACCGCGATGCGGCGCCCGAGCTTCGCCAGCGCCCCTTCGATCGTCGCCGAGAATTCCTTGTCCGTGATCAGGATCTTCGCTTCGCCGTGGTTCAGCATGAACGCGATTGCGTCCGCGTCGAGCCTCGTGTTGAGCGTGTTCAGCACCCCGCCCGTCATCGGCACGCCGAAATGGCACTCGTACATTTGCGGCGTGTTCGCGAGCATCGCCGCCACCGTGTCGCCCTTGCCGATCCCGCGCTTTGACAGCGCGGAGGCAAGCCGGCGGCAGCGCGCATACGTCTCCTGCCAGGTGTAGCGGCGCTTACCGTGGATCACGGCGATGCGCTTCGGGTACACCTTCGCCGTGCGCTCGATGAATGCGAGCGGCGTCAGCGGGGCGTGGTTGGCGGGAGTTTGGTCGAGGTCTTGCTCGAAGGAGTTGGACTTCTGCATGAGAGTGGAAAGTATAGGCGAGCCCTGAAACGTCTGGAAGCAATTGGTTACAGCATTGACGTCCTCCTGCCGCTAGTGTCGCCGCAGGAGGTTACCCATATGAATGCAAGGCTAGTTCGACTCGCTGCCACCATCGCGTTTTCCCTCGCCGCGGCCTCCGCCCTGGCGCAGACCGGCGAAGCCCGCGGCCTGGACTTTCGCAGCTACCTGTCACTCGAGCGTGGCATGACCGAAGGCCAGGTGCTCACCATCGCCGGCGCACCGGATCTCGTTACCGACCAGGGCGCGGTCCGCGAGACCGAGCGCGGGGTACTCGCCCTCAGGACCTACACCTACCTGCCCACGCAGGCAGATCCTTACGTCGCGACCATCACCCTGGCGGGCGGGAAAGTGACTGAGATCCAGCGCGACCGGAAGTTCTAGCGTTTGCCGGACGGGCGTGGCTGCCGGATATCGCCTGTCGAGGTAGCAGGAGGCTGGCGTTCAAGGGTCAGGTGGTTGCGACTCAGTCGCGGGGTATCTAGATCTGTGATCCTGGGTTTGGATACCTATCGGCATAGACACGCCTCTATCATTGGAGACATGCAGCTACAGGTAGCAACTTTCAAGGGCCGAGTCATGTCGGCTAATCACTAGTTAGAGCGCAATGGCCCGCTGGCTCCTACTTGCCCTCGCCTTGGTTGCCAATGTACTTCTTGTGGCCCTCGCCCTGGCTCCTGCCTACGTCACATATACCGAGAAGGCTCCGGCCATCGCGTGCGCAACCTGCGCGTCCCAAGATACGCAAAGTGCTCTAGTCCAAGCTGTGGCCGCTGGCCACGCGCAGGTCGCAACTCTAATTCACTCGCACTCGTGGCTGATTGTCGCGCTTGCGCTGGCAAACGCATGTGCAGTCTTCGCCATGTTTTGGGGATTGCGCTCTAACAGCACGCCGCACTTGGCCGCGCGCGACGTGCCGGCGCCTGCTAGCGACAGTGGTGCGCGCGCCGGTGAGCGTGGACGTTAGCGCGCTAGACAAAGCTTGGAGAGCGGCAACGTATAATCGACTGTCAGTGTTCGATGTGAGGTACCCATGGCCAACACGCTACTCGAACTGAAGCAAAAGGCCGCTCAACTGCCTGATGCCGAGCGCGCAGAGCTCGCCCTTTCCCTCATCGAGTCGCTTGATGGTCCAGGGGATCCAGACGTGGAAGAGGCCTGGCGGCTCGAGATTGAGCGCCGTATCGGCCAGATCGACCGCGGCGAAGTACAACTTGTCCCCGGGGATGAGGTGTTTGCCCGCCTGCGTCGCCGTCTGGGGTGATTCCCTACACGTTTCATCCAGACGCAGATGCGGAACTTGAAGAGGCGGCGCTCTTCTACGAATCACGAATGGCCGGGCTTGGAAGGTCATTTGCGGCCGAGGTCGAACGAACCATCGCTCTCCTCCGCGAGTACCCAGACGCAGGCTCAGCGGTCGGACCAAAGCGCCGCCGAGTGCTCGTCGCGCGGTTTCCCTACTCGATCGTGTACCGCCAGGATCCCGACGCCATCGTCATCGTCGCAGTCGCCCACCAGCGCAGGCGTCCGGGCTACTGGCGACGGCGCAGCTAGCGCGCTAACAACGCGGACGTTATGCCGCAGAGGACGACCGAGCTTGACATGCCATATATGGTATAGGCCCAATCCGGCATGTGGCGTATCGAGGAGCACCGCCGAGTCGACAAGCAACCGTCGTCGGCGCCACGGGAGGTCCTCAAGCGGTACGAGAAATGGAAGGACATCGCCATGCTTTCCGGCCCGCCGGGTCTGAGGCTCATCAAGGGCCTCAATGACGAAGCCCTTGCTGGAGAGTGGAAGGGCCATCGCTCGTCCCGTCTCGGGCTTAAATGGCGAGTGATGTACCGCACCGTGCCCGAAGAGCCACTGTTTCAAGTGATATCGATCACCGCCCATGACGATCGGAGGCCGTAGATGAGCCAGTTCCGCCCCGCGAAGAAGCGAATCACCGTGTCGGTGGGGGAGTCCGTGCGCATCGTCCGCGAGCTCCAGGGCTTGAGCCAGAACCAGCTCGCGGAGCGTACGGGAATCCCGCAGGCCACTCTTTCCGCGATCGAGAACGACCGCGTTCGCCTGGGCGTCGAGCGCGCCAAGGTGCTCGCAAAGGCGCTTAAGTGCCACCCTGCCGTGCTTGTGTTCCCCGGATGGCAAGACCATCTACAAACTGAGCGGCCGGGGAGATAGGTAACAAAAGTGTCGGGGGACATGGGTTACAGAAATCCATGTCCTGACGCTGCGATTGGTGCTCTGTGGGTAGG
>JBOIFE010000130.1:0-3982 GCA_050741015.1 Burkholderiales bacterium | reverse complement strand
CCATGAGGTCGTTGCGCGCGTAGCGCACGTGGTCCTCGGGCTGGTTTTCGCCCCATTGCATTCCCATGTAGCAGTTGATGGCGTACAGGCCCTGGGCGACGGCGCCGCTGCGTTCGATGTTCGCCTTCTCGACGCACACGATCTTCAGGTCGCGCCCCCAGTAGCGGGACTCGTAGGTCGCGCCGCAGCCGGCCATGCCGCCGCCGATGACCAGGATGTCGGCGTCGACGTAAACCGTCTTCCTGCCGCCGAACAGGCCCATCACACGACTCCCTGCTTGAGTTGATCCGGCCGCAGGGCGGGCAGGCCGCCCTGGGTGTTGAGCGCTTCCGGCTCGTGCGCGAGCTCCTGCCGGGTGAAATCCTCGGGGCGCGGCGCGGCGTACTCGGCGGGCCCCTTGATCGACCCCCAGGGCGTCGTTCGGATCGGCGACTCGAAATTCTTCTCGCGGCCGTCGCGGAACCTGAGCTTCCACGAAATCGTCCCCTTGGCCTCCTCGCGCAGCACGCGCACGCTGTGGCCGAGCGGCGCGAAGTCGGCGTAGCCGCGCACGTCGATCGCGTTCTGCGGGCACGCTTTCACGCACGAGTAGCACTCCCAGCACATGTTCGGCTCGATGTTGTAGGCACGCCGATACGTCTTGTCGATGTGCATGATGTCCGACGGGCAGATGTCGACGCAGTGGCCGCAGCCGTCGCACCGGGTCATGTAGACGAAGGTCGGCATGGCTCGCTTTCTCTCAGTAGTGCTGGGGCCGCTCGCGCGCGCGGCTGAAGGCTTCGGGCGCGTCGGCCGGCGCGGGCAGGTTGCTGCGCGTGCCGTCGGCGTTGGACACGCGCTTCTCGAAAGCCGCCGCGGGCTTGAAGAACATGTGCGCGAACTTCGACCAAGGCACACCGAAGAACAGCACCGCCGTGGCGACGAGATACAGGAAGAACAGTGCGCCGACCCCGCCGCCCGCCGCGGCCCAGAGCAGGCCGAGCGTCGTGCTGGCGAGCAGCGACAGGATGAACAGGTCCGCCTGGACCACGCGGAACCGGGAATTTCCCTCTGCGGCGACGTCCACGCGGATGAAGAACCAGAACCAGTAGCCGCCGACGCAGATCATCAGTCCGCCGACCCACCAGAGCTGCGCCCAATGCGCGCTCGCCGCGGGGTCGAACACCATGACCGCGGTCGCGAGCACGTAGAGCACGAAGCCGTACATGCCGAGCAGGTGCGCGATGCGCCGACGCGTGCCGCAAAACTCGCCCGAGGCGAGCACATCGACCGCAACGGTCTGCAACGCGATCGACGCAAGCTCGCCGCTGGCGAGCGTCTTGCCGCCCTTGGCCTTGGCGCGGCGCCAGTTGTCGAAGAAGTAGCGGGCGCTGCCCTTGTGCACGACGTCGAACAGCGTGCCCGCGATCACGGCAACGACCATGACCACGATGAACGCCTGCATGAAGTGCGGCGGCAGCGACGCGGCCACCGCGACGAACGGATTGTTGGAAAACATCCTCGGACTCCCTCCCGCCGAGGGATTCTACGGGGCGGGCTCCCCGCGGGCCGGCAAAAAACGACTATGCGGTTATAGACTCAGCGAATGCACGCCGACTCGGTGCGCCTACGGCCTCACATAGGCCCAGCCTTCGCGCTGGCGCTTCATGATGTGCACGACGCCGGCGTCCACGTAGCTGATTCCGCTGTACATGTCGGCCTTCGTTGTCTTCGTGTTGTGCATCGTGTTCTCGCACGCCAGCAAACCGACGCTTTGGTCGAGCGCCTGCGCAAGCCGCGCCGCGACCTTCGACTCTGCCTTCAGCATGTTCAGTCCCGGGCCGTAGGCAACGATCTCGATGTCGACATTGTCCTTGCCGAGGTCGGCCTGGACGTTGGCCACGTTATTGAGCGTGAGGTTCCACTTGGCGTGATCGTTGTCGCTGACCTGGAAGACGACGCGGTAACGCTCGGTTTTCTGGGCATGCGCCACGGCCGGGGCCAGGGCGACGGCGGCGACGGCGAGCAGGCCGGCGAGCGAAGCGACGACGGAAAGCGGTTTCATGTGCACCTCCGTGCGCAAAGACGGAGATGATGAGCCTGTGCCGCTGGACTATGCAAATGCCCATTCCGGCTAAAATCGCCGCATGAACTTCGACAAAGAGCTCGACACGCGCGGGCTGAATTGCCCGCTGCCGATCCTGAAGGCGAAGAAGGCCCTGTCCGAGATGACCTCGGGCCAGGTGCTCAAGGTGCTGGCCACCGATCCCGGCTCGGTCCGGGACTTCCAGAACTTTTCGCGGCAGACCGGCAATGCGCTGCTCGAGCATGCCGAGGCACAGAAGGAATTCACCTTCTACCTGCAGCGCAAGTAGCAGATGAGCGTAACGGATCCCGCGCGGCTCGCAACCTACGTGGCCTGGGGCGCCTTTGCGCTGGCCTTCGTCTTCGGCGCCGTGGGCAATCGCACCAATTTCTGCACCATGGGCGCGATTTCGGACTGGGTCAACATGGGCGACACGAGCCGGATGCGCATGTGGCTGCTCGCGATCGCGGTCGCACTGCTGGGCACGAGCGCGCTCGCGCTGGCGGGCGTGATCGACCTGTCGAAGTCGATCTACCCGTCGCCGGATTTCCGCTGGCTGTCGCACCTGGTGGGGGGATTCCTCTTCGGCGTGGGCATGACGCTGGGTTCGGGATGCGGTTCCAAGACCCTGATCCGGATCGGCGCCGGAAACCTGAAGTCGGTGGTGGTCTACGTCTTTCTCGGCATCGCCGCCTACATGACGCTGAAGGGGCTGTTCGGCGCCTTCCGCGTCGACGTGCTGGACAAGGCCTCGCTCACTTTTGCGTCGGGCCAGGACCTGCCCTCGCTGCTTGCCCCGGCGACCGGCGTATCGCGCGATGCCTGGACGGCGGGCCTCGCGGCGCTGATCGGCGGCGGGCTGGTCGCGTTTGCCTATGCGAGCCGGGATTTTCGCTCGAGCTTCGACTACACGCTGGGTGGGGTGGTCACGGGCCTCGTCGTGGTGGGCGGCTGGGTCGTCAGCGGCGTGATCGGCCACCTGGCCGAGCACCCCGAGACGCTGCAGGAGGCTTTCATCGCGACCAACTCCGGGCGCATGGAGTCCTTCTCGTTCGTCTCGCCGATGGCCTACACGCTGGAATACCTGATGTTCTGGACCGATACGACCCGCATCGTGACCTACGGCATCGCCTCCGGCCTGGGCGTGATTGCCGGCTCGGCCGTCTACGCGCTCGCTACGGGCGGTTTTCGGTGGGAGGGCTTCCGCAACGCCGAGGACACGGCGAATCACATGGTGGGGGGGCTGCTCATGGGCTTCGGGGGCATCACGGCCCTGGGCTGCACGATCGGCCAGGCGGTCTCGGGGATTTCCACCCTGGCGCTCGGTTCGTTCCTGACGTTCGGCGCGATCGTCGCCGGTTCGGCGCTGACGATGAAGTACCAGTACTGGCGCGCGCGCTAAAATCGCGGCTCCTGCCTCACCCGTTCGACGCCGGAGGACCTGAATGGACAAGGCCCTGCTATCCAAGACCGCCGCCGCCATGGTCGCGCGCGGCAAAGGCGTGCTCGCCGCCGACGAATCGAGCGGCACCTGCGAGATCCGCTTCAAGACCATCGACACGCCGTGCACGGAGGAGAGCCGCCGGACCTACCGTGGGCTGCTGTTCACCACGCCGGGCGCGGAGCAGTTCATCTCGGGCGTGATCCTGTACGACGAAACCCTGCGCCAGAAGGCCAACGACGGCGTCCTGTTCCCGAACTACATGGCGAAGAAAGGCATCCTGCCCGGCATCAAGGTGGATACCGGCGTCAAGAACCTCGCGCTCTGCCCTGGCGAGAAGGTCACCGAAGGCCTGTACGGCCTGCGTGAGCGGCTTGCCGCCTATTTCAAGCTTGGCGCCCGTTTCGCCAAGTGGCGCGCGGTGATCACCATCGGCGACGGCATCCCGAGCCACACCTGCCTGTACGCCAACGCGC
>JBOIFE010000129.1:0-11480 GCA_050741015.1 Burkholderiales bacterium | reverse complement strand
TCGATGCCGAAGCGCATGCGCAGCACCTTCGCCTCGCGCGGCGTCAACGTATCGAGCACGTCCTTGCACACGTCGCGCAAGCTTGCGTTGACCGCGGCGTCGATCGGCGCCACCGTGCTCGCATCCTCGATGAAGTCGCCCAGGTGCGAATCGTCGTCGTCGCCGATCGGCGTCTCCATGGAGATCGGCTCCTTGGAGATCTTCAGGATCTTGCGGATCTTCTCCTCAGGCATCTCCATCTTCAGCGCCAGGGTCGCCGGATCGGGCTCGGAGCCCGTCTCCTGCAGGATCTGGCGCGAAATCCGGTTCATCTTGTTGATGGTCTCGATCATGTGCACCGGGATGCGGATGGTGCGCGCCTGATCGGCGATCGAGCGCGTGATCGCCTGGCGGATCCACCAGGTGGCGTAGGTCGAGAACTTGTAGCCGCGGCGGTATTCGAACTTGTCCACCGCCTTCATCAGGCCGATGTTCCCCTCCTGGATCAGGTCGAGGAACTGCAGGCCGCGGTTGGTGTACTTCTTCGCGATCGAGATCACGAGGCGCAGGTTCGCCTCGGTCATCTCGCGCTTCGCGCGGCGCGCCTTGGCCTCGCCCGTGGACATCTGCTTGTTGATTTCCTTCAGGTCGCGGATCGGGATGCCCATCTTCTGCGACACGCCCTGGATCTTGCCCAGCAGCTCGAGGATCGAGGGCTCGGCGCGCGCGAGTTGCTCGCTCCAGGGGTTGCCGGCGTTGATTTCCGCGGTCAGCCAGCGCTTCGAGCCCTCGGTGCCGACGAAGACCTTGATGAAGTGCTGGCGCGGCATCTGCGCCTTGTGCACCGAGATGTCATGGATCTGTCGCTCGTGGCTGCGGATGTTCTCGACCAGGCCGCGCACGCTGTCGCACAGCCGCTCCACCGTGCGCGCGGTGAAGCGGATGGTCATCAGCTCGGCGGAAATCTGCTCGCGCACGCGCAGGTAGTCCTTGTCCTTGGAGCCCTTGTTCTCCAGCGCGCGCAGCAACCGGTCAAAGAGGCGCCGGATGCGGGCGAATTTCTCCAGCGCCGCGGTGCGCAGCGCGAGCAGGCTCGCCGTTTGCGCCGCGCCTTCGTCCTCCTCGCTCTCGGCCTCCTCCTCCTCGATCTGCTCCTCCTCCTCCTCCTCGCTCGCGGCCTCGGCCTTCTTCGGGTCGAAGTCGTCCTTGGCGTTGGGGTCGATCAGCCCGTCGACCACCTCGTCGATGCGCGCCTCCTCCTTCTCGACCTTGTCGGCGAGATCCAGGATCTCGCGCACGGTCGTCGGGCAGGCGCTGATGGCCTGAACCATGTGGCGCAGGCCTTCCTCGATGCGCTTGGCGATCTCGATCTCGCCCTCGCGCGTGAGCAACTCGACCGAGCCCATTTCGCGCATGTACATGCGCACCGGGTCCGTGGTGCGGCCGAACTCCGAGTCGACGGTGGACAGCGCCGCTTCGGCCTGCTCCTCGACGTCTTCGTCGTTGGAGGCGACCTGGGCCGACTCGGCGGTGATCAGCAGCTGCTCCTGGTCGGGCGCCTGGTCGTAGACCTGGATACCCATGTCGCCGAAGGTCGAGATGATCGCCTCGATCTGCTCGGCATCGACCAGGTCGTCGGGCAGGTGGTCGTTGATCTCGGCGTAGGTGAGGAAGCCCCGGTCCTTGCCGAGCTTGATCAGGGTCTTCAGACGCATGCGCCGCGTCTCGGCGTCCTCCTTGGGCAGCACGGCCATCGCCGCGAGCCACTCTTCCTTCTTCGCCTTGCGGCCCGGGCGGCCGCGCCCGGCTTTCGCCTTGGCGCCTTGGGCGAGCTTGGCCTCGAGCTGCTCGAGCGCCGCTTTGGCGCTCTTGATGGTCGGTTTCTTGCCCTTGTCCGCCGCAGCCTTGTCCACCTGGGGCAACTTCGCGTGCGCAGGCGCCTTGAGCGGGAGTGACTTGTGCGGGAGTGACTTGTGCGGGAGTGCCTTGTGCGCGGGCGCCTTGTGCGCGAGCGCTTTGGCGGGCTTTGCCTTGCGGGCTACCGGGCGCGATGCCTTGGCGCGCACCGGCCTGCGGGGCGCAGGACGCGCCTTCTTCTTCAACATCTTGATAGGCTTGGCCTTTTTGGCGGCCTTGCGAGGTTGCTTCGACTTCGACTTGCGCTTTGCGATGGCCATGCTTACCTCGTCCTCGTCCCAGGGGCCGCCGGGCCGGAAAAAAAGTGGGCGATTTTACCTCAAACCGCCGCTCAAGACCTCTGGGCTTTCAGTTGGTGTAGCTCTTTGATGCGCTGATTCAACTCCGCGTTCAATGCCGAGTCGGCTCCGACGCGGCCTTTCAACTGCTCGATTTCGCGATGCTTGCGTCGTACGCGCAGCGCGATGTGAAGCTGCCGGAACTCGTGCGCCGCCGCATCGGCATCCAGCTGGCTCTCCAGCGCCGAGGCCTGTGCCCGGTACACAAGCTGCTCGTGCTCGCCGCCCTTGAAGCGCTCCACCAGCATGGCCCCGCTCGGGCCTTCGCCGTCCGTCAGGGTCCCTGCGATTTCGCGCAGCACCGCGGCTTCGGGCGCCGAGTCCTCGAGGAGCGCCTCCTCGAGCTCGCGGGCGAGCAACGGCGCCACCACGAGGCATCGCAGCAGGCCCTGCTCTTCCGAGGAAGGCGCGCGCGGCGCGCTCGCCTTGGCCGGCGCGCTGGTCCGGTATCTGGGGCCGTCGGGGCCCGAAAACAAGCGCTCCACATCCTCCGGTGAAACCTGCGCGAGCGGCGCGACGGCCCGCATGAGCTGCAGCCGGAGGACCGGGGCCGCGAGCCGCTGCACGAGGTCGCGCGCGGCAACCAGGAACCGCGATCGACCCTCGGCCGTGGCGAGGTCGCCCTGCGCCCGCAACTCGCCCAGCAGGAACTCCGAAAGCGTCTGCGACTCTGCGATGAGGCGCTCGAATCGCTCCCGCCCGTTGCGGCGGACGTAGCTGTCGGGGTCCTCGCCCTCGGGCAGCAGCAGGAACCGGATCAGACTGGTATCGGTGGCGAGCGGCAAGCTGACCTCGAGCGCACGCCAGGCTGCCTTGCGCCCCGCCGCGTCGCCGTCGAAGCAGTACACGAGCTCGGCGCCGGCCTCGCGCAGCTCCCGGAGCAGCCGCGTCACGTGCACCGGCGTCGTTGCCGTCCCGAGCGTCGCGACCGCGTAGCCCACGCCGTGCTGCGCGAGCGCGAGCACGTCCATGTAGCCCTCGACGACGATCGCGCGGCGCGCCTCGCGGATCGCCTCGCGCGCATGCCCGAGGCCGTAAATCTCCTGGCCCTTCTGGAACAGCGGCGTTTCCGGGGAGTTCAGGTATTTCGGCTCGCCTTCGCCGAGCACGCGTCCACCAAAGCCGACCACCGCGTCGCGCCGGTTGAAGATCGGAAACATGATGCGGTCACGGAACCGGTCGTAGCGCTTTGCCTCGCCCTCGATCACCAGGCCGCATTCGACCAGCGCCGCGTTTTCGTAGTCGGGAAAGGCGACCTTCAGGCCCTGCCAGTCGTCGGACGCATAACCCACGCCGAAACGCGCCGCGGTCTCGCCCGTCAGGCCGCGGCCCTTGAGGTAGTCGACGGCGCGCGGCGCCTTCTTCAGCTGTGTGCGGTAGAACTCCATCGCCTTCTGCATCAGGGCCGCGAGGTCGGTCTCGCGCTCGATGCGCTTGGCCTCGTCGGGCGTGCGAGGCTGCCATTCGGGCATCGGCATGCCCACCGAAGCCGCGAGCTCCTTCACCGCGTCGACGTAGCCCAGCCCCCCGTAGTCCAGCAGGAAACCGATGGCGTTGCCGTGCTTCTGGCAGCCGAAGCAGTGGTAGAACTGCTTGGCGGGGCTGACCGTGAACGAGGGCGTCTTCTCGTTGTGGAACGGGCAGAGTCCCGCGTAGTTGGCGCCGGCCTTCTTCAGCTGAACGTAGCGACCTACCACCTCGACGATGTCGACGCGGTTGAGCAGGTCCTGCTTGAAGGAGTCGGGGATCACGGCAAATGGGGACAGTTCCCATTTGAAGTTTAAATGGGGACTGTCCCCATTTGCTATGCGCCGAGCTTGGACCTGACGAGCGCGGAGACTTTGCCGACATCGGCACGCCCGGCGAGCCGGGGTTTCAGCAGCGCCATGACCTTGCCCATGTCCTTGACACTCGCGGCGCCCGCTTCGGCGATCGCCGCCGCCACGGCCTGGGCGACCTCGGCCTCGCCCAGCGGCTGGGGCAGGTAGGCCTGCAGCACGCCGATCTCGTACTTCTCCTGGTTCGCGAGGTCCTGGCGCGCGGCCTTCTCGAACTGCGCGATCGACTCGCGGCGCTGCTTGACCATCTTCTCGATGATGCCCAGCACGTCGGCGTCGGCGAGCTCGACGCGCTCGTCGACCTCCTTCTGCTTGAGCGCCGCGAGCAGTAGCCGCACGGCGGCGAGCCGCGCGGCATCCCTGGCGCGCATCGCGGCTTTCATGTCTTCGGTGATCCGGTCCTTCAGGCTCATGCGGGGCTCCAGAAATGCAAACGCCCCGGCGAGTCGCACCGGGGCGCGCGGACGGCGGGCTCGGGACCCGCTCTAGTACAGCTTCTGCGGCAGCATCTGGCTGCGCAGGCGCTTGTGGTGCCGCTTCACCGCCGCCGCAAGCTTGCGCTTGCGCTCGGACGTGGGCTTCTCGTAGAACTCGCGTGCACGCAACTCGGTCAGCAGCCCCGTCTTCTCGACGGTGCGCTTGAAGCGGCGCATCGCCACCTCGAACGGCTCGTTTTCCTTGATCCGGACAGTCGGCATTCCCGCACCCGCAAATTCGAAAGGCCGGCATTGTAGCAGATGAGGGAGAATCGACCCATGCTCGTGCTTGGCATCGAAACCTCCTGCGACGAGACCGGCGTGGCCCTGTACGACACCGTCGCCGGCCAGCTGCTCGGGCACGCGGTGCACTCGCAAGTCGAGATGCATGAGGCCTTCGGCGGCGTCGTCCCCGAGCTGGCCTCGCGCGACCACGTGCGGCGGCTCGTTCCCCTCGCGCGCGGCGTGCTTGCGCAAGCCGCGCGGCAGGCCGTCGAGCTCGGCGGCGTGGCGTACACCGAGGGTCCGGGGCTCGCCGGAGCGCTGCTGGTCGGCGCTTCGTTCGCGCACGCGCTCGCCGCCGGCCTCGGCGTGCCGGCGATTGGCATCCACCACCTCGAGGGTCACCTGCTGTCGCCGCTGCTCTCGGGCCGGCGCCCGGAATTTCCCTTCGTCGCCCTCCTTGTCTCGGGCGGGCACACGCAGCTCATGCGGGTGCAGGAGGTGGGTCGCTACGCGCTGCTCGGCGAGACCCTGGACGACGCGGCGGGCGAGGCCTTCGACAAGACGGCGACCCTGCTCGGACTGGGCTATCCGGGCGGACCGGCCATCGCCGCGCTTGCCGACCAGGGGCACGCCGGCCGCTACCTGCTTCCCCGCCCCCTCGTCGCCAGTGGCAATCTCGACTTCAGCTTCAGCGGACTTAAAACGGCCGTCATGCTGCTCGTGCGCGGCGCGAAGCCGAACGAGCAATTCCGCGCCGACGTGGCGCGCGCATTCGAGGATGCGGTCGTCGACGTGCTGGTGGCGAAATGCACGCTCGCCATGGAGCGCACCGGGCTCACACAACTCGTGGTCGCTGGCGGCGTGGGCGCCAACCAGCGCCTGCGTGCCGCGCTCGACGCGCGCGGCCAGGCGGCCGGTTTTGACGTGCTGTACCCCGAGCCCGCCCTGTGCACCGACAACGGCGCCATGATCGCCCTCGCCGCGGCGCTGCGGCTGCAGGCGGGGCTCGTCGGCCCCGCCTCGCGGGCGTTCACCGTCCGTCCGCGCTGGGATCTGTCGGCGGCGGGCTTGCCTTAGCGCCCACGCGCCCCTCTTCGCCGGCCCACAGGCGCCGGATGTTTTCCCGATGGCGCCAGATCAGCAGGAGCGCGATCGCACCGACGGCGGGCAGCACCGGCCGCAGGCCGAACAGCCAGAACGCAAAGAACGGCGCAAACAGCGCAGCGACCAGCGCCGAGAGCGACGAGATGCGGAAGAACGCGATCATCGCCGCCCAGGTAGTCAGCGTGCCCAGCCCCAGCCAGAGGTTGAATCCCAGCAGCGCGCCCGCCGCGGTCGCCACGCCCTTGCCGCCCTTGAAGCCGTGGAAGACCGGGTACAGATGCCCGAGGAACACCGCGACGCCGGCAAGCGGCACGACGACGCCATCGAGGGCGGACTGCCCGGTCCACCATTGGGCCGCGGCAACCGCCAGCCAGCCCTTTCCCGCGTCGCCGAGGAGCGTGAGGGCCGCGACCAGCTTGCGGCCGCTGCGCAGAACGTTGGTGGCGCCCGGATTGCCCGAGCCGTAGGAACGCGGGTCCGCCATGCCGAACACGCGCGACAAGGCGATGCCGAAGGACACCGAGCCAACCAGGAACGCGGCAAGGACGACGAGCACGTTCTGCATGGCCCGAATGTTACCGCGGCCCCTATAATCGCCCGGGCATGGACGCCATCCAGATTCGCGACCTGCGCGTCGAGGCGCTCATCGGCATCCACAAGCGCGAGCGTCATGTGGCGCAGACGCTCTCGATCGACCTCGACATCGGTCTGCCCGGTACTGCGGTGTTCGCGAGCGACAAGGTCGCCGACACGATCGACTATGAGCAGGCAGCGCTGAAGATCCGGGCGCTCGCCGGCAGCGGGCACTTCAAGCTGGTGGAAACGCTCGCCGAGCGCATTGCGCGGTTGCTGCTGGACGAGCTCGGCGCGCCCTGGGCCCGCGTCAGCGTGGCCAAGATCGGCATCCTGCCCAACGCGAAGTTCGTCGGCGTCTCGATCGAGCGGCGCCGCGAGGGCCGCTAGTCCTCGAGCGCCGCGTCGGCCGGCGTGTCAGCCACGCGGGTGGTGCTTCGCGTGCAGCGCCTTCAGCCGCTCGCGCGCGACGTGCGTGTAGATCTGCGTGGTCGAGATGTCGGCATGACCGAGCAGCATCTGCACCACCCGCAAATCCGCCCCGTGATTGATCAAGTGCGTGGCGAACGCGTGGCGCAGCACGTGCGGCGAAAGCGACTTGCCCGGAATCGCCGCGTGGCCGTAGCGCTTGAGCAGGTGCCAGAACGCCTGGCGCGTCATGCCGGCGCCGCGCTCGGTCACGAACAGCGCGTCGCTCGAGCGACGCTTGAGCAGCGCCGGGCGCGCTTCGCGCAGGTAGCGCTGCACCCAGGACACCGCCTCCTCGCCGAGCGGCACGAGGCGCTCCTTGTTGCCTTTGCCGAGGATGCGCACCACGCCTGCGTCAAGGCTCGCCTCGAAGGTCTTGAGCGCCACCAGCTCGGACACGCGCAGCCCCGAGGCGTAGAGCACTTCCAGCATCGCGCGGTCGCGCAGGCCGCGCGGCATCGCGGCATCGGGCGCGGCGAGCAGCGACTCCACGTCGGCCTCGGACAGGACTTTGGGAAAGCGCGGCACGCGCTTGGGCGGATCGAGCCGCAGCGTCGGGTCCTCGCGCCGCCGGCCCTCGCGCAGGCAATGGCGGAAGAAGCGCTTCAGCGTCGAGAGCATGCGCGCCGCACTCGTCGCGCGCCCGCGGCGCGCAGCGAGGAACGCGAACAGGTCGACCTCGCGTGCAGCGGCGAGCGGGCGGCCTTTCAGGAATGCGGCGAGCTGCGCCAGGTCGCGGCGGTACGCTTCCAGCGTATTGCGCGCCAGCCCGTCCTCGAGCCACAGCGCGTCGGCGAACGAGTCGACGAGCGCGGCGTCGGCCTCGCTCAGGGCCTGAGCTCGAACGCGTCCGCGCGCGCTTCGTGCATTAGCAGCCAACGCTTCGCCTCCAGCAGGTAGCCGCCGGTTGAATGCCCGAAGCCGCCCAGCCCGTCCGAGGCGACTACGCGGTGGCAGGGAATGACGATCGGAAGACGGTTGTCGCCGCAGGCCTGGCCGATCGCGCGCGCCTCGGCACCGAGCTCCCGCGCGAGATCGCCGTAGGTCCGCGTACGGCCGCGCGGGATCGCGCACATCGCCCCCCATACGCCTTTCTGTAGCGGCGTACCCTCGATCTCGAGCGGCAGATCGAACACCGTGTCCGGGTCGTCGCGATAGCGCTCGAGCAGGCGCGCGGCGCGCTCGGCGAGCGCGTTCGCCGGCGGCTTCACTCGAGTGGCCGGCGGCAGGTAGCGGATGCCCGTGACCTTCCCGTCGCGCGTCGCCACGCCAAGCTTCATCTTCGGAAACTCGACTACGACGTCGTACATAGCTTCTCGATCTTCGCGAGCAGGTCGTCCGGAACCTCGATGCCCGTGGCGCGCAGCGTCTTCTCGGACGCGAATCGCTTCGACCCCGGCAGGCGCACGCCCTCGTCGGCAAGCATGGCGCGCACCACGGTCTCGACGCGCTCCAGGTACTTTTCGCGGCCCGCGAGCGCGCCGGGATCGATCGCGAGGAAGGCCTGGCCGATCCTCGGCTTGTTGCCGTGCTCGGCGAAGAACGAATCGGCCTCGGACCCGATCGCCGCGCCCGTGAGCGCCGCGCACACGAGCTCGAAGGCGAGCGCGAGCATCGCACCCTTCGCGCCGCCAATCGGAAAAAGGCTCCCGCGCTCGATTGCCTCCTTCGGGTCGGTGGTCGGCTTGCCGTCGCGGTCGAGCGCCCATCCTTCAGGAATCCGCTCGCCCTTTTGCATCGCCATCATGATCTTGCCGCGAACCACCGTAGTGAGCGCAAGGTCGACGACGATGGGATCCGCGTCCTTGCGCGGGAACGCGAACGCGACAGGATCGGTGCCAAAAAGCGCCTTGCGGCCGCCCCACGGAGGGATCGCTGCCGGCGAATTGGTGAAGGCGACGCCGACATAGCCCTCGGCGGCGATTTTCAGCAGGTGGATGCCGAGCACGCCGACGTGGGCGCTGTTGGTGACGCCGGCGAAGGCGATGCCGTTGCGCCGCGCGCGCTGGATCACCTCCTCGATCGCCCAGGCGCAGGATTCGTAAGGCAGGCCATCGGCGTTGTCGATCAGGCACACGCCGGCCTTCTCGGCCTTCATCGAGGGGCGTGCCCTGCCGTCGGCGCGGCCGTTGCGCAGCATCGAGCAGTAGAACGGCACTCGCGACATGCCGTGCGTGGACAGGCCCTGCTCCTCCGCGCGCACCACATGTTGCGCCGCGGCGTCGGCCATCGAATCGTGTGCGCCGGCCTTCAGCAGGGACTGCTTCGCCAAATGGAACAGTTCCCGCGGCTTCTTCTTCATAATTGCGATTCTAACCGCAGCCTTTTCAGGAGGAGGACGCATGGGAAGCATGATCGAATTGAAGGCGGCCGACGGGCACAAGCTCGCCGCCTACCGCGCCGACCCGTCGGGCAGGCCGCGCGGCGCCATCGTCGTGATCCAGGAGATCTTCGGCGTCAACAAGCACATCAAGTCGATCGCCGACGGCTATGCCGCCGACGGCTACGTCGCGGTGGCGCCCGCGATGTTCGACCGGCTGCAGCCCGGCTACGACACCGGCTACACGCCGCCCGAGATCGAAGCCGGCCGCGCGCTGATGCAGAAGATCGACTGGAAGCAGGCGATGCTCGATGTCGAGGCCGCTGTCGCCGAGGCGAAGAAGGCGGGCAAAGTCGGCATCGTCGGCTACTGCTGGGGCGGCACGGTGGTCTGGCGTGCGGCGCACGCCATAGTGGGGCTCGCGGCCGCGGTGCCGTACTACGGCGGCGGCATGGCGAACTTCATCGGCGAGAAGCCGAAGGTACCGACCCTATGCAACTTCGGCGAGCTCGACCAGTCGCCGTCGCTGGAGCAGGCCAAGGCGATCGCGAAGGCGCATCCCGAGATCACGGCGCACTACTATGCCGGCGCGGGTCACGGCTTCAATTGCGACATGCGTGGGTCCTTCAATCCCGAGGCGTCGAAGCTCGCGCGCTCGAGGACGCTCGAGTTCTTCAGGAAGCACGTGGGCTGACGGTACGGTGGTGACCGTACGGTGGGCCATGGGCCCACCCTACAACAGCGTTTCTCCGGGCTTGACGCGGGTGAAGGCGACCGGCTTCATCTCGAGCGCGAGCCGGTCGCCCGCGAGCCGAAGGCTCGAGTAGGCCGAGCGCTCGAGCGAACCCGCGTCGGGAAAGTCCTCCCGGAAGTGCGCGCCGCGCGAGTTCTCGCGCGCGAGTGCTGCCGTGGCGATGGCGCGGCTCACCTGTGCGAGGCTTTTCAGGTTGAGCCAGTCGTGCCAGGAAAGGTTGAACGCGCGGTCGGCGCCCGCGACGCCGGTGGCGGCGAGCTCGGACTCGAGATGCGCCAGCTCGGCAAGCGCGCCTTGCAGGCCCGCGCGATCGCGGATGATGCCGACCTTGTCCCACATTACGTCGTAAAGCCGCTCGCGCAGCGGCTCGATCCCCCCGTGCGAAGCCGCCGCGGGCGGCTCGCAGCGCGCGACGGCGGCCTCCAGCGCAGCGGGGTCGGGGTCGCGAAGGGCGCCGTCCGCTCGCACCCAGGCGGCCATGCTGTCCCCGGCCACGGCGCCGAACACCGTCGAGTTCGCCACGCCGTTGCCGCCCAGGCGATTCGCACCGTGCACGCCACCCGCGTCCTCGCCCGCGACGAACAAGCCGGGCAGCGCCGTAGTGCAATCCGGCGCGAACTCCACGCCGCCCATCAGGTAGTGCGCCGTCGGGACGACCTCGACCAGCCCGCCCGCGAGGTCGAATCCGCAGTCCGCGCAGCGCTCCACCATGCCCTTGAAGTCGCGCACGACCCGCTCGCGTCCGAGGTGCGCCATCGAGAGGTAGAGCCCGCCGTTGGGCGAGCGAGCGCCTTTGCGCATCTCGGTGAACATCGCGCGCGAGACGAAATCGCGCGTCGCGCGCTCCGCGAGCGGGTCATAGCGCGGCATGAAGCGCTCCTTCGCGCCGTTGAGGAGGAACCCGCCCGCGCCCCGCAGGCCTTCCTCCAGCACCGTGCCGGTCATGCGCGTGTGCGCACCGGCGAGCAGGCCCGTGGGGTGAAACTGCACCATCTCCATGTCGCGCAGAGGCAATCCCGCGCGCAGCGCCATGGCGAGGCCATCGCAGCTCTTGTCGCCCGAGGGCGTGTGGTAGCGGTACATCGTCGGACCGCCGCCGGTGGCGAGCAGCACCGCCTTGGCCTCGGCCAGCACGTACTCGCCGGTGCGCATGTCGACCAGCAGCACGGCGGCGAGCGCCGAACCATCGGGAGTGAGGATGAAGTCGAGCGCGCGATGCTCCTCCAGCCGTTCGATGCCGCGCGCCCACACCTGCTCGGCCAGCCGGTTGATGATCTCGATGCCGGTCAGGTCGCCCTTGTGCACCGTGCGATCGAACGTCTGCCCGGCGAAGGCCTTCTGGTGCACGGTGCCGTCGGGATTGCGATCGAAAAAACAGCCGAGCTCGTTCTCGAGCTCATGGATGCGCTCGACCGCCTTGGTCACCAGCGTCCACGCGAGATCCTGGTCGGCGAGCCACTTGCTGCCTTCGATCGTGTCCATGAAGTG